>JBKPCQ010000062.1:0-4032 GCA_046727455.1 Actinomycetota bacterium | reverse complement strand
GGTTGGGGTAGCGGGCGCAGGGGTGCCGCAGCGCGGAGCGCGCGGTGGGACCGGTGTTGGTTGTAGAAGGTTTCGTACTCGCGGAGCGCGTGCAGCAGGTGAGCCTGGTTCACGATCAGCATGCGGTCGAGGAGCTCGGCTGCGGCCAAGAGGAGGCCCCGGCGCCCCGGCTCAACGGCGACCACCGGCTCAGTGGCACTTCGGTTCGGCCGCTTACGCTGGGTTACCAGCAGGCACGGTGAGCTCGCGGATTGCGGTAGAACAGTGCATCGCGCATGCGGCGGCAACGAGGGACGCGCGTTGGAAGGTTGCTACCGGACGTGCTGCCTGAGCCAGGTCAGCGTGGCGTCGGCGATCTCGCGCCAGCCGCTGTCGATCGGCATTGAATGGCCGCGATCGGGGAACTCCTGGTAGTCCGTCACCGCCGGTGACCGGCGGTATAGCTTGACGGTTGCCTTGGCAACGGCCGCTGGTGCGGCGTGATCCTTGCCACCGGCGATCAGCAGCAGCGGTCCCCGGGTCGGATTGGCGGTGTTGACGTTGGCCGGCGACCGCCGGGAGAGGTTCGCGGAAGCCAGCTCGAACATGGGCTTGCCCGGCGACGGGACGCTCCAGCGCTGGTACAGCTCGTGGGACTCGGCGGCGGCCAGCGCGTTGCCGAAGGCGTAGCGGAACTGCCGCGGGGTCAGCGACAGCGCGCGGCGGCGGTTGACCGGGTTGCGCAGCGCGACCCAGCCCACTCTTGCTGTCGACGGCGCCAGGTTGACCACGCGCTTGATCGGTGAAGGCTGGATCGCCACCGCCGCGGCGGCGAGGTCTTGTCCGAGTAGCCGCTGCACGATCAGGCCTCCGGTCGAGTGGCCGATGACGATCGGCCTGGCATCGAGCGGGCGGATGATCTGCGCGTAGTGCGCGACGATGTCGTCGATACCCTTCTCGGCGACCCGGTCGGGCTGCTCGCGGGCTTCGGCGACCGCGGTCGCCTCACCCGGCCAGCCCGGCGCCGCCGGGGCATATCCCGCCGCCTGGAACAGCTCGACCCAGGCGCCCCACGACGTGGCGTGTAGGAACATGCCGTGGACGAAGACAACCGGGACGCCTGCTGCGGCCATCGCTTGCTCATCTCATCAGTGGGTACCCGGCGCCGGCCGGGACCGCAGGCGCCAGCCGCCAGTCTGGCCCAACCACGCCTTGCATGTCACCACGTCCGCCAACCGCGGCACTGGATCACGCCGCCACCCAACCGCGGTGGCGCTGTCGCCGCCGACGGTCCGGCCCGACCTCGGGCTTGCTCCCGGCAGGGCTTTGCCATAGCCGATGCGTCGCCCGACGCTCGACCTGAAGACACCCTCACATCGGCTTACGTACCGTCTCATATGGCCTGGCAGGACGCGGTTACCTCCTTGCGAGATCAACTCTTTCCGGTTCCCGCTGACGGGATGCTGTCGCATGACTGGAGCCAGCGCCGTACTGACTTCGACACCGTGTTGTCCGCCGGCAGACGGCCGGAAGCGTCTTCACCGCAGCCTTCGCTATCCTCGCGCCGCTCGCCGGTAGCCTGTTGACCGCCCTGATACCGACATCCTGACGTGGATGGACGGGTGGGCGTCGCTGGTCGCGGAGTCCATCCAGGACTTGGTGACCCTCACCAAACATCAAGTTTGCGTCAACGCACTCAATTCGGCACGTCCGCGCATCTGCCGGCAGGCACGTCGTGACGCCGTGTGGTGTACGGACGGCGGATCGGCTCACCCCGCCTGTGACGAGGCCGAGCGCGATCTGCCGCGCCGTGGCCGTACGGACTCGGCCGCCCCCCCTTTTTGATCATGAATGGGTGCGGCATCGCGCACTCGCCGGAATTGGTTGGACGGGGCGACGGGCGACCTGGTAGCTTCCCTTGCGCCGTGACACTGCCCGAGGAGGTGAGACCCGTGAACGTTGTATCGATGTGGGTGCTCCCCTCGTCGTCACGGACCGGCTACTGACGTAGGTGTCGCCGGGAGCGCCCTCAACAAAGGCGATCCCGAAAGGCACCAACGTATGAATCCTGTGGAATGTAGCCACGCCGTGCTGATTTCGCGCGTCGCGCCCGGCCAATGGCATGCGCTGGAGGACGACCTCGTGGTCGGCCGCGGCGAGGCGTCGCGCCGGCCCGACGGACGGATGTTCGTCAGCATCGACGCCTGGCACGGCGCGGCCTTCGACCGGCTGGCCGAGGCCATGCTGGCAGCCCTGCCGAGGCCTCTGCGCACCGTGGTCGACGAGGCCGACCTCGACCTGACCGCCCAGTGGCAGCGAGCCGGCTTCACGACCCGGCGCCGCGAGTGGGAGTACTCCGTACCCACTGACCCACGCGCCACGGGCCTCGACTCGGCTCTGCCGCCGCCCGGCGTGACGATAAAGGCAATCGGCCGTGCGGAGGAGGCTCCGCTACGCGCCCTGGACCGCACGATCCGCGACGAAGTCGAGGCCGGCCCAGGATGGCAGGACATGCCGGCCGAAGTATTGGCCCGCCCCGTGCTCGACCCGTCGAAATACGCCGTGGCGGCACAGTCCGGCCAATACGTGGGTCTGCTGCGGGTCGCGACGGTGACCCGGCTGCCACGGATAGGGCTGATCGCCGTCCGGGCCGACCGTCAACGCCGCGGCATCGCCCGGGCGCTGCTGGCACACGCACTGGGCGCGCTGCACCGCATCGGCAAGGAAACGGCATCGGCCGAGGTGACCGAATCCAACATGGCCGCCACGGCGCTGTTCGAGGGCATCGGCGCCTGGCGCACCGGCAGCAACCTCGAACTGGTCCTCCGGTGACCGCGAACGAGAGGAGGCGCTGACGATGGCAAGAACATCAAACGGCATCGAACTTGAGGGCACCGTCCTCGAATGCCTGCGCAACGCCACCTTCAGGGTAGAGCTCCAGAACGGCCACAAGGTGCTGGCCCACATCAGCGGAAAAATCCGTAAGAACTACATCAAGATCCTTCCGTACGACCGGGTGCTCGTAGAGCTGAGCCCCTACGACCTGACCCGAGGCCGAATCGTCTTCCGCTACCGCAGCTAGCGCCGTTCCTGGCGGTGCGGGCAACCCGCCTCCGGGCGATCGCCCGCACCGCTGGATTCGCCTTCAGCCGCCCACAAGCCGGCCCCGGAGCCTGGCGGCGGCACCAGCGGCCATCACCGGGCCATCACCCGGCGGTGCCGACGCAACGGCAAACGGGCAGCCCAAGCACCCCGGCTCGCTGCCGCTCCTCACGTTCTGTCAGCTCCTTCTCCCACCCGGCCACCTCACTATTCGAGCATTCCAGAGGCCCGAGAGGGAAAACGGATACGAGTGCACCACCCGCGAGGAGTGACACAGCGTAGCGCACCGATTTGCGGCAGAAGCGGACACGTGATCTTGGCGTTGGGCGACCTGGCGAGCCGTCGGGATCAGTGGGCGACCGTGTCAGGATTTACCGGGAGGTGCTCGCCGGTAGTCCGGGGCGGGGCGCGGAATGTGGTGCGGTATGCGTGTGGCGCCACCCCGCTGAGCCGTTTGAACTGGGTACGGAAGTGTGCTGGCGAGTTGAAGCCGACGACGGCGCGTGTCAAGATTTTTGAGGCGGGTTGTTCAGGGATTCATTGAGTGGTCGGTGTCTGGTCCTGGTCTGGTGGCTTGTTGATCCATACGGCTGGGCGTAGGGCGGCTGGTTCGGGGTGCCCGCGTACGAACCGTTGCGGGTTGCGGGTGTAGGCGGCGTCCAGGACGTCGGCTCGGACGGACCGGACGGTATCAGACCGTCCATAGTGGACAGACTCTGGAGTGTGCCAGGCGATGCCGGAATGCCGATGCTCGGTGTTGTACCAGCGGAAGAAGCGTTGGCAGAACGAGCGGGCGTCTTCGATGCAGCCGAACCGGTCGGGGAAGTCCGGCCGGTACTTCAGGGTCCGGAACTGAGCCTCGGAGTAGGGGTTGTCGTTACTGGTGTGCGGCCTGGAGTGGGTCTTGGTCACGCCCAGATCGGCGAGCAGGAACGCGACCGGCTTGGACGC
>JBKPCQ010000061.1:0-45740 GCA_046727455.1 Actinomycetota bacterium | reverse complement strand
ACCCGTCGCCATCGTCACCGGCGCCGGCTCGGGCCTGGGCCGGGCGCTGGCGACCTCGCTGGCGAAGACCGGCTGGCGGCTCGTGCTCGTCGGGCGGCGACCCGAACGGCTGGCCGGTACGGTCGCGGGTCTGCCCCCGGGAAGCGCCCGCGCGGTGGCCGTCGACGTCGGCGCGACCGACGCGGCCGACCGGATCGTCGACTCGGCACTCGACGGGTTCGGCCGCGTCGACGCCGTGGTCAACAACGCCGGGGTGGCCCGGTTCGGCCCGCTCGCCGGGTTCGACGTCAAGGACGTGGAACTCATGGTGTACACGAACTTCGTGGGCCCGCTGGCCCTCATCCACCGGGCGGTACCCGAGCTGTCCCGGACGCGTGGCACGGTGGTGAACGTCGGTTCCATCGGCGGTGTCCTCGCGCTGCCGGGCCGGGCCGCCTATGGCGCGACAAAGGCAGCGCTGCACCACCTCACCCGGTCGCTGGCCCGGGAACTGGCCCCCGACGTGCGCGTCAACGCGGTCGCGCCGGGCGCCATCGACACCGAGATGTACGACGATCTCGGCTGGGACGCCGGCCGGGTGGCACAGCTGCGGGCGGAGATGGTCCGCACCACACCGCTGGGCCGCATGGGGACGCCGGAGGACGTCGTTCCCTGGATCGAGTTGCTGCTGGGCCGGGCCGGCGCGTGGGTGACCGGCTGTTGTGTTGTTGTCGACGGTGGACGGTCGTGTTGAGGATGCAGCCCATGAAGTATGGAATCCTGACCCTCGGCGACAACCTGCCGGACCCGGACTCGGGTAAGACGCTGACCGTCGAGCAGCGGTACCGGCAACTGGTCGACCTCGCCGTGCGCGCCGAGGCGCTCGGCTTCGACGGCTTCTACATCGGCGAACACCACTTCTGCGACTACGTGGTGTCCTCGCCCGCGGTGCTCCTCGCGTTCCTCGCGCGGCAGACCAGCCGCCTGCGCCTCGGCACCGGGGTTTCCCTGCTGGGCAACCACGATCCGGTGCGGATCGCCGAGGACTACGGCACGCTCGACCTGCTCTCCGGCGGGCGGGTGGACCTCGTCGTCGGGCGGGGACTGCTGCGCCGCACGTATGTCGACTTCGGGCAGGATCCGGACGAGTCGCGGGAGATCTTCGACGAGAAGCTGGACCTGCTGACCCAGCTCTGGAGCGACGGCGTCGTCTCGTGGTCGGGGAGGTACCGCAGCCCGCTGGACACGGTACGGCTGGAACCCAAGCCGCTGCAGCGGCCGTACCCGCCGGTGTTCATCGCGGGCGGCACGTCCTTCGGCTCGGTGGACGCGGCCGCGGCGCGCGGCTGCGGCCTCATCCTGCCCACGCTCGTCCCGCCGCCGGAGACGTTCCGCCCGCTCGCGGCGCGGTACCGGGACGCGGTCGCGGCGAGCGGCCGCGACCCGGCCACCATGCGCCTCGGCGCGACCAGCCACGTCCACGTCGCGAGGACGTCACAGGAGGCGCGCGAGCGCTGGCGGCCGTACCACATGAACTACTTCTCCTGGCTGATGCAGACGCTGATGCCGTGGGGCGGCGGCATGAACGTCGGGCGGGGCCGGTCCGATTTCACCACGCCGACGTTCGAGGACCTCATCACCGGACCGTCCATCTGCGGCAGCCCGGCCGAGGTGGCCGACCGGCTCGGCGCCATCTCCGGGATGCTCGGCCTCGACCTGCACCTCGTGATGGTGGACCACGGCGGCATGCCGGCGGCGGTCGTCGAGGACAGCCTCACACTGCTCGCGACCGAGGTCCTGCCGCAGCTGCGCTGACGCCCCTCGGCATGGGGAATCCGCGCAACCGCGCGGATTCCTCAGTCGGTCACCGCCGATTGTCTGGGGCATCCGGCGGGGGTACAAACGACGGCATGCCCAACTTCGAGGAACAGACAGCCGTCGAACGCGTTGGCGACGGTCAGTACCGAGCAGTGGTGTCCACGGACTGGAGGATGTGGGTACCGGTCGGCGGTTACCTGGCGTCACTCGCCCTGCGCGCCGCCCACGCCGAGTCCGCCATGGCGCGGCCGGCCAGCCTGACGGTCCATTACCTGGGTGAAGCCGAGTTCGCGCCGGTCGACCTCGAAGTCACCAAGCTGAAGACCTCGCCCGAGGCCGAGTCGCTTCAGGTGCGGATGGTCCAGGACGGCCAGGCCATCCTCCAGGCGCTCGTCTGGGCCACGCCCACCGGGGCGTACGGGCCGAAGGGCAACTTCCTTCCCCCGGCCGAGGTACCGCCGCCGGACGACCTGCCGGAGATCGTGCTCGACGAGGACGTCATCGCGATGATGGGCGACGAGCCGATGTGGAAGAACTTCGAGATCCGGCCGATCCGGCTGGGCCACACCATCGACGTCGACACCACCGGGAAGACCGAGGAGGAGCTGCGGCTGCTGCCCAAGCGCCACCCCCGGATCCGCGCGTGGGACCGGTTCATGAACGGGCAGACGTTCGCGGACCCGTGGCTGGAGGCGTGCCGGTACCTCATCATCACCGACGTCTCGCAGTTCCCGACCATGGCCACGCCGTTCACGCCGCCGCTGCCGTTCGTCGCGCCGACACTCGACCTGACCGTCGAGTTCCACCAGTTCAGCCGCGACGAGTGGCTGCTCATCGAGGGCAACGGCAGCTACGCGGGCGACGGCCTGCTCGGCTGCGAGTCCCGGCTGTGGGACCGGTCCGGCGAACTGCTCGCCACCGGGTACTCCCACATGACGTTCAAGGACCTGTCGGCGCCCAGCTCCCCAGCCGAGGAGCACGCCTGGTTCGAGACCGTCGGCCGCTGACGCCCGACGGTTACCTGAAGTCTCGGCGGTAGACCAGGTACGTGGCCCGTACCCTGCCGCCGAGCTTCTCGGCCGTCCGCCGCGACGGCCAGTTGTCCTCCAGCACCATCGTGTAGCTCATGTGCGTGTTCCCGCGCCGGTACTGCTCAAGGTAGGAGTGCGCGGACATCGCCGGACCCAGGCCGTGTCCGCGCATGTCCGCGCTCACCCCGAGACCGAAGAAGCTGACCCGCTCGGACGGCGCCAGCTCCCGTCCGGGCGCCAGTCGCGCCATCCGGGTCACCTCGGGGCCGGTCCACACCACACCGACCGGCCGGTCGTCGAGGTACGCGAGCACGGAAAGCTCGAACATGCCGAGCGGGCCGGCGAACGCGAAGATCTCCGCGAACTCCTCGGCCGTGGTCGGCGTCATGCCCCAGTGCGACGCGAAGGCGGCGTTCCAGGTGTCGGTGAAGTCGCGCAGGCGCCGGTCCTCCGGTACCTCGCCGAGCGGCACGATCCGGATGCCCTTGTCGTTGACGGAGGCGGCCATGCCCTCCCATCGGGCGACGTTCCGCGGCGTCGCCTCGACGACGTAGTCCAGGTACGCCTTCTCGGTGCCGAACCGCGACTCCTGCAACAGGGCGTGGTAGTAGGCCGGGTTCTGGCGTACCGGCATCGGCGGCAGCGACTCGTAGTCGTCGATGGCGAACGGGAAGTCGGGACCCTCGCCCAGGCCGGCGCGCGCCGCCGTCAGGCCGTGGCCCTTGAGCCAGTCGCACGCCTCGTCCATCAGCACCCGCGTGGCGTCGACCGAGTCCGGGTGGGCCTCGAACAGCGAGACGTGGCCGAGCGGCTCGCCCCAGTGGTCGAGGTACGCCTGGTCGACGATCGCCACCGCGCGGGCCAGCGGGCGGCCGCGGTCGGAGGCGAGCAGGGGCAGGACGGTACGCCCGTGCGCCGACGGGCCAACGCCTCGCAGGAACGGGAGCTGCACCGGTACTACCACCGGCCAGTGGGCCGAGCGGGCGGCGTTCACCTCGTCGGCGAACCGGAGGAAGCCGACCAGTTCCCGCCTGGTCTCCGGGCGATGGATCGTGATGGACACCTGGGTCATGCTCGGGCAGGGCCGAGCACCTCGCAACGCCTTGACTCCCCGGGGGCGGGTACGCCAGAAATTGCACCATGACCGCTGCCAAAGGCACCGTGACCGATGCCTTCGACCCGGACACGCACCCGTTCTGGCACGGGTTCGCGCCGATGCACTTCGTGCTGCGTGAGGCGGGCCCGCGTGACATGTGGGTACGCGGGGAAGGGCCGTGGCTCGTCGACGCGCGTGGTGACCGGTACCTGGACGCCCGCTCGGGCATCGGCAACATGGCGCTGGGGTACGGCCGCGAGGACATCGCGTCGGCCATCCACCGCCAGGCTCTGGAGCTGCCGTTCGTGTGCACCATGCGGTGGGAGCGCGCGGTCCCGGTGGCGGTGGACTACTCCCGGGCGCTCGTCGACGCCGCGCCGCCCGGGCTGACCCGGGTGCGCTTCACGCACACCGGCAGCGCCGCCGTGGAGTCGGCCCTGCTGATGGCCCGCAACTACCACCGCAACCTCGGGCGGAGGCGGAAGCGCATCCTGGTGTCCCTGGAAGGCAGCTACCACGGCAGCACGATGATGGCGATGGCGGCCAGCGGGCAGCGGATCCTGCACCGCTTCTTCGGCCCGATGCCCGAGGGCTTCGCCTACCTTCCGGTGCCCGACCCGGCGGCCACGACGGTATCCATCGGCGACCTCGACCCGGACGAGGTGGCCGCGGTCATCGTCGAGCCGGTGAAGGGCCTGAGCGGGGTACCGCTGCCCAGCGCCTATCTCCAGGCCCTGCGGGAGTTCTGCACGCGCCACGACATCCTGCTGATCTTCGACGAGGTGTTCACCGGCTTCGGCCGGATGGGCAGGCTGTTCGCCGCCGAGCTGTCCGGCGTCTCGCCGGACATCATGTGCCTGGCGAAGGCCATCACGGCGGGGTACGCGGCGCTCGGCGCGGTCGTCGTGGCCGACCACGTGTACGGCGCCTTCAACATCTCGGCCTCGTCGTCCTTCGCGCACGCGTCGAGCACCGACGCGCATCCGGTCGCGTGCGCCGCCGCGCTGGCGACGCTGCGCGCCTTCGACCGCGAGGACGTGGTGGCGGCCGGTCGCCGCGTCGGCGACCACCTCCGCGAGGGGATCGCGGCGGCGCTGGCGGACTCGCCGCATTTCCACGGGGTACACGGCCAGGGCGCCTACGTCGGTGTCGACCTGGTCGGCTCGGACGGCCGCCCGGCGTCGATGACGATGAAGCGACATCTCGAAGCCGAGTGCCGCCGGCACGGCCTGCTCGTCGACTACACACCCGACACCGTGATGGTCATCCCACCGCTGACGACCTCGTTGGAGGAGGCCGACCTCCTCGCCGGTACCCTCGCGAAGGTCGTGCTCGCCTTCCGGGAGGGGGACATCGACGAGGGTGCGCTGCGCCCGGCCACCCTCCGCGGGCACCGGTAGCCGTGGTACCCGCGGAGAGATACGACGTGGTCGTCGTCGGGGGCGGATCGGCCGGCGCGGCCGTGGCGGCCCGGCTCTCGGCGGACCCGTCCCGGCGGGTGGCTCTGCTAGAGGCCGGCCCCGACTACCGCGCCGAGGACACGCCTTCGCCGGTACGGGGTGGCAACTTCCTGCGCGCGATCGGCCTGAGCCACCTGCGCTGGCCCACCGTGACCGCGCGGCTCACCGACGTCCAGGAGCCGAAGGCGTACCTGTGCGGGCGCGGTGTCGGCGGCAGCTCCGTCATCAACGGGCAGTCCGCGGTGCGCGGCCTGCCCGGCGACTTCGACCGGTGGGCCGCCGGGGGGTGCGTCGGCTGGTCGTGGACCGACGTGGCGCCGGCCTTCCGGGACATCGAGGACGACCTCGACTTCGGCACCGAGCCCTACCACGGCACCGGCGGCCCGGTACCGGTCTCCCGGACCGTCCAGAGCCTCTGGGGCGCGTCGAGCCACGCCTTCGCCGCCGCCGCCGCCGGTCTCGGCCATCCGCACGGCGCGGACATCAACGCCCCCGGCAGCACCGGCGTCTCCCCGGTGGCGTGGAACCGCCGTGGTGACGCGCGGGTGTCCACAAAGGACGCCTACATCGAGCCGGCTCGCGACCGGACGAACCTGGAGATCGTGCCGGACGCCCTGGCCCTACGGGCGCGGTTCCGGGGATCCCGGTTCGTCGGCGTGGACGTGGCGACCGCCGACGGACTGACGACGGTCGCCGCCGACCACGGCGTGGTGTGCGCGGGTGCCATCCACTCCCCGGCGTTCCTGCTGCGCTCCGGCGTCGGCCCGGGCGACGAGCTGCGCGCCCTGGACATTCCGGTGGTCGCCGACCGCCCGGGCGTGGGCCGCAACCTGCAGGACCACCCCACGACGTGGCTGATGTTCCCGCTCGCGGCGCAGGCGCGCCTCCCCCACGCGGACGCGCTCCCCGGACACTGCGCACTGCGGTTCTCGTCCCGGCTGCCGGGCGGGTCCACCGACGACCTCCAGTTGTACGCCTGCGACTACGCCGGGCCGGCCTCGTCGATCGGTGGCATGATGGTCGCGCTCCTCGACCCGGCCTCGACCGGGCGGGTGTCGCTGCGCTCGCCCGATCCGGAGGTCGAGCCGGAGGTCGCGTTCGGCATGCTGGCCGACCGGGCCGACGTGGACCGGCTGGCGGCCGGGCTCCGCGAAGCGGTGCGGGTCCTCGCGCAGGAGGCTTTCGCGTCGGTACTCGACGGGCCGGCCCGGTTGCCGACGGGCCTGCGCACCGAGGACGTCCCGGACGGCGACCTGCCGGAGCTGCTGCGGGCGACCTGCTTCTCTTACAACCACGCCACCGGTACCTGCCGGATGGGAGCGCCGACCGAGCCCGACAGCGTCGTCGACGAACGGGGCCGGGTACTCGGCGTGGAAGGGCTCTCGGTCGCCGACGCCTCGGTGATGCCCAGGATCGTGCGGGCACCGACCCACCTGACGACGGTGATGCTCGCCGAGCGGATAGCGTCACAGCATGCGGCACAGCAACTGTGACGTGCCGGTCGCGGCGAGCCGCCCGGCCATCGACCAGATCCGGACCTGACCACCCACCAGACCGGATCCGGCGGCCGAGCCCCGCGACTCCACGAGGAAGTACTCGTCCTGCGGCGGCGTGGTGTGGAACGCCACGTACAGGTCCAGGCTCGGCGCCATGAAGGTCGGTTTCGCCAACGCCTTCGCGGCGGCCGGGAAGACGGCGACGTCGATGCTGATGAGTTCCCGGCAGGCGTCGATCCACGGGTCGCCGAAGCTGGCCCGGGGCAGGTACCGCTCCCAGGACCGGACCAGCGGCTCGCCGCCGGGCTCGCGGGACTCGCCGGGCAGGAACACCTTCCGGATCTCGACGTTGTTCCAGTAGCTCGCGTTGGTCAGCAGGTCGTAACCGATGTCGGTGGTCGGGTCGAACGGGCTGACCTCCTCGGGTGGCGGCATCGCGGCGCGCGGGCTCCAGTTCTCCTCCGGCCCTGGAAGGCCCTCGGCCACGGTCCACACGAGCGCGTCGAGCACCGGATAGCCCCGCTGGGTCATCAGCACCCGCAGCGACTCCGCCCGCCGGGACCGGCGCAGCCTCGTCACGGTCAGCTCGACCTCGTCGACCCGCGCGGGCGAGAGGTAGTGGCAACTGAAGCTCGCCGGCCGCGCCATCGCCGTGTGCGCGCCCGCCGCGCGCAGCGCGATGGACGCGAGATAGCCGCCCACCGGACCCCAGAGGTTCCAATCCCCGCAGACGTACCCGTGATAACGCCCGTCCCCCAGGGCTTTCACCGCGGTGTCCCCCGCAACGTCTCCCATGCGCGGTTCATAGCACGGCGTCCGGTCACGTTCAGTCAGAAACCGCTCAGCGCGTGCAACCGTGGCGGATTCCTCAGTCGCGCGTTGACCGCCGATGCGAAGCGGTGCCAGGATTCGAAGTCGCCAACGAAGGAGACGCCATGGCGCGTGTCGACGTCGCTGAGCTCGACCTGGAAAAGATGGTCGACATCGGAAACCGTATCTACGCCCACGTCACCGGCGCGCACGTCGTCGCGTTGACAGTCATCGGCGACCGGCTCGGGCTGTTCGAGGCGCTCGCCGCGCACGGCCCGGCGACCAGTGCCGAGCTGGCCCGCGCGGTGTCGCTGAACGAGCGGTACGTCCGGGAGTGGGCCAGCGCGCTCGTCGTGACCGGATACCTCGACCTGGACGAGGCACAGCGGTATTCGATGAGCAAGGAGGTCGTCTTCTTCCTCGGTGACCCGGAGAGCCCCGGGTTCACCGCCGGCGCACACCAGCTCGCCTTCGGCGCGGTGCAGAACGTGCCGCGGCTGCTGGAGCGGTTCCGGTCCGGCGGCGGCATCGGGTACGCCGACAGCGGCATCGACATCACCCAGGGCGTCGAGCGCACCTGGGCGCCGTTCCACGAGCACTTCCTCGAAGGCTGGCTGGAGAACGTCCCCGGCCTCACGGACAAGCTGTGCGACGGCGGAACCATCGCCGACGTCGGCTGCGGGCGCGGGCGGTCGACGGTGTCCCTCGCCCGGCTCTTCCCGGCGTCGAAGGTCGTCGGCATCGACGCCGACGCCGCGAGCGTCGAGGCCGCCCGGTCACTGGCGCGCACGCGTGGCTTGTCCAATGTGGACTTCCGAGTGCTGCGAGCCGAGGACATCACCGAACGCGACACGTACGACTTCGTGTACCTGTTCCACACGCTGCACGACATCCCGGAGCCGGTACCGGCCCTGGCGGCCATCCGCCAGGCCCTGAAGGAGGACGGGCTGTTGCTGTGCGTCGAGTCGGCGGCCTCCGACGACCCCCTCGTGAACCGGGGAACACCCGCCGAGCTGTTCGCGTCGATCAGCCCGCTGTTCAACCTTCCCATCGCGATGGCGGCGGCGGGCGACGGGTCGGGGACCATCGTCACGGAGGCCACGATGCGCGAGCTTTCCGGGAAGGCCGGCTTCGGTTCGTACGAACCGATCAGCATCACCTTCCCGCCGCCGTCCATGCTCCACCGCTTCCACGCCCTGTGCCGATGAGTGAACGAGGCAGCCTCATGACGGGTCCGGCCGCGACCATCGACCGGCTGGACGTCGACCAGCCGAGCATCCTGCGCCTGTTCGAGCTGGCCGACATCATCATCCCGTTCTCCATCGGGGTGGCGGCCGACCTGAGAATCGCCGACCGGCTGGTCGACGGACCGCGCACGGTCGACGAGCTGGCCCGGGATGCCGGCGCCGATCCCGGCGCCCTGTACCGGATGCTGCGCGCCCTGGCCGCGAAAGGCATCTTCGAGGAAGTCACCACTCAGACCTTCGGGCTCACGCCAATGGCCGAGCTGCTGCGCAGCGACCACCCGCTGTCGCTGCGCAAGCTGTTCCTCACCGTACCGGCCGACGTGCAGGCGTTCGCGCACATCGGGTACAGCGTCCGGACCGGTAGGCCGGCCTTCGACCACGTGCACGGCGAGGACTTCTGGGGATACCTGGCCCGCCGGCCCGAGGAGAGCGCCGAGTTCGACGACCTGATGGCCACCTTCACCGGCCTGGAACTGCAGGCCGTCCTGCCGGTGTACGACTGGGCGTCGCTCGGGACCGTGGTGGATGTCGGCGGCGGCAACGGGGCGCTGCTCGCCGGGCTGCTCGCCCGCCACCCGGCGTTGCGCGGCATCCTGTTCGACCTTCCGGAGGTCGTCGCCGGAGCGCCGCCGGTACTGGACGCGGCCGGCGTCGCCGACCGCTGCCGGGTGGCCGAGGGCAGCTTCTACGACCGGGTACCGGCCGGCGGCGACGCCTACCTCATGAAGCGCATCATCTACAACTACGAGGACGACGTCGCGGCGGGCATCCTGCGCAACGTCCGGGCCGCCCTCGGACCCGGTGGCCGGGTGCTGCTCCTGGAGCCGGTACGGCGGCAGGGCAACGCCTTCCACATGGGCCACCTCATGGACCTGAAGATGCTCGTGCTCGGCAACGGCCGGGTACGCAACCGGCACGAGCTGCGGGCGCTGTTCGAGCGTGCCGGCTTCCGGCTGACCCGGATCGTGCCGACCCCGATGGTCGCCGTGATCGAGGGTGTGCCAACGGAATCATGAACAGGATCCTGAGCATCGGCACCGGCTACTGGGCCTCCCGTACCCTGTTGAGCGCCCTCGAACTGGACCTGTTCACCCAGCTCGGTTCGGGCGCGCAGGACCTCGCGGCGCTGACCGGCGCACTCGGGCTGCACCCGCGCGGCGCGCGGGACTTCCTCGACGCCCTCGTCGCGCTCGGCCTGCTGACCCGCGAGGGCGACCGGTACGCCAACACCCGCGAGAGCCGGATGTTCCTCGACCGCACCAAGCCGCTGTTCGTCGGCGGCTCCTTCGCCATGGCGGGGCCGCGCCTGTGGGGTGCCTGGGGCCGGCTCACCGAGGCGTTGCGGACCGGCAAGCCGCAGTACGACGGCGCGGCCGACGGCGTCGACGTGTTCGGCGGCATGTACGCGGATCCCGCCGTGCGGGACCAGTTCCTCGCGTCGATGGCGGGGGCGAGCACCGGTACCGCGATGGCGCTCGCGCGCTCCTTCCCGTGGAAGGAGTACACCTCGTTCGTCGACATCGGCACCGCGCAGGGCGTGGTGCCGGTACACGTCGCGCGGGCGCACGAGCATCTGGACGGGATCGGCTTCGACCTGCCCGAGGTGCGCGAGCCGTTCGAGGCCCACGTCGCCCGCAACGGACTGTCCCAGCGGGTGCGGTTCGCGGGTGGTGACTTCTTCGTCGACCCCCTGCCGCGTGCCGACGTGCTCATCATGGGCCACATCCTGCACGACTGGGATCTGGACCAGAAGCGGGCTCTCATCGCGCGCGGCTACGACGCGCTGGAGCCCGGCGGTGCCCTGCTGATCTACGAGGCACTCATCGACGACGCCCGGGAGAGCAACGAGTTCGGCCTGCTGATGAGCCTCAACATGCTGGTGGACACGCCGGGCGGGTTCAACTTCACCGCCGCCGACTGTGCCGGCTGGATCGACGCGGCCGGGTTCTCCAGTTTCCGGGTGGAGCCTCTCGTCGAACCCGACTCGCTCATCATCGCCGTCAAGTAACGCTCACGCTACGAGGCGCGGACGGCCGCCTCGAAGAAGCTCCGCACCGACCACAGGTCCGGGTAGAACCGCCGGCTCATGTGGCGCTCCAGGTAGGCGACGCCGGACGAGCCGCCGGTACCCCGGGTGTCGCCGATGTGGCGGGCGGCGGCCAGGCTGTGCCGGTGGCGCCAGATGCAGAAGGCGTGGTCGTGGTCGAGCAGCGCCTCGCAGACGTCGGCAAGCTGGCCGCGCTCGACCCGGTAGATCTCCACCAGGGTCCGGGTGCGCCGCTGCTGCGAGTCCGCCGAGTCGTCGGTCGGCATGTCGAAGCCGGCGCGCCGCGCGTAGGCGCAGAACGAGGTCCAGATGCTGCGGGTGGCGCCGCCGTTTCGGCTGCCGCGTCGCGGCGCCGACAGCGTCTCGATGGTGGCGTACTGTCGCGACTCGGCCGCTGACGCGGTGCCGAGCGCCGGCCGGATGTCGGTGAACCCACCGGGATCCAGCCGGTCGATGAGCACGAGCTGCTCGATCAGCAGGTGCTCGATGTCGTGTACCCGGCGCATGTGCCGCAGCGTCGAGGGCAGGTCGTCGTCGTCGAGCGCGCCGATGACCGAGCCGAGTTCCTCGATGATGAGCTTGAACCACAGCTCGTACACCTGGTGCACGACGATGAACGCAAGCTCCGTGCCGCGGTGGTCGGTGCGCGGCTGCTGCAGCGACAGGAGTTCGTCGAGCTTCAAGTACTCGCTGTACCCGGCCATCGCGGTCAGATCCCGTTCCCGCTTCCGGCGCTGGGCTGCGCGGCGAACACCTTCAGGCGGCGCATCCCCTCCACGGTCATGTCGCGGTCGCCGCAGAAAGCCACCCGCACACAGCGCGGGTCCGGCGCGTCGGACGACACGAACGTGTTGCCGGGGGCCACGGCCACCGCCTGGTCGGCGAGCAGCCGCTCGGCGAACGCGACGGAGGACAGCCCGGTCGCCGACACGTCGACGAGGGCGTACCACCCGGCCGGGGGGAGCCGGTCGAGCAGCCCGGCGTCCACCGCCCCGGCGAGCGCCGCGTCCCGGGTCGCCCGGACGTGTGCGTGGGCGCGGCGCGGCATGTCCTCGTCGCCGAGCGCGGCGAGCGCCCCGTACTGCACGGGCGTCGACGGCGCGATGATGGTGCCCTCGCTGACCCGCCGCAGCGTCGCCCCGGTGGTGTCGGTTGGCGTGGCCACGTACCCCATCCGGTAACCGGTCATGCCGTAGCCCTTCGAGAAGGTGTGGACGGAGAACACCCGGCGCTGGTCCGCCGGGACGTCCCGTTCGAACGACGCGAGCGCCGTGTGCCGCCCCTCGTACACGAAGTGTTCGTACGCCTCGTCGCCGATGAGCCAGACGTCGTGGTGGCGGGCGCGGTCGACGATCTCGGCGAGCACCTTGGGCTCGCACAGCGCCCCGGTCGGGTTCGCCGGTGAGTTCACCACGGCCAGTCGGGTCGCGCCCGTCACCGCCGAGAAGAGCCGGTCGGGATCGATGCTCCGGTCGGCCTCCAGCGGGTACGTGCGTACCCGTACCCGCGCCACCGCGGCACCCTGCGCGTAGATCGGCCAGTAGATCTCGGGGAGCAGCACCTCGTCACCCGGCTCGCACACCGCCTGCATGACACTCGCCAGGGCGAAGGACGAGCCCGGCGTGACGAGTACCCGGTCCGGCGTGGTGGATACCCGGTTGACCTGTTCCAGCCGCTGGACCAGGCGCTCGCGCAGTTCCGGCAACCCTTCCGCGGACGTGTAGCTCGTACGGCCGTCAGCCAGCGCCCGTGCCATCGCCGCGAGAACCGCGTCGGGGGCCCGGAACGCCGGCTCGCCGACGTGTAACCGCACCACCTCACGACCCTGCCGCTCAGCCTCCTCCACCTGGCGGTGCACCGCGTGCAGGATCGACCGGGGCAGCCGGGCGAGTTGCCGGTCGAGTACGGTGCCCACGCTCATCGCTCACTCCAGTTCCGGGCCACGGGCGGGTTTTGCGGTGTCGCCTCTCGACTAACAGCGCACTCTCGGGCACTGTCGCGACATGGATTCAACACCCGGGGCCTCCACGGCGCAATCAACGGTCTGCCCGTTCGATCCGGACGATGCCGCGACAATCGCCGACCCGTATGCCGTCTACCAATGGCTGCGCCGCGAAGCTCCGGTGCGGTACCTGCCGGAGCACGACCTGTGGGCGGTGTCCCGGCACGCCGACGTCATGGCGGTGCTGGGCGATCCCCGCCGGTTCTCGTCGAGGCTCGGCATGGGCGCGCAGCGGAGGCTGCACGGCGCCCGCGCGGTGGACTACCGCATCGGCGCGCCGGGGGTACGCGTGCTCATCGCGACCGATCCGCCGGACCACACGGCGTTCCGGTCGCTGGTTTCGGCGCCGTTCCGGGGCCCGGCGATCGCGAAGCTGACCCCGCGCATCGAGGTGGTCGCGCGCCAGCTCGTCGCGGATCTGGTTGCCGACGAGGACGCCGACAGTTACCGCGATCTCGCCGCGCCGCTGCCCGTACTGGTGCTGGCCGAGCTGTTCGGCGTGCCGACGGACATGCGGCCGGCGTTCCGGGAGTGGGCGTCGGTGGTCACCGACGACCTGCGCGCCGCGCCGGGCGAGGTGGACGAGGGGATGCTGCTCGGGCGCGGGTACGAGATGTTCCGGTACTTCTGGAAGGAGATCCGCGACCGCCGGGCGCGCCCGCGCGACGACCTGCTCGGCGTGCTCGCCACGGCCGACCGGGCCGGCCTGTCGGACTACGAGGTGATGGCGTTCTGCGCCTTCCTCCTCGTCGCCGGCATCGAGACCACCACCAACCTGTTCACCAATCTCGTCGACGCGCTCATCCGCTTCCCCGAACTCCAGAAGCGGCTCTGGGACGACCCTTCACTCGCCGGTGGGTACGTCCAGGAGGCACTGCGCTTCGACACCTCCGTCCAGGGGCTGTGGCGGGCCACGACCGAGCCGGTCGAGCTGGGCGGGGTACACCTTCCGGCGGGGGCGCGGCTACTCGTCCTGTTCGGCTCGGCCAACCACGACGAGACGGTCTTCGCCGACCCCGGGGAGTTCCGCCCCGAGCGCGATCCCAACCCACACCTGGCTTTCGGCTTCGGTCAGCACCGCTGTCTCGGTGCCCGGCTGGCGCGGGTCGAGCTGACCGCCGCCCTCCGGTCCCTCGTCGACGCGACCGGCGGTATCGCGAAGCGCGGTGAGTTCGTCCGCACCGACAGTCTCGTGCTGCGCGGCTTCGTCGCCCAGCCGGTGTACGTGTGGCCGCGATGACCGGGGTGCGGCGGGTACCGGCGTCGGTCGGGCAGCGCCTGCTGTGGCTGCTGGAGCAGTTCCGGGGCGAGCAGGGCTCGACGAACTGCCCGATCGTGCTGCGGCTGCGCGGCCACCTCGACGAGGGCCGCCTCGCCCGGGGACTGGACGCGCTCGCCGCGCGGCACGAGAGCCTGCGCACCACGTTCGAGGGCCGGGGCCGCCGGCTGACCCAGGTGGTACACCCACCCCGTCCGGTACCGCCGCGGCGGGTGGACGCCGACGGAGCGGACCTGCGCGAGCTGGTCCTCGCCGAGATCCGCCGGCCGATCGACACGGCGGAGTGGCCGACGCGGTCCACGCTGTGGCGGCTCGGCCCCGACGACCACGCGCTCTGCTTCAACATGCACCACGGTGTCACCGACGGCTGGTCGTGCGCTCTCGTCCTGCGCGACCTGGACCTGCTGACCCGCGCGGGAAGGGCGCGGCTGCCCGCCGTCGGCTGGCAGTACCCGCGGTTCTCCGAATGGCAGCGGGAGTGGCTCCACAGTGGACGGTCCGACGCGGAGCGGAAGTACTGGCAGCGCCATCTGGCCGGCGCGCGGCCGCCGGGGATCCCGCTGCGGCAGGTACCGCCGGGAGCACCGCGGGACGACGGCAGCGTCACCGCGGACATCGACGCCGCGACCGTCGCGGCGCTGCAGCGCCTCGCGCGGCGCCTGCGCACCACCCTGCCCGCGGTGATGCTGGCCGTCTACTACCTCGTGCTGTACCGGACGACCGGCGACGACGACCTCGCGGTGGCCTCGTTCCTGTCCAACCGGACCGGGCCCGACGTGCGGGAGACGGTGGGCCTGCTCGCCAACATGGTCGTGCTGCGCAACCGCATCGACGGCGCGGCCGCGTTCGCCGAGGTGGTGCGGCGCACCCACGACACGGTGATGGGCGCGTTCGTCCACCAGCGCCTGCCGTACCAGCTACTGCCGGCCGACACGTTCGCGGCGCGCGACCGCCGCCCCGACGACGTGATGTTCCAGATGGTCCCGCAGCCGAGCGAGCGGCGGCACGCCGTGGCCGGCGCCGCCGCCGAGGTGGTCGTCGTCGACGAGCTGGGCACCCGCTTCGAGTGTGAGTTCCAGCTTTACCCGCGCGAGGGCGGGCTGCGCGCGGTGCTGTTCTACAACCGCGCGCGGCTCGACGCCACCTGGGCCGGAGCGCTGGTCGCCGAATACGTCTCGGCCGCCGCGAGCGCGGCGGCTACAGGAGGCTGAGCACGAGGTCCTCGACCTCTTCGACGGTGGTGATGTGCTGCACCTGCTCCTGGTCGATCGGCGGGAGGTTGAACTCGTCCTCCAGCGTGAAACCCAGTTCGAGGAGCGCGAGGGAGTGGTATTCGAGGTCCTCCACGAGCCGCGTGGTGGTGTCCTGCCGGGCGCCGTCGGGATTCGGGGCCAGCTCGATGATGATGGACCGAACCCTGGCGCGAGTCTCCTGGTCGACCAGCTCTGTCTTCTCGCTCACGCGCTCACTCCTGAAGGTCTGTCGAACGTTTGCACTGCCAGCCGTGCTACGTCATCCTCGCGCTGGGGCGGGGCACCGTGCGCCGCTCCAGGCCCTAGGGTCACGGACCAAGGAGTCCCGGTCAATGGCAACCACTGCGCTGCTCGCGTGGATCGACGAACCGCACCCGCGCAACGGCATCAGCTTCGCCCAGGACGACGGCTGGGACCGGTGGTCGTACCCGGACCTCGCGGGCTTCGCCCGGCGGGTGTCCTACGGCCTGATCGGTGCGGGCGTCCAACCCGACGACCGGGTACTCGTCGTGCAGCGCTCGGGTCCGCAGTTCGTCGCCACGCTGTTCGGCACCATGCTCGCCGGCGCCACTCCGTGCCCGGTCGCGCCGCCGCTGCTGTTCCAGGATCCGGAGCAGTACGCGCGGCACCTGGGCGCGATAGTCGGTGCCGCGCGGCCGGCCGCTGTCGTGACGGAACCGGGGTTGCTGGGGCGGATGTCCGACCTGCTTCCTCAACAACCACTCACCGTCGAGGACCTCACCCGTGACGGCGGCCCGGTCGGGCACCCGTACCGCCGGTCGCCGGCCGCCTCAGCTCTCCTGCAGTTCACCTCCGGCTCCAGCGGCCGGGCGCGCGGGGTGCGGCTACCGTTCGACGCGCTCGCCGCCAACGTCGCGGCGATCCGCCGGTGGCTCGCGATGACCGAGGACGACCCCACCGCCTCGTGGCTGCCGGTCCACCACGACATGGGGCTGATCGGTTGCCTCATCACGCCGGTGGTGAACCAGGGCGACCTGTGGCTGCTCGAACCCGAACGGTTCGTCCGCACCCCGACCCGGTACCTGCGCTGCTTCGACAAGCCCGGCGCGCGGCTGACCGCGATCCCCAGCTTCGGCCTGGACCACATCACCCGGCGGGTGCCTCCGGACGCCCTCGACGGGCTCGACTTCTCCGAGTGGCGGGCGGTCATCGTCGGCGCCGAGCGGATCGACCCCGCGACGCTCGACCGGTTCGCGAACCTGCTCGCGCCGTTCGGGCTCGACCGGCGTGCGCTGCTGCCCGCGTACGGCCTCGCCGAGGCCACCCTCGCGGTGACCGGGCTGGCTCTCGACAAGGAGTTCACCACCGCCGCCGTCGACCCGCGTGCGCTCAGCTTCGGCGACGACGTGCGGGCCGCAACCGACAGCGGGGTTCAGCACGTGGTCGGCTGTGGGCCGGCGCTGGCCGGCCTGCGCGTCGACGTCGTCGACGACGAGGGGGTACCGCTGCCGGACG
Organism: Actinomycetota bacterium; assembly: GCA_046727455.1. Taxonomy (GTDB): domain Bacteria; phylum Actinomycetota; class Actinomycetes; order Mycobacteriales; family Micromonosporaceae; genus AC-43. Next base: position 28,746 of record JBKPCQ010000061.1, on the reverse strand, counting down.
GCCACCTCGGCCAGATCGTCGTACGGGGCGCGTCGATCGCGGCCGGGTACGCCGGGAGCGACGCCTCGCTGTCGCTCACCGGATGGCACGACGGGGCGCTGCACACGGGCGACGCCGGCTTCCTCGTCGACGGTCAGCTCTTCGTCATCGGCCGGCTCGGCGACAGCATGAAGATCCGCGGGCGTACCCACTTCGCCGAGGACATCGAGGCCGCGCTCGTCGCCGCCGGCCTTCCCCGGACGCGCCTGGCCGTGCTGCTCGGATCGGCGGCCGCCGGCCCGACCGCGGTGGTGCTCATCGAGCAGGCCAGGGACGGCTGGCTGGACACCGCCCGGGCGGTACTGCGCCGGACCGCCGAGGGCGCCGACGGCGTGGTGCTCGACGTGCCGCACAACACCATCCAGCGCACCACGAGCGGCAAGCCGAAGCGGCGTCCGATGTGGCAGGCGTACGTCGACGGCCGTGTCGCGGCGCCCCAGCCGTTGTGACCGATTCCCAGACCACAAGGAGTGCGCGGATGCTCGGTGCCATACGCAAGGCGGTCGAACTCCAGTGGCCTCTGGTGCCGCTGCGCCCGTTCGCCGGCCGGTACAACCCGTTCGCCCTGAGCTACCGCCAGGACCCGTACCCGCACCTCGACGAGCTGCGCGCCGCCGCGCCGGTGTACTACAGCCGCCCGATCGGCTCGTACCTCGTCAGCAGCTACACCGGCGTCCAGAAGGTACTCAAGGACCAGCGCTTCACGTCCGACCGCAAGCTGGACACCTCGTTCCGCAACCGGATGACGTACCGGATGGCGCGGTTCACCCCGAAGGAGATGGCCGCGTTCGACGCCACCCTCACCGCCGCGCCTCCCGAGGCACACCAGCGCATGCGTACCGCGATCGGCTACGACTTCGGCCGGCCGCGGATCGAGAGCATGCGGCCACGGATGGACTTCTGGATCGACCGGCTGCTCGACAAGGCGGCCGGGAAGAAGGAGATCGACCTCATCGCGGACTTCGCCGCGCCGCTGCCCATCCTCGTCGTCGCGGAGCTGCTGGGCTTCCCGCCCGGGGACGCCGACCGGCTGCAGGAGTGGTCCGACTCGTACATCATCCTCGTCGACCCGCTGATCGAGGGCGCCGGCCTCGGGCGGATGCGGAAGGCGTTCAACGAATTCGACGCGTACATCGTGGAGACGTTGAAGCGTAAGGAGAGCGAGCCGGGTGACGACCTGCTCAGCCGGCTGCTCGAACGCCGGGCGGCCGGGGAGCTGACCGACCTGGAGGTGCGGACCCTCGCGCTGATGCTGGTGACGGCCGGCCACGAGGTCATCACGAACCTCATCGGCAACGCGGTCGCCAGCCTGTTGCGGTGGCCCGACGAGCGCAAGCGGCTCCAGGAGGACCCGGGCCTCATGGGCACCGCCCTGGAGGAGTTCATCCGGCTGGAGTCGCCGATCCAGTCGGCGTGGCGGATCGCCCGGGAGGAGTTCGAGATCGGTGGCGTCACGGTACCGCCGGGTCGCGCGGTGACGGTGCTCATCGGTGCCGCGAACCACGACCCGGAGCGGTTCGAGGATCCGCACCGGCTCGACGTCGGCCGGGTCGACAACCGGCATCTGGGCTTCGCGCTCGGGTCGCACTACTGCATCGGCCCGTGGCTGGCCCGGACCGAGGGCGGGGCCGCGCTGTCGCGGTTCCTGGAGCGGTTCCCCGACTTCAGCGGCGACCCGGCGAAGCTGCGGTGGAAGCCGGCGATGGGCCTGCGCGGCCTGTACGAGCTGCCGATCTCGTTGCGCGGCAACGGCTCCCGGGCCGGATGAGTGCGCCGGTCGGCACCGCGCCAGCGCTGCGGTCGCTCGACGAACTGACCCCGGCGTGGTGCTCGGCGGCGCTGGCGTCGAACGTCGCCGACTGCGCGGTCGAACCGATCGGTACCGGCCAGGTGGCCGACACGGTACGGCTGCGGCTGACCTACGACCCGCCCGGCGCCGGCCCGGGTACCTGCGTCCTCAAGCTCACCTCGGCGTCGGCGGCGAGCCGCGCGACCGCCCGGGTCACCCGCGGCTACGAGATCGAGGCGGGGTTCTACCGCGACCTGGCGCCGACCCTTCCGGTACGGCTCCCGGCCTGCCACCACGCCGTGTACGACCCGGAGAGCGGTGCCTACACGGTGCTCCTGGAGGACCTCGCCCCGGCCCGCTGCGCCGACCAGCTCGTCGGCTGCACCGCCGACGAGGTCGCCGGCGCGGTCGGGGAACTCGCCAGGCTGCACGCCTCCCGCTGGGGGGATCCGGGTCTGGCCGCGCTGCCCTGGCTGCCCCGCCACGACGGGCCGGACGCCGCGCGAATGGCGTCACTGGTCGCGACCGTCCGGGGACGGTTCCTGCGGTGCTTCGGTGACCGCCTGGACCCGGACGTGGCCGCGCTGGTCGGCCGGTTCACCCCGCACGTCGCGCGGTACCTGCGCGACCGGCCCGGTCCCCGCACGGTGGTGCACGGTGACTTCCGCGCGGACAACCTGCTGACCGACGGTGGCCGGGTCACCGTGGTCGACTGGCAGACCGTCGCCAACGAGCCGGGCGTGACCGACCTCGCGTACCTCCTCGGCGGGAGCGTGCCGACCGGCGAGCGGCGCCGGATCGAGCGCGACATGGTGCTGCTGTACACCGACCTGCTCCACGGCTGCGGCGTCGACCTGGCACCCGCGGCGGCGTGGACCCAGTACCGCCGCTACGCGTTCGGCGGCCTGCTGATGGCGGTCGTCGCGTCGGCGCTCGTGCCGCGCACCGGCCGGGGTGACGACATGTTCGTGGCCATGGCGAACCGGCACGGTACCCACGCGCTCGACCTCGACGCGGAAGAGTTCCTCGCCGCCTGACGACAACTGTGGAGTATCCGCGGTTGTCCGCACGCAACGTGTTGTCGTTGACCGGAAACCCGGCCCCCGATAGAAAGACCGGCATGGCGATCCCCGTCGCGTGCCGAGCCGTCCGCACGGCCCCGACCTGATGGCTGCGACACAGGCGGACCTGTTCGCCCGCAACGCGGCGGCCAGTCCCGGGAAGACCGCGGTCGTCGAGGACCGTCCGGACGGCGAAATCATCAGCTACACCTTCGCCGAGTTGGACCGCGTGGCCGCCCGGATCGCCGAGGTATTGCGGGAGCTGGCGGTCGGCGAGACCACCCGGGTGGCGTGGTGCGGGCCGAACTCGGCCGGGCTGCTCGCGGTCATTGGCGCCATCCGCAGGCTCGGGGCGGTCGCGGTGCCGCTCAATCCCCACCTGACGCCGGGTGAGGCCGGGTACGTCCTCGACAACAGCGATGTCGAGGTCGTCTGCGTGGACACCGAGCACCTGGGGCTGATCGAGAAGGTGTGCGGGACCCGCGCGGTGGTGACTTTCGGCGACGGTGACGCGCGGGTCGCGCATGCCGCCTCCGGCGGCACACGACACACCGGCGGCGTCCGCGGTGGGGACATCTTCTACACGTCCGGTACCACCGGAAGGCCGAAAGGTGTGGTGCGCGCACCGGCCCCCGACCCCGGCCGGTCGCCCCTCGCCCGTCTCATCGGCTACCAGCCCGACGACGTCTACCTGACCACCGGCCCGCTCTACCACTCCGGTCCGGCCCGGTTCTGCGCCATGGCCCAGGCGCTGGGCACCACCATTGTCGTCCAGCGCCGGTTCCACGCCGAGGACTGGCTGCGCCTGGTGGACCGGTACGGCGTGACGGCCACGTTCAGCGCGCCCACGACGCTGCGCCGGGTATGCGACCTTCCGGCGTGGACGAAGGACCGGTACGACCGGTCCAGCATGCGACGCTTCGTCGCCAACGCGGCGCCGTGGAGCCAGGCCCTCAAACACGCATACCTCGCCGACTTCCCCGCGGACTCGCTGTGGGAGGTCTACGGCTCGGCCGAGTTCGGCGTCGCCACGGTACTCGCGCCGGAGGAGCAGCTCCGCAAGCCCGGCTCGTGCGGCCGGCCGGCCCCGGGCGTCGAGATCGCGCTGTTCGCCGACGACGGCGGCGAGGTCACCGAACCGTATGTGCGCGGCGAGCTGTTCGTGCGCTCGCCCAGCATGTTCCACACTTACTACAAGGCCGACGAGCAGTACGAGGCCGATCGCCGGGGCGAGTACCACACCGTTGGCGACATCGCGTACCGGGACGACGAGGGCTACCTGTACATCGCCGACAGGAAGAAGGACGTCATCATCAGCGGAGGGGTGAACATCTATCCCGCCGAGGTCGAGGCTGCCCTCGACCGGTCACCGGACATCTACGAGGTCGCGGTCTTCGGCGTACCGGACGAACACTGGGGGGAAAGCGTGCATGCCGCTGTCGTGCCCGCGCGCCCGGACGTCACCGCGGCCGAGGTCATCGACTTCGCCCGGGCGCACCTGGCGGGGTACAAGCTGCCCCGGAGCGTCACCTTCGTCGGCGAGCTGCCGAGAACCGGCTCCGGCAAGGTGTTGAAGCGCGCGCTGCGCGCGCGGCTTCACGGTGACGGTGCTCCGTGCTGAGGAACCCGCCGATGGTCGGCCACGGCATCAAGCTGTCGGAGCAGCTCTACGCCGCGCTGGTCGGCGAGGTCCGGCGCCGGCATCCGCAGAAGTCCTTCGGCTACCTCATCTCCGACATCGACCCGCTTACCCCGACCGACTTCGTGTTCTTCGAGGGCAACGCCCGCAACAGCGCGCAGTGGCGGGGCAAGTTCGAGGCGTACGGCGACTACTACCGCGAACACAGCGACGCCGGGTTCGTCGCCCCGGCCGAAGAGGCGTGGCGCCTGCAGAAGGAGATCTGGGCGCGCAACATGTTCGAGGTCGGCGTCTTCCACAGTCACAACCGGCATCCGGCCAACTTCTCCAAAATCGACTTCGAGATGCACGTCCAGCGCTTCGACGACCTGTGGCACATGCTCGTGTCGGTACGCAACCCGAACCAGCCGGTGGTCCGGGCGTTCACCATCACCGCGAGCGGCGTGGGCGAGCTGCCCATCCACCTGGCGAGCGGACCGAGCCGGCCGGAGCGGTTCGGCATCCGCCAGCGCGACGAGGCCGTCGCGCTCGCGCGGCGGGTGCTGGCCGTGGACGGGTACGGCCGGCCGCGGTGCCGCGACGCGTCGGCGGTATGGGCCGCGGTGGAGGCGGTACGGGCGCTGGGGGACGCCGGGGTGACCGAGGAGTTCCTGGGGCGGGGCCTGCTCAAGGACGCGGCCGAACGGTACGAGCGGCACGTCGCCGCCGACATGCGCACGGTACCCGCGACCCGCTTCTTCATGGGCACCGATCCCGACGGGCCGACGCACACCTACGACGAGTCACCCCGGCACCTCGTCCACGTGTCGCGGTACCGGATCGGCCGGCGCGCCGTCACCAACGAGCTGTACGCGCTGTTGGACCCGGACCGGGCCGGCGTACCGAAGGCGGACCGGCGCAAGCCGGTCACCGGCGTCTCCTGGACCGAGGCCGCGGTGTTCGCGCTGTGGATGGGCGCACGGCTGCCGAGCGAGGCGGAGTGGGAGTTCGCGTGCGGCATGGGATCGGCCGACCCGTGGTGCTGCGCGACCGGGAACGAGCTGCCCCGGTACGCCTGGTACTGCAAGAACTCGGGTGGCACCATCCACCCGGTGGGTACCCGGGACCCGAACCGCCTCGGCCTGTACGACCTGCACGGCAACGTGTGGGAATGGTGCCACGACAGCTACCACAGCCGGTTCTACGCCGGTGCGTCGCGCGTCGACCCGGTGTGCGTGGCGGTCCCCGCCGACCGGGTGACCCGGGGCGGGAGCATGCACTCCCACGCCGACATGTGCCGCAACTCCTACCGTTCGCACGAACCGGTCGAGTTCCGCGCCGGGGATCTGGGTTTCCGCCTGGCGAACGGCAGGGAGATCACAGGGGAAGGGACCGGACCATGGTGAGGCTCACGTTGTCGGCGTCGCTGGCGGTACTGCTGCCGGAGAGCGACCAGGTGCGGACGTCGCACACGACCGTCCAGGTCGACGCGTCCTGCTGGAACGAGCTGACCGAGCAGATGCGGCAGCGGTTCCCGGTGCTGGCGGGGCGCGTCCTGAACGGTGGGTCGGATGTCAGTCCCGGCTTCGTTGTGGTGGTCAACGACGAGGTCACCCGCAAGCCGCCGGGCGACCTCGAACTGTCGCCCGGCGACGAGGTGTACATGTTCGCCGCGGTCGCGGGTGGGTAGCGGGTCAGCCGGCGGGCCAGACCGGCTCCCGTCGCGCGCCTGCCGGGATCGGCACCGCCTGGAACCCCAGGCGGGCCAGCGCGCGCCGGGCGCAGGTGCGACCGAGGGCGAACTCGCGGCGCCGGTTCGGTGCGGCCCTCGGACGCGGGCCAGCTCCTCCGCGAACAGCTCGTCCGGCTCATCCACGCCGAACGCCTCACGCAGAACGGCGTCCGGTGGCGCGAGGCGGCCGAACCCGGCCACCGGACGCTCCTCGATCACCCGACGAACTCCGCGAAGTGCCAGACATGGCCCTCCGGGTCGATCGCCTCGTACCGCCGGTCTCCCCACGGTGTGTCGTCTATCTCCCGGTCGATCGTCGCGTTGGCGGCGACCGCGCGCTCGTAGTGTGCGTCGATGCCCTTCACGTAGCAGATGGTCTTCTCGCTCACCCCGCCGAGTTCCCGGGGGCTGCGTAGGCCGTACCCGGTGCGGCACACCATGAGCGTGTTGCCGTCGAGTTCCAGCCACACCAGTACCGAGCCGTCCGCGTTGGTCTTGCGGTCGCGCTCCTGGAAGCCGAACGCTTCCGTGAGCCACTCGATCGCGGCGTGCTCGTCCTCGTAGGCCAGCCGGGGGTAGATCGTATTGGCCGGTCTGTACATTTCGGTCATCGGCCAAGGATAAGTCATCGGGCAACTGAGGATGTCCGCCAGTTGCGTGGTGTACCGGGCGCCCGGTGGCGTTCTATCGTGACCAGACGCGACGGCACAGGGCCATGCACCGCCGGCTGTCCGCGTTCGCGAGGCCCATCGACCGGTGACGGGAGCTGTTCGACTCATGGCCAAGCCGAAGATTGTCTGGGACGTCAGGCCGAAGCTGCTCGGGTTCGTCATCGACGCGCTCGGCGTGAGCCGCCCGCCGAAGAACCCGAAGCTGCCCGACGGACCGTCCATTGTGGTGCTTCCCTTCGGGAACGCCAGCAATGACCCGGACCAGGACTACCTGACCGACGGGGTCACCGAGGAAGTCACCAGCGCGCTGTCGCGCAGCAGCCGGTACGTGTTCGTCATCTCGACCGAGACCGCGTTCTCCTACAAGGGAACCGACCCGGAGCCGCGGGCGCTGGGCGTCGAGCTGGGCGTGCGGTACGTGCTGAAAGGCACCGTCGAGCGGTTGGACACCCGGATCCGCGTCGCGGCCGAGCTGATCGACGCGAAGACCAGCCAGGTGCTGTGGAAGCAGCAGCACGAGCCGGAACTCGTGGACCTGCACGAGGTGAAGGCCGAGATCGTGGAGAGCATCCTGGTCGCGGTCGGCTTCGAGCTGGAGGCCGCGGAGCTGAGACGGATAGACGCCAAGGCACCGACCGGCGTGGGCGCCATCGAGTCGCTCTGGCGGGGGTACTACCACCTGCGCCAGCTCACCCGTGACGACCTGATGAAGGCCCGCGCGCTGTTCCAGCGGGCGGTCGACCTCGAACCGGAACTCGCCAGCGCCTACGGAATGCTCGCCGGTACCTTCACCCAGGAGCACTCGCAGGGCTGGAGCTTCGATCCCACGCTCCTCGGACACGCCAGGGAACTCGCCACCAAGGGCGTCGAACTCGACAGCGCCTCCGGCGTCTGCCACGCCATCCTCGGTGTGGTCGAGCTGGTCCAGGGCAACTGGCAGCAGACCGTGCAGCACGAGGACCGCGCCATCGAACTGGAGCCGAGCGTGACGTGGCCGCACGCGCTGCGGGGGATCGCGCTCGCGCAGGGCGGCCGGGTACTGGAGGCGAGCCGCAGCATCAAGCGGGCACTGCGCCTGGACCCGCACCCGCCGCACGGGCTGCTGATGGCCCTGTCGTACATCAACTACGGAGCCGGCCGGAAGGCGGAGTCCATCGCGCTCGTGGAGAAGGTGCGCGCGGAGAACAAGGACAACATCCTCGCCCGCGTCGCGCTCGCCGCCTACCACCAGCGCGAGGGCGACCAGGAGTACGCGAAGACACTCGCGCGGGAGATCCTGGAGATCAACCCGGAGATGACAGTCGAGCGCGGCATGGAGCTGATCCCGGCGCTGGAGAAGATCACGCCGAAGAACGAGTTCGTCCGGTACGCCGACGACCTGGCCGCGGCGGGCCTGCCGCGCGCCCAGACCGTGTCCATCTAGCCACTACCAGGGATCGGCGATGACTGTCACCTACAACCCGTTTGAGCCCGGCTACATCGAGAACCCGTACCCGGCGCTGCGCGAGCTGCGCGAGGCGGATCCGGTGCACCGCAGCCCGCTCGACTTCTGGATGCTCACCCGGTACGACGACATGAACACCGTGCTGCGGGACACCGAACGCTTCGGCGTCGACCACCGCAAGGCCAACCGGCAGGTCATGGAGGGCATCGACCCGGAGTTCATTCCGGTGATCCTGTTCCGCGACCCGCCGGAGCACACCCGGCTGCGCAGGCTGCTGTCCCGTGCGTTCACCCCGGTGACCGTCGAGCAGTTTCGGCCCCGGGTGCGCGAGCTGCTGGACGGGGTGCTCGACACCATGGCGGAGAAGGGCGAGTTCGACGTCGTCGCGGAACTCGCCATGCCGCTGCCGTTTCTGGTGATTTCCGAGCTGCTCGGCATGCCTGCGGCAGACCGCGAGCAGGTGCTCACGTGGACCTCGGACATCGTGAACATCACCGAGCCGACCCTGGCGATGTCCATGTCCGAGGCCATCATCAGCTCCCGCGACGAGATGCGGGGGTACCTCGCCGACGTGGTCGCGGCCAAGCGCAAGGACCCGGCCGACGACATCATCACCGCGCTGTCCGTCCCGGGCGACGGCGGCGACATGCTCGACGACGCGGAACTGGTCGACCACATCATGCTGCTGCACGTGTCGGCGCACGAGCCCACCTCCAACCACCTCGCGCACGGCATCCTCGCCCTGCTGCGCCACCCGGACCAGGCGGTACTGCTGCGCGGGAACCCGGACCTGGACGTCCGCGCGACGGAGGAGCTGCTGCGGTACGAGGCGCCGCTGCAACTGACCGGCCGGCTCGCGCTGGAGGAGGTGGAGATCGACGGTCACGTGGTGGAGAAGGGCTCGCCGGTCGTCATGTCGCTCGCCGCCGCCAACCACGACCCGGCGCACTGGGGACCGACCGCCGACGACCTCGACCTGCTCCGCCCGCGCGCCCAGGACCACCTGTCGTTCGCCCGCGGCGTGCACACCTGCTTCGGCTCGGCCCTGGCGCGGCTGCAGGGGCAGGAGACCTTCGGGCGGGTCCTGCGCCGGTTCCCCGACCTGACGCTGCTGGAGGAGCCGACCTGGAACGGCCGGCTCAACGGCCGCGGTCCCGAGACGGTGCGCGTCTCGACCGCGGCTGCCTGACCGAAGACAACAGGCTGGCGGGGTCGACAGGCGCCATGCTCAACGCGTGAGCATGGCGCCTGTCGTTGCCGCGATCTGGGCACGCAGGGCGTCGTCGTAGGGGCCGCTCGACGGGTCGGCCAGGTCCGCGACGAAGACCGCGAAGACGCGATGTGACGGGTCCTGCCGCAGCCGCTCCCGCATCACCCGCCAGGCGGCGATGTTCGGGTGCCGGTACATCGGGGCGGCCTCGGCCGGGGTGAGCAGTTCGATCGCCTCGTGGAGCTGCTCCGGGGACACCTCGAACGTCGCCGTCTCGTTCACCCGCCCGGTGACGAGCGCCATGACGACGGCGGGCAGGTCGTGGCCGACCGTGTTGGCCACGGGGAAGCGCACCGTTCGCGACCCGATCCGCGACGCCGGCACGAGTACCACGCCGTGCGCGGCAGGGCTTGTCCAGCCGGGGATCCTCCTGACGAACCGGGCCTGCGCGGCGCTGATCTTCTCCGGCGTCTCCCATGTCTCGCTCGGCATGAGACGCAGTCTGGCGCATTCAGCACCGGTACAGAAGACCGCGTCCCTGCGGGCTTGTGGCACCGGACAGGGACGCGGTCTCGTCAGAAGGCTGTTACTCCGGCTTGGTGGTGTAGATGACGAAGCTGCGCAGTTCCGGCGGACGGTCGTCGCCGAGAACCTTCTTGTCGAGCACGGTGAACCCGTTGAGTTGCAGCTCCCGCTCCAGCAGGTACGGCGAGGTCTTGTGCTCGTCGGCGTTGCCGGTCTCCAGGTCGTCGCGGGTGATGGCCAGCTCCGCGATGAGTACCCGCCACGCCTCGTGCTCCAGCGCGTAGTCGCAGACGTACTTGTACCAGTGCCACAGGGTCCGCCGGCGGGCGTCCTCCAGCCGCAGGTTCCATTCGGGTACCCGCTTGGTGGCCTGGTACGCCTTGATGTCCTCGGCGTCGTCCCAGAGGTACCCACCGACGATGGAGATTTCCGTCGCCTTCGCCAGCCGCTGCTTGTCCTCTTCGGTGAAGTATTCCGGGCAGAACTCGTCACCGATGATGAGGTGCCCGTCGGGGGAAAGGATGTCCCGCACGTGCTTGAGGTAGTCGTGCGCCAGGTGGTGGTGGGTACCCCACGACACCACGACGTCCACCTCGTCGGTCAGGTCCTCGAACCGGCTGCCGGACACCGATGCGTTGGGGAACGGGGCGAGCTTGTCGCGGGCCTGTGCGAGCGGGTTCGGTGCCACGTCGTTGGCGATGACGGTGCAGTCGGGCAGCGCACGCAGCAGCAGGAGGCTCAGGTCGCCGGAGCCGGAGCCGACGTCGATGATGCGCAGCGGCCGCCCGATGCGCGCGCGCAGGTCGCGGATGACGGCGACGATGTGCTCGTCGCCGGCGGCGATATCGGGATGCCCGGTCCGCATGAGTGAGCCTACGTCGATCTCCCGGTACTGCGAGCTGGCGTAGACGGTGTCCGCGCTTACCGTATCCGTCATGGGATCTGCCTCCGAATTTCGGGCGAGACTCTGGACTGCGCGGCCAAGTATGGTTGTTGTGTCTGCGCGGGCCAAGTGTCCACACGAAAGGGCCCGCGGTCGGTGCCGCGGGCCCTTTCGCTGATGGGTCAGTGCCTCGATGGGTCGGTGCCTCGATGGGTCAGTGCCTCGACGGTTCAGTGCCTCGCGAAGAGCTGACCGCGTACGGCACCGCCGGGGAACTGCGTGGTGTGCAGGTTGGCGTAGAACGCCGACGGGTGCGCGGCGATGTCCCTCACCAGCGCGGGGTCCAGCCCGGTGACGGTGCCGGAGACCGCGACGACGGTGCTGGGAACCGGTGAGGTGAACAGCGGCACGACCACCGGACCGTTCACCCCGAACGGCGCCTTGTGGATGTGCCCGAGGGTGGGGGAGATGCCGAGCCAGGCGAAGGAGTACTCGACCTGGTTGTTACGAGCGTCGATGAACGAGACCGCGCGCCCGGTGGGGTCGCCGACGGCGGGGCCGCCGGCCACCGGTACCTCCTGATCGCCGGACAGGAACGCCTTCGCCGCGCCGCCGCGCAGCAGGCCGAGGACGTCGACCGGGTGGTTGAGCTTCGTGAGCTGGCCGCGCACGGCGCCGCCGGGGAACTCCTTGGTGTGCAGGTTCAGGTAGAACCCGGAAGGGTTGGCGCGCAAGGCATCCGCGATGGCCGGGTCGCTGACGGTCAGCACCCCGGCGGCGGCCGTCACGGTGTCCGGCATCGGGGAGGCGAACAGCGGTACCTTCACGTCGCCGTTCACGCCCGCCGCGCCCTGGTGGATGTGGCCGAGCGTCGGCGCGGTGATGCCCTTCCACGAGAACGCGAACGTCACCCGGTCACCCTGCACCCGGATGAGTCCGGTCGCGCTGCCCTTCGGGTCGCCGACCGGTGGCTTGCCCGGTACCGGTACCTCCTGGCGGCCGTCCATCCGGGCCTCCAGGAAGACCGGCTTCAGGCGGGCCCGCTGGATTCCTGACGCGCGATCCGGAGCGGTGGTCGCGGCCGCGGCCGGCATCGCGCCGTGGTCCATGGTGGCGTGGTCCATGGTGGCGTGGTCCATGCCCGCCATGGCGGGCGCGGTGGTGTCGGTGGACGCGGCCAGTGCCGGGGTGGCCGGCGCCGCCACGAGCGCGGCAGCGACGAGGCCGACCCCGAGGGTCAGGGCCGAGAGCGCCAGGCGGGGAACTCGCATCTTGGTGTCCTTTCGCGACAGTGGTACCGGGCGGGGGTGCCGGGTACGTCAGCGCTGACACGGGACGGCGGGGACAGCCGGTTCAAGAAAAATGGAATCAATCCAAAATTGAACCGGGCCGATCGCCCGGCCGTGTGGCTCGGCGAAACCGCAAGCCCACCAGTCTTGAAGGAGACCCTCATGCGTACCCCCGTCCTCCTGCTCGGCGCGGCCCTCCTCGCCGGCGTCGCCGGGTGCGGCGCCGCCGGCCACGGCGAGACCCACGCGGCGCCCGCGGCCAGCGCGGCGGCCGCGGACCGGAGCACGGTCCGGGTCGAGGTCGCCCAGTCCAGCCTCGGCCCGATCCTCACCGACCAGAACGGGCGCACGCTCTACGCGTTCACCAACGACAAGGGTGGTACCAGCAGTTGTACCGGCCAGTGCATCGCCACCTGGCCGGCGCTGGTGAGCCGCCAGGCGGTCGGCACCGGAGCGGGCGCCGACAAGGCGCTGCTGTCGCAGACCACCCGCGCGGAAGGTACCGTCCAGGCGACCTACGGCAACTGGCCGCTCTACTACTACGTCGGCGACGTCGGCCCCGGCGACGTGGACGGCCAGGGCGTCGACGGCGTCTGGTTCGTGGTCGGCGCCGACGGCAAGCTGATCAGAACCAGTCCGGCCGCCTGACCGTTGGGGACCCACATCGTGTGGGATCTCGGCCGGGTGCGGTGGGGGAGATCGTCGTTTCCCGGCGGATCCCGTAGCGAGACTTCGGGATCCGCCGGGAACTCGTGATCTTCAGGGTCGATCCCGTCCGACGATCTCGGCGTCCGCGCCGACGGAACTGTCGGAGGGTGGTGGCATGCTCCCCTCATGTACCGGGAGTGGTGGTCGGAGCGGGTCCGCGCGATCGTGTGGACCCGCACCGTCCGGGACGGCGCGACTGCGCACCGTGTCCTGCCGGACGGCTGTCTCGACATCATCTGGGTCGACGGCCGGTTGATCGTCGCCGGCCCGGACACCAGCGCGTACATCGCCGTGGACCGAGCCGGGGGCCGCTACCTCGGGCTGCGGTTCCCGCCCGGCACCGGGCCGCCGGTGCTCGGGACGCCCGCCTGCGAAGTGCGCGACCAGCGGGTGCCGCTGGACGCGCTGTGGCCGGGCGCCGAGGTGCGGCGGCTCGCCGAGCGGATCGCGGAGGCGCCGGAGCCGGTCGGGGCGGTCGAGCGGGTCGCCGTCGACCGGCTGCGCCACGCCCCGCCGGTCGACCCGGCGATACGCGCGGTCGCCGGACTGCTACGGAGAGGCGCGCGGGTGTCGGCGGCCGCCGATGCGGTCGGGCTGAGCGAGCGGCAACTGCACCGCCGGTCGCTGGTCGCCTTCGGGTACGGGCCGAAGACGCTCGCGCGGGTCCTGCGGCTGGGCCGGGCGCTCGCGCTGGCCCGGCGGGGTACCCCGTTCGCCACGGTGGCGGTCCGGTCCGGGTACGCCGACCAGGCGCACCTGGCCCGCGAGGTGCGCTCGCTCGCGGGGGTACCCCTCGGCGCGCTGCTCAGTTGAGCGGGCAGAACAGGTCGACGCCGTTCCCGTCCGGGTCGTGGACCACGGCGTACCGCATGCCCCAGAATGCGTCCCAGGGCTCCTTGTGCGGCTCGGCACCGGCCTTCACGAGGTCGGCGTACACGCGGTCCACCTCGTCCGGGGTGTCGCAGCGGAACGCGAGGCTGACCCGGTGGCCACCGCTCGGCGGCGTCCACTCCGGGTCGAAGGAGCGGATGGTCGCCACCGTGTCGAAGGCGATGCGCAGCCCGCCGGGCAGGGCCGCCTCGACATGCCCGGTACCCGTGTCGGCCGGGATGTCCAGGCCGAGCCGGCGGTAGAACGCGAGTGAGCTGTCCAGATCGGCGACGACGAGGCCGATCACGTCGAATTGCAGTGCCATACCGCCGAACCTACGCGGCCACCAGGGACCGGTCTTGAACGAATCGGACGCCTCAGCGCGGCCGGTCCTGGGCGAGGCAGAACTCGTTGCCCTCGGGGTCCGCCATGACGTACCAGTACTCGCCGTACAGCCGCAGGCCGGCGGGCGTGAGCCGGGTACCGCCAAGCGCCTCGACCCGGGCCAGGGCGGCGGTGAGGTCGTCCACGAGCAGATCCAGGTGCATCCTGTTCTTGACCGTCTTCGCCTCCGGCACCCGCTGGAGGGTCAGTGTGAAGGCCGGATACTCCAGTGCGACGTACTCGCCGGGTACCACCGGCGTCGCCGGGCAGCCGAGCACCGCTGCCCAGAACGCGGCGAGCCGGTCCGGGTCGGCGCAGTCGAGCGTGACCTCCACCCGCACGTCACTACGATAGATCTCCGTGGTCACCATCGCCGTCGCCCAGCCCCCGTGCGTCTCCTTCGACGCGGCGGGCAACGCACTGGCACACGCGGCGGCGGTCCGCGAGGCGGCCGCGCGGGTGGTGGTCTTCCCCGAGCTGTCGCTGACCGGGTACGAGCTGGACGCCAGGGTGGTCGAACCCCACGACCCGCGCCTGGCGCCGATCGTCGAGGCGTGCGCCGAAACCGGATCGCTCGCGCTCGTGGGCGCTCCGGTAGCCGGCGACCACATCGCGATGCTGGCCGTCGACGGCACCGGCGTCACGGTCGTCTACCGGAAGATGTGGCTGGGCACGGCCGAGGCCGGGCGGTTCACGCCGGGTGCGAAGCCGGCGGTGCTCGACGTGGACGGTTGGCGGCTGGGCCTCGCGATCTGCAAGGACACGGGGGTACCGCAGCACGCCGCAGACACCGCCGCGCTGGGGATGGACGTCTACGTCGCCGGTACCGTCAAGTCGGTGGAGGAGGCGGCGCTGCAGGACGAGCGGGCCCGGCGTGTCGCCACCGACCATCATGTGCACGTCGCGGTGGCGAGCTTCGCCGGCTCGACCGGCGGCGGCTTCGACCGCGCCGCCGGCAGGTCGAGCATCTGGAGCCCCGATGGTGTCGTGCTCGCCCAGGCCGGGCCGGAGGTCGGCGCCTTCGTCCGGGCGAGGCTCGGCGGTTCCGGCCCCAGGTGACGCGACAGCTTCCAGGGCCGATGGTCGCACCGACCCGGGCCGGTCGGCCGCGTCGCCGGGCGCCGCCCCGTGACAGGGTGGTGGCATGCGATGGCTGGTGCGGGGCGAGAACGCGCTCCCGGCCGGCCTGGACTGGCTCACGCCGGACGAGGCCGCGCGAGCCTCCGGCCTGCGCTACACCAAGCGCCGCACCGAGTACCTGCTACGCCGGCTGGCCGCCAAGCACGCCGTCATGGCCGTCGTCGGCCCCGTTGCGCCGCACCGGATCGAGGTGCGCAACGCGCCGACGGGCGCGCCGTACGTCCTCGTCGACGGCGCACCCATCGGTCTCGAGGTGTCGATCAGCGACCGGGCCGGCTGGGCGGTGTGCCTCGTCGGCACCGGTACGGTCGGTTGCGACCTGGAGCTGGTGGAGCCGCGCAGCGCCGGCTTCGTCCGGGACTTCCTGACCCCGGCGGAGCAGGACTACGTGGCCCAGGCCGCCGACCGCGACGCGGCCGCGAACCTGCTGTGGTCGGCGAAGGAGAGCGCGCTGAAGGTGCTGCGCACCGGCCTGCGGCGGGACACCCGCAGCGTCGAGGTCACCGTCCACGATGGACGGTCGGCCGGGTGGGCCCCGCTCACCGTCCGCGCGGTCGAGGGCGTACGCTTCCCCGGCTGGTGGCGGCGTGACGGGCAGTTTCTGCTCACCGTCGCGGCCGAGCAACCGGGTCCGCCGCCGTCGCCCCTGGAGGATCCGGAGGTACTGGCGGCGGCGGTACCCGTACACTCGTGGCTCAGCCGCCCGGTGTGACGTCGCGGGCCATTCCCCGCTCCAGCGCATCGACCAGGTAAGGGCGTAGCTCGCGGGCCGGGATGATCCGGTCGACCGAGCCCATGGCCAGTGCCCGCTGGATATTGTGCACCGCGTCGAACTCGTCGGCGACCGCGCCCAACTTCTCCGCCCGTACCCGCGCCGTCGTCTCGGCCAGCCGCGTGCGCAGCCCCGGGGACGGGTCCGAGCGGAGCTGTTCGGCCAGCTCCCGTACCCGCGGATCCTTCTCCGTGCGCGCCTTGACCTCCCGGGCGAACACCGTGGCGGCGGCCGGCGCACCGCCGATGACCGAGGCGTAGGAGCCCTCGACGGCGGCGATCTCCATCCGCTCGTTGAGCCGCTTGGAGAACACCACGAACGCGCCGCCGTGGTACCGGGAGACGACCACGAACACGATCGGTCCCCGGAAGTTGGTCACCGCCCGGCCGATCTCCGCGCCGTACTCCAGTTGCCAGCGGCGCATCGACTCCGGCGAGCCGTCGAAGCCGGACAGGTTCGCCAGGACCACCAGCGGCCGGTTGTCGCTCGCCGCGTTGACCGCGCGGGCGACCTTGCGCGACGACTGCGGGAACAGCGTGCCGGAGCTCCACGACGGCGGGCCGTCGGCCGGGACGAACCCACGCCGGGGTACCGTCCGGGATTCCAGGCCGAGCAGGCACACCGGGATACCGCCGATGTGCGCGTCCCACACGACGGCGGTCTCCGCGCCACGCCACCGCGCCCAGCGTTCCAGCGGCTCGGAGTCGGTGTCCGTCACCGAGCGCAGCACGGCCCGGATGTCGAACGGCTTCTTGCGGTCCGGGTTGTGCTCCGCGGAAAACACGTCGCCCACCCGGCGCAGGCCGCCACCGTCGTCCGGATGCGGGGCGGTGCGCACGTCCCGGTCGACCGGGTCCGTGGTCGACGAACGGCGGGGGTACCGCTCGCCCGGCACCACGTACGTGTGGTCGTAGTGGCGCAGCAGGATGGCGCAGGCGTCCTCCAGCGTCGGCGCCCAGTACTGGCCCTGCCCGTTCGGTCCCATCACCCGGTCGAACCCGCCGATGCCGAAGTTGTCCTCCGCGGACACGCCACCGGAGAAGTCCAGCGCCTGCTTGCCGGTCAGCACCATGGCGCTGTTCGGCGTCATGACGAGGATGCCCCGGGTGTGCATGAGCATCGTCGCCTCGGCGTTCCAGTACGGCTGGGCGCCGACGTTCACCCCGGTGACCACGATGTTGACCTCGCCGCCGTGCTGGGTGAACTCGATGAGCCGGCGCAGCACCGCGCCGATCCAGTCCATGTTCTCGGTACCGCTGTCCATCGCGATGCGCGCGCCGGAGGACAGCGCGAACCACTCCACCGGTATGCCCGCCCGCTCGGCCAGGTCGATGCCGGCCATGATCCGGCGGCATTCGTCCTCGGCCAGGTTGCCCAGCCCCCGGGTCGGGTCGCCGAGCAGCGCGACCCGGGTCATCCCCTCGGGTACCTTGGCCGTGCGGTTGGTCAGCAGGCCGACCACGATGTTCGCGGTGTTGCCGCCCGGCGGCCGGTCGACCGGAGCCAGAGCGCCGGCCGGGTCGAGGTCGAACTCGACGAACTCGCCGGGCGGGAAGCGCCCGAGCACCCCGGGCGGCGACGCGAGCATCCGGATGATCTCGTACGGGTACGGCGCGCCGAACCGCTGCGCCCGCAGCACCTTCTGCCGGTACGCGGTGAGCGGGCGGATGGCGTCCTGCCCGGGTGGCCGCTCCCGGACGGTGACGCCGTGCCGGCCCAGGCCCTCGACCTCCAGCACGCTCTCGCGCACCTGGCCGTCCTCGGCGATCCGCACCCGCATGACCACCTTCTCCAGCCCGGCCCCGGCGGCGAGCGGGGCGAACGAGCGGGCCAGCTCCGGCCAGTCCGGGCGGGGGACCGTCCATGGTGGACGGACGTACAGCACGATCCGGTTGGCGGCCGGGCGGTCGCGCTCGGCGAACCCGGCCAGCGCCTGGCGCATGGCGGCGAGCGCGTGCAGGCCCATGAGTTCGAGCCGGGGGTAGCTGACCGCGCCGGCCGCGTCCACGACCGGGGTCAGGTCGCGCACCTCGGCGAGGGCGAACAGCCGGTGGTCGGCCGGGTTGTCGTGGGCGACGCCGTGGAACAGGTACACGTCCTCGGCCGAGGACAGCCGCTCCAGCGCGAAGTTGCGCAGCCGCCACAGGTCCAGCCGCTTGCCGAGCATCGGGTGCAGGTTGCGGTACAGCGGCTCCTCGACGAACGCGCCGCCGTCGGGCTGGCGGTAGGTCAGGTGCTGGGTCCGCAGATGCTCGGCCATCCCGCCGTCGGTACTCGTCACGGTGACGTCCAGCCTCCACAGTGGACGGCTGAACGCTGAACTGTCGAGTAGTCCCACCACCTCGGAAGCGAGTGCGTCGAGGTCGGGGCGCCCGCCGGACCGCCAGGTGAGCAGGTCCACGACGACCCGGCGGCCCGGATCCACCGTCGCCAGGTGTACCGCCACCGCGCGCGACAGCGCCGGCAGCTCACCCAGCCGCGCGTACGCGGTGACCAGGTGGATCGGCTTGTCGGGCAGGTCGTATTCGGTGGCGCACAGCAGGTACCCGCCGGGTGCCGTGAAGCGTGGCGGCCCAAGCTCCCGGGTGCGGTAGTACCGGCGCGTGTACACCTCCAGAAGTACCTCGCGGAAGCGCTCGTCGTCGTCGCGTAGCCAGTGCCGCAGAAGCGTACCGCGCAACGGCTGAGGCGACCGGACGAGCTGCTCCACCCGCGCGGCCCGGTCCGGGCGGTCCGGATCGGCCCGCAGCTCGGCGAGATGACCGTCCACTGTGGAGTATTCCGCTTCGATGATGGCGTCGAGCAGTGGCTCGTCCAGGAAGCGGAAACGCACGTCCCGCGCGAGGTCGGCGACGACCTGGTGGCGGCCGTCGGTGGCGGCGGCGAGCCGGTCCAGCCGGGCGCGCAGCTCCGCAGCTCCGTCGACCGAAGCGGTGGCCAGTTCGGCGCTGTGCCGCAGGCGGCGCTCCAGGATCCCGGCGACGACCGGTACCAGCTCGCCGACCCGGCTGAACGAGCGGAACATCCACACGACCGCCTCCTCCAGCGCGGGCGTGCGGTCCAGGCTGGTGAGCCCGTAGCGGCGCAGCGCCGTCGCGAGCCGGTCGCGGTAACCGTCGGGCAGGTCGGCCCGCTCGGGATCCAGCCACTGCAGGTACGACAGCAGGTACTCCTGCGGGGTGTCGGCGCTCTCCTCCTCAACCGGCTCGGTGCGCGGCCGGAACAGCGAACCCACGTCGGCGAACAGGTCGAGCAGCCCGTCCTCGCAGTGCAACAGGCCGGGATCGGTGGGTGGCGAGACCTCGCCGAGCCGCCGCTGGCGGGTGAGCAGCCCGCGCACGGTGGCCGGGTCGAGGTCGTACCCGAGCAGGTAGCTGGCCAGCGCGTGGTAGACCCGCTCGCACGGCGGGGTACCGGCCGCTTCGGGGGTGACGAGGCCCTGCAGGTCCACCGCCGCCCGGGTGCCCTCGGCCGGGCCGGCGGCCGGCTCGGCGCGGATCCGCAGCAGCGCGGCGCCGGCCTCGACCTGAACGTTCGCGGCCACCTCGACGGACGCCACGGTACCGCCGTACGGCGCGGCGACCGTCGCCTCCATCTTCATACTCTCCAGTACCAGCAACGGATCGCCCTCGGCCACCACGTCCCCGGGCGCCACCCGGACGGCCACGACGAACGCCGGCCAGCCCGACCGCACCACGCCGCCGTCGTCGCGTGCCACGCTGTGTGCCGCGCCGTCCACGTCGATCCGGAACGCCGGGCCGTCGACCACCGCGAGCACCCGGTGGCTGCGGCCGCCGACGACGACCCGGCGCTGGTACCGGTCGACGCGGTCCACCGCGATGTCGGCCAGCGTGCCGTTCGAGTCGACGCGGTAGGTGCCCGGTCCGGTGCGGAACACCCGCAGCGCGTAGCGCACGCCCCGGTACCGCAGCACGCACGCGTGCCCCACCTCCGCGGGGAGTTCCGGACGGCCCCGGCCGGCGTGGACATGGAAGTTCGCCCGCTCGGCGGTGGCGTCGGCCTCGTACGCCTCGGTCGCGGCGACCAGCAGGGCCACCGGATCGGGCTCCGGCAGGAGCTCGTCCCGTGCGGTCAGCCGGTCCAGCCAGTGGTTGTCGAAGCGCCCGTCACGCACCTCCGTCCGGTCCAGCAGGGCCAGCAGGAAGGACCGGTTGGTGGTACCGCCCTCGACCACGACGGTCGTCTGGGCCAGCGCCCGGCGCAGCCGGGTCAACGCCTCGGCGCGATCGCGTCCGGAGGCGACGATCTTCGCGATCATCGAGTCGAACTCGGGCGCCACCGCATCGCCCTCGCGCACGCCGGTGTCGACGCGGATGCCGGTACCGGTCGGCGTGGTGAGGACGGCCAGGCGACCGGGTGCCGGCGCGAAGCCCTGTTCGGGATCCTCGGCGCACAGCCGCGCCTCGATGGCGTGGCCGCGCACGGGCGGCGGCTGACCGGTCAGCCGCCCGCCGCCGGCCACGTGCAGTTGCAGCTTCACCAGATCCAGACCGGTGGTCTCCTCGGTCACCGGATGCTCGACCTGCAGGCGGGTGTTGACTTCCAGGAACATGAAGTGGCCGGTGTCGGGCTCGACGAGAAATTCGACGGTACCGGCATTTTGGTAGCCGGCCGCCGCCGCGATCCGCACGGCCGCGTCCTTGACGGCCGCCTCGGCGTCGGCGTCGAGCACGGTCGACGCCGACTCCTCCAGGACCTTCTGGTGCCGGCGCTGGATGCTGCAGTCCCGCACGCCGGCCGCCCATACGGTGCCGTACCCGTCGGCGATGATCTGTACCTCGACGTGGCGGGCGGCCGGCACGAGCTTTTCCAGGAACACCGTCGGGTCGCCGAACGCGAGCTGCGCCTCGCTCCGCGCCGCCTCGAACGCGGCCGCCAGGCCGTCCGGCTCGGACACCAGCCGGATCCCGCGCCCGCCGCCGCCGGCCGACGCCTTGATCATGACCGGGTACCCGATCCGTTCGGCGTGCGCGGCGGCCGCCGCCAGGTCCTCGACCGGGCCGCCGCTCCACGGCACGACGGGCACGTCGGCGCGCTCGGCCACCCGCTTGGCGGCCACCTTGTCGCCCAGCAGGCGGATCGTCGCGCTGTCCGGCCCGACGAACACGATGCCGGCCTTCTCGCAGCGCTCGGCGAACGAGGCGTGCTCGGCGACGAAGCCCCAGCCGACCCAGACCGCGTCCGCCCTGGCCCGGCCCAGCAGTTCGATGACGTACGGCTCGTCGAGGTACCGGGACCGGCGGTGGCCGGATTCCGGGTCCACATAGGTCGCCGGACCGAGGGGAACCGCCTCGTCGGCCTCGCGCACGTACCACGCCCGGGCGTCGGGATCGGTGTAGAGGACGATCGTGGTGATCGCGGCTCCGGCATTGTTCAGCTCGGCCACCGCGGTGAGCGCGCGCATGGCGGGCTCACCGCGGTTGACGATCGCCAGCCGGCGGATGTCAGGCATCGGAACCGTCCATGGTGGACTGGATCGGCGCACGCACCTCGTCGGTCAGCGGCTGGGGCAACGGTACCGTGCGGTAGTCCCCGAGCTTCAGCACCACCCTCCCTTCGCCGTCCAGGACCGCCGCATCGAAGCCGTCACCCGCCGGCCGCACCACGGCCACCAGCCCGGCGCTCTCCACCGGCTCCGCCAGCAGGCGGGTCCGTCCGACGCGCAGTGGCAGCGCGAGCCGGCCGAACTTCCCGGCCTCCCACAGCCCGGCCGTCTGGAAGCACAGCTCGACCAGGCGGGGACCGGTGACGGTCGGTCCGGCGGCGGGATCGTAGGCCCCCGGCAGGTCGGCCGCGAGCTGGCCGGCCGCTCCGTCACCGTCGCGCCAGGCGGAGCCGACGACCTGGTACGCCGGGCCGTGGAAGTACATCCGGTACACCTCGGTGGGGCCGACGGTGGGGCCGGCTGGTGCCGGTACCGCCGCGGTCTCGGGGTCTGGTGTCGCGGCGCTGAACCGGACCGACCCGGTGAAGTGCACTGTCGTCTGTGGAGTGTCACTGCCCGGCAGCGTCCGCTCGGCGCTGAGCGCGCAGTCGGCCACCAGGTCGGGACCGTCCGGCCGGACCAGCGCGGTGACGGTCAGCGTACGCGGCTCGTCCCGGTAGAACTTCAGCGGCGCGTGGAAGTCCACGTTCTCCACGCCCGCCAGCGGAACGTCCGTCACCAGCAGCCGGGCCGCCTCGGCGAACGCCTCCATGCCCATCACGCCGGGCAGTACCGGGATGCCGTCGATCCGGTGGTCGTACAGGAACGGGTTCGCGGTCGGGTCGAGCGTGGTCCGGACGAGAAGTCCACTGTGGACGCTCGCGGTCACGTCGCCGACCATCGGCCCGGCCCCGGTACCGAGCGCGCCCTCGGCCAGCCCGCCGCGCGGGTCGAACTCGGCGGCCAGCTGGCCCAGCGTCCCGGCGACGACGACCTCGCCCCGGTAGTCACCGCTGGTCAGCTCGCGGCGGATCCACCCGATGCCGACGTCCGGCGGCAGCATCTCGACGCCGGCCGCCGCCATGATCTTCGGGATCGAGCCGCGGGTTGCCATGCCGATGCCGCCCCAGGCGGTCCAGTCCAGGGCGATCGCCCGGGTGTCCGCGCGGGTCCGCCGGAAGCTGCTGGTCACCTTGCACAGCAGGTCGTTGGCCGCGCTGTAGTCGGCCTGGCCGACGTTGCCGAACCGCCCGGCCACCGAGCTGAACACGACGGTCGCGCCGATCGGCAGGTCCCCGGCCGCGTGCAGGATGTTGCACCAGCCGTCCGCCTTCACCCCGAAGACGAGGTCGAACTCGCGCGGCTCCTTGTCCGGCAGCGCCTTGCTGATCTCCAGTCCGGCCGCGTGCAGCAGCACGTCGATCCGGCCGCTCGTCGCGCGCACCTCGGCGAGTACCTTCTCCACCGCCGCCGGGTCGGTCAGGTCGACGCAGTGGTAGTGCGCCGAGCCGCCCGCGTCCTCGACCGCCCGGATGGCGGCGAGCGCGGCCTGCAACCGCTCGAACCGGGCCAGCTCCTTCTCGATGAGTACCGGCGTCGGCCGCTCGCCGCGCTCGCGCAGCGCGTCCGCGACGTGCAGCTTGAAGCCGTCGCGGTCCTCGATGTACTGGCGCAGCTCCGGGTCGGCGGGGTCCGGCGCCGGGGTCAGGTCGAGCAGGTGGAACGTGCCCCGCGTGGCGGTGGCGAGGTCGGCCGTGATGGCCGACACGATGCTGCCGGCCGCACCGGTGACGAGGAACGTGGTGTCCGGTCCGAGATCGAGCCCGCCGGCACCGTCGCCGAACGGCCGCTCGGTGAGGCCCACGCCCCAGCGATGCCCGTTGGCGTACCCGATCTCGACGCAGCCGGGGTCGCGGAGCGTCTCGTCGACGAGGATGTCGGCCAGCGCGGCGGTCTTGCGGCTCTGCGCGAAGTCGACCGCCTTGACGAGCGCGTCGGGCCGCTCCCGGCGGTACGTCTTGGCGAACCCGGTCACCGCCCCGCCCAGCGGGCAGGTGGCGCCCGCGTCGTCGTACCCGTGGTAGCCGCCGAGGCGGGTGGCGGTCACCAGGAACGGCTGCCCCGCGTACCCGTGGCGCATGGTGGCGTAGAGCGTACCGACCCGGCGGCGCAGGGCCTCCCGCCAGCGCGGCAGGTCCAGGTCCTCCAGGGGGCCCTCGTCGTCGAGCGCGGGCAGCCAGTACACGCCATGGAACCCGGTGTCCCCGAGGCGGCTCACGATCGCGTCCCCGTCGAGGCCCGGCTCCAGCGCCACGACCTCCACGCCGAGCTTGCGCAGCCGCGCGGCCAGGGCCTCACCGACGCCGCCCTCGTCGGGCATGAGCACGACGCGGGTACCCTCGCCGAGGCGCACGCCGGTGGGGGCGCACGCGGACAGATCCGGTCGCAGCGCCGGTACCGGGATGCGGCGCGGGATCACCGCGCTCGGTGGCGCCTCTTGCACGGCCGGTTCCTCGGCGGGTGCCGTTGTGGCGGCGGTGGCGGCGGCGGTCTTCTCGCGGACCCAGGCGATCACGTGGCTCAGCGTCGGGAAGTCGCGCAGGCGCAGGCTGTCGTCGCGCGGGATGTTGAACCGCTCCCGGACGGTGGCGAATACCTCCGCCTGCTTCACCGTGTCCACCCCGAGGTCCGCCTCCATGTCGAGGTCGACGTCGAGCAGTTCGGGCGGGTACCCGGTGAGGCCGGACACGATCTCGATCACGGCCGCGGTGACCTCGTCGGCCTGGGCGGGCGGGGGGGCGGGCGCGACCGGCTCAGCCGGTGCCGCCGCCGGTGCCGCTGCCGCCACGGGCGGTGCGGCGGAGGGCTCCGGTATCCCGGTCTTCTCGCGGATCCAGCCGATGACGTGGCTCAGTGTCGGGAAGTCGCGCAGGCGCAGGTTCTCGTCGCGCGGCACGTTGAACCGCTCCCGCACGGCCGCGAAGACCTCGGCCTGCTTGACGGTGTCGACGCCGAGGTCGGCTTCGAGGTCGAGGTCGACGTCGAGCAGTTCGGGCGGGTACCCGGTCAGGCCGGACACGATCTCGACCACGGCGGCGGTGACCTCGTCGGCCGGCGCAACCGGCGCAACCGGCGCAACCGGTGCCGGCGCGACAACCGCTGGCGCGACAACCGCTGGCGCGGCGACCGGCGCCGCCGGCGCGGCCGAGGGCTCCGGTATGCCGGTCTTCTCGCGGATCCAGCCGATGACGTGGCTGAGCGTCGGGAAGTCGCGCAGGCGCAGGTTCTCGTCGCGGGCGACGCCGAAGCGGTCGCGCACGGCGGCGAAGACCTCGGCCTGCTTGACGGTGTCGACGCCGAGGTCGGCTTCGAGGTCGAGGTCGACGTCGAGCAGTTCGGGCGGGTACCCGGTCAGGCCGGACACGATCTCGACCACGGCCGCGGTGACCTCGTCGGCGACGGGTGCCGGCGGTGCGGGCGCAACCGGTGCCGGCGCCGTCGCCGCAACCGGCGCGGCCGCGGGAGCGGCCGAGGGCTCCGGTACGCCGGTCTTCCCGCGGATCCAGCCGATGACGTGGTTGAGGGTGGGGAAGTCGCGCAGGCGCAGATTGTCCTCGCGGGCGATGCCGAAGCGGTCGCGCACGGCGGCGAAGACCTCGGCCTGCTTGACAGTGTCGACGCCGAGGTCGGCTTCGAGGTCGAGGTCGACGTCGAGCAGTTCGGGCGGGTACCCGGTCAGGCCGGACACGATCTCGACCACGGCGGGGGTGATGGGGTCGGCCGGCGCGGCGGCCGGAGCTGGCGCCATCGGTGCCGGCGCCAGGGGAGCCGGCGTCACCACCACCGGCGCGACGACCGGCTCGGGCGCCACGGGCGGGAAGGGCTGAGCCACCGGCTGCACGGCGGGCTGCACCACGGGCGGCGCCACCACCGGGGGCGCCAGCACCGGCGGCGCGACGGGTGCCGGGGCACCACCGTCCACGACGCGCAGCCGCCGCTGCACCACCTCCAGCCGCGCGCCGGCCTGCCCGCTCACCGTGTCCAGCCACCGCGTCCAGGCCGCCGGGTCGACCACGCGGTACGCGTAGCCGAGTTCGGCCGGCGAGCGGCGCCGCCCGTCCGGTACCGGTGTCCAGCGCAGCAGCGCCATCGCGATCTGCGAGCCGAACCCGGCCGCCAGGCGCAGGGCGTACCGCACCGGGTACGCGCCGCCGGTCGACAGGTTGAGCATGCCCAGCTCCGGGTCGGGCTCCTTGAAGTTGGGTACCGGCGGTACGATCCCGGTCTCCAGCGCCTTGATGGCGACGAAGTCCTCGATCCCGGCCCCCATCGCGTGCCCGGTGAAGCCCTTGGTGTTGGTGATGACCACCGAGTCGGCGTCGCGCCCGTAGACCCGCCGCAGCGCGTTGATCTCCGCGGCCGCGCTGCCGCCACGGGCCGGCGTGTACGTCTCGTGCGAGACGAACACGGTCTCCGCCGCGCTCGCTTGCCGGTCGACGCCGCGCGCCTCGGCCTGCCGCACCAGGGTCTCCATCACCTGGCCGATGTGCTCCACGTCCAGCCGGGTGCCGTGGTACGCGCTGTTCGCGGTGACCGCCCCGAGCACCTCGCAGATCGGCTGGATGCCGCGCTCCCGGGCGGCCTCGGCGGACTCCACGATGATGCCGGCGGCGCCCATGCCCAGGATCATCCCGTGGCGCCGGCGGTCGAACGGGGTCGCCACGTCCTCGACGACGTCGTCGGTGGCCGCCGCGCCGGAGGCGAGGAAGCCGGAGCCCAGCCAGGGCAGCAGGTGCTCGGACGTGGCGTCGTCGGCGGACACGATGACGACCCGCCGGCAGCGCCCGGCGCGGATCCAGTCCTCGGCCACGGAGACCGCCTGGGTGGTGCTGGCGCACGCGGCGTTCAGCTGGGTGTTGGGGCCCCGGGCGCCGATGATCTCGGCGAACTGGGAGTGCCCCATGGACAGCACGCGGAACAGGAAGCGCCGGTCGAAGGTGTACGGCTCGGCGGCCAGCACCCGCCGCAGGTCCGCGATCCGCCGGTCCACCTCGGCGACCGCCTGCTCGTCGCCGCGCATCCGGGCCCGTACGCCCGAAAGCGCCAGCAGTTGCTCCCGCCGGCCCCGGTCGGTGAAGTAGCGCTCCAGTTCGGTGGCGAAGTTCTCGTACCCGGGGAACGCCGACGCGAAGATCACGCCGGTGTCGTCCCGCATCGACTCCGGCAGCCCCCAGCGGTCCGGCAGCCGGGTGCCGAGCGTCGTCGTCTTGTAGCGCATGACCAGCGGGATGCCGGCGTCGCGCAGGGCGTCGAAGCCGGTGCCCACCGCGAGGCGGGTACTGATGTCGAGCGCCTCGTCGCGGGCCGCCTCGACACCGAACTCGGCGACCACGTCCACCGGCGCCGCGCGCCCGGCGAGCTTGATGACGTCGGTCTCGCGGTCGATCGTCTCGAACGTCGGGTCGCCGGACTCGCGCTTGACCAGCCGGGTGATGTGGCGGTCCACCATGGCCCGGCGGAACCGGTTCGGAATGATGTCGATGAACTGCTGGCCGTCCAGGATCCGGGCGAGGTTCGCGTCGTCGAACACCCGCTCCACGCCGGGCAGGCCGACCGACGCGCCGGTGATGACGACCGGCTCGGTCGACGTGGGCGCGGTGGGGCGGCCAGGCGTGGCCGGCGCGGCGGCCGGGCCGGTCGGGGCTCCGCCCTGGTACACCCGCAGGCCCTGTTCGAGGACACCGGCGAAGAGCCGGCCGAGTTCGGCGAACCGGTCGTCGGTCATGGAAGTCCTCTCCGGAGCCCTGGCGGTTGCGACCGGGGTCGGCGTCGCGACGGTGGCAGGGGTTTCGACACGGGCGGACGTGGCGACGGGTTCGGCCATCGTGGGCGGCGCGGTCACCGCCGGTGCGGCGGCCGCCGGTGGCGCGGCGGGGAAGCCCAGGCCTGCCGCGTACAACCCGCACAGCGCCTGGTTGAACGCCACCTCGTCGGCGAGCTTGGGGTGGTTGGTGAACAACGCGAGCACGTCGTCGTGCACGGTACCGAGCACGTCCTCCACGAAGCCGTGCAGCGCCTTCTTCGGGCCCACCTCGACGAAGACCCGAGCCCCCGCGTCGTACAGCGTGCGCAGGCCGGCGACGAACTGTACCGGCGACGCGACCTGGCGGCCGAGCAGCTCCAGGATCGTCTCCACGTCGGCGTCGGCCGGGTAGAACTCACCGGTCACGTTGGACACGATCGGGCGTACCGGCGGCCGGATCGAAAGCCGGCGCAGCGACTCGATGAGCGGCGCGCTGATCGGCGCCACGATCGAGGTGTGGAACGCGTGGCTGACCGGGATGCGCCGGGCGTTCAACCCGGCCGCCTGCATGGCCTCCACCGCGCGCTCGACCGCCACGGTCGCGCCGCCGATGACCGCCTGCCCGGTGCTGTTGATGTTCGCGATGACCACGTACCCGTCGGTGGCGGCGACGATCCGCTCGATCTCCTCCAGCGGGCCGAACACGGCCGCCATCGCGCCGTTGTCCTCGATGTCCAGGTGCGCCATCTCGCGGCCCCGGGCGCTGACCGCCTCCAGCGCGGCGTCGAACGACAGCGCCCCGGCGGCCACCAGCGCGCCGTACTCGCCGAGGCTGTGGCCCATCACCATGTCCGGTCGCACGCCGTACGCCGCCAGCATCTCGGTCAGCGCCAGGTCGACCGTCAGAACCGCCGGCTGGGTGATCTCGGTCTGGAGGAGCTGCCGCTCAGCCTGCGCGATGGCCTCCTCGCCGTCCACGAAGATGTACGAGGACAGCGGCCGGCCGAGCAGCGGTGTCATCACCCGGTCGGCCTCGATGAACGCTTCCCTCATGATCGGCTCGCGGTCGCGCAGCCCGCGCAGCATGTTGACGTACTGCGAGCCCTGCCCGGTGTAGAGGAAAGCCACCTTCGGCGCCGGGCCGCGGCCCACGAAGACACCCTGGGCGCGCAGCATCCGCCACATCGCCGGGTTGCCCGACCGCAGCGCCCCCAGCGCCTTGCCGGCCTTGGCGGCCAGCTCGGCCGCGTCGCCGTAGTCGATCGCCACGCGCAGCGGCGCGTCGGCCACCGCCGGATCCGGCGGCGCCGCCGCCGGCGCACGCCCGGCCTGCGCGTGGGCCTGGAGCTGTTCGAGCTGCGC
>JBKPCQ010000060.1:0-11638 GCA_046727455.1 Actinomycetota bacterium | reverse complement strand
CCCGTTGGGCCTTCCTTACGGCGGGATGCCGCCCGACGCAGCGGCGAAGCTCGGGCTCACCCTCGAAGCCACCCCGACGCTCGACGAGGTACTCGCGCCGCGGCTCGCTCGCATGGCCACGATGCGGCGTGTCGTCGACGGACTCACCGAGACCGAGCTCGATCGGGTATGTGGTCGCAAGCCGGCGGACCCATATCCCGACCAGGAGTACGTCGTGCGCCGCTGCCTCAAGGTGGTGCTCAAGGAAGAGGCCGAGCATCACCGTTACGCGGTACGCGACCTCGCCGTGCTCGAGGCCGGTGCCTGAACCGGGTGAGGGCGCGCCCGCCGAGCAGGAGCGGCTACGGCGTGGGCAGCTCGCGCAGCGCCAGGCGGCTGGTCATGTCGAGCTTGACCTCGCCATAGGGGGCGCCATGGGTCCAGAACAGTGGGGTCAGGCCGCGCCGGGCGGTCGGCGGCTCGATCCGCTCGGCGCGGCACCGCGCCAGCAGCTCGTCGCGCACCAACTCGGGCCGGCGCTCTGCCTCGCACACGTTGACGGCCAGCCACTCGGTCAGCTTCTCCGCATCCCCGACCGAGCACTCCCGAAAGCCCAGGTGCGTACGGATCTGCGCGCGGTGGTACTCGATCGTCCGGCCGGTCCACTCGTAGAAGGCCAGCTCGTCCGGGTCCACGTCGACCTGCCGGGCCACGAACTCGACCGCCTGGTCCGGCAGCTCCCACGGCCGCGGGGGAACCGGCCCAGCCGGGTGTAGAACTTCAGCAGGAGTGCGAACCCGAGCCTGGTCGCACCTCGCTTGCCAGCGATCAGCTCCCGCTCGTCGTCCAGCAGCGTCCAGTGCTCAACCAGCTCGTCCAGATCCATCGATCGGGCCACGTGCGGTCATCTTGCCGAACACCGGCCCGGGCGCGCTGCCCCGTCAAATCGGCCAGGCACGCACCACGCAAGATCATCGCCGTTTGCGGCTGGTGACAGCGTTCTTACCAACACCCCTGATCGGGTGCTGTTCGAGACGATCTACGTCTGCGG
Source organism: Actinomycetota bacterium (assembly GCA_046727455.1). Lineage (GTDB taxonomy): Bacteria > Actinomycetota > Actinomycetes > Mycobacteriales > Micromonosporaceae > AC-43. The sequence continues at coordinate 10,608 of JBKPCQ010000060.1, read as the reverse complement.
TGCCCGCGCCGGCGAGGTGTGCAGCCTGTACGTCGAGGACCTGGACCTGCGCCTGGACGACGAGCATGCGCGCATCCACGGCGTTGCTGCACGACCGCGGCTACGTCGCGCTGCTCAAGCTGTACCTGGAGCGAACCAAGTACAAGTCCGGGGCCCTGTTTCGGGCCAGCATCAACGGCTCCGGCGGGCCGCTGTCATACGACGCCGCCCAGTACCGCTGGACCCGCTACTGCGCGGCTGCCGGCGTCGACCTCGACATCCACCAACTGCGCCACGCCCACGCCACCGAACTGATCAACGCCGGGGTCTCTATCGAGGCCACCCAGCTGTACGCCCTTCTGGACGACAAGGTCGCCGACGACGAAATCCGCGCCGCACGCTGCCGTAGATCACCCGATTAGGTTCCGGTGACTGAAGCTGATGACACGTTTCTTACCGGTACCCAACCTGCCCGGCCGGGATCCGCTGCGACGCGCTGCGCTTTATTCGCCCCTCCGGGGTGCCGTCTCCGTTGCGGTGGTGAAGGCCGCCTCGTACCTGAGCAGGGTGTCGACGAACGTCCGCTGTTGTGCCGGGCTCAGCGGCGTGAGGGCGTGCCGCCACGCATGGGCACCCGGTGAGAGCCACTGCGAGATAGCGGGCCGGCTCTCCGGGCTGATGTCGATGATGCGCCGGCGACGGTCGGCGTCGTCCTCCTGCCGCACCAAGACCCCCTTACGGCTCAGGTCGCTCACGATCAAGCTCACCGTGGTGGGTGCGACACCCAGCATCCCGGCCAGGTGGGAGACGGTCAGCGGACCGTCGAGCAGGATCAGGGACAGCACCGACAGGTGCCTCGGTGCCAGATCGAGCGACCGCAGCTGTTGCGGCACCGGCAGACGTTTGACCCTGCCGACCAGCCTCGGCATCACCAGAAGCAGTTCCCGGATCGTGTCCTCCGTGGTGTCCCGTGTTGACATCCGCCGAGCCTTCCCAATACCTTTGTTACCAAAGATGATTTGCTCTCAAACTCGTTCACGGAGGATGGTATGCCCCATCTCCGCGTCCACGCCCTGGAAAGCGACCTCGCCGGCCACGAGACGGCCCTGATCGAGAAACTGACCGATGCGGTCGTCGCCGTCTACGGGCAATGGGCTCGAAGCAGCGCAGTCGTGCAGCTGATCGGCCTGCCGCAGCACCGCTGGGGCGTCGGCGGCAGACCGGCACAAGCTCCCGCGCCCAGCATCACCTTCGGCATCAAGGAAGCCGCCCTCAGCCGGCCCGACGCCGACGAGATCGTCGCCCGCCTCGTCGCCGGAGTCACCGATGCCATCGTCGCCGTCTTCGGGGAACGTGTCCGCGCCGGCGTGACGGTTGAACTCGTCGGCACCCCGGCCGGACGCACCGGCATCGGCGGAGTCGTTGTCGCGTCATAGCGTCTCCACCGAACACCGCGAAGGATCGCGACCGGCCTATCGGTCGGCGCCACCATCTTCCGCGGACTGAGCGCGTCTGGTGGGAGTTGGCTTCGTCGCAGTCATCGCACTCAGGAGCAGATCATCGGCGAGGTGACAGTCTGTGTCCAGCGTTCATGCCTGCATGGTGCGGAGGTCAGCCTCGGCGTCGGTGGTGCCGAGCGCCAACACGCCTCAGATAACAGCCAGCGACGTGCAACATCACGAGCGGGTGGCCGACCGTCGGTAGGGTCAGAGTCCCACGGAGGTGAACCATGGCCAGAATCCTCGACCTAGACGAGCTGCCACACGAGCCACATTCCCATGAGTTCGTCGGCGCAGACCACGACGATGTTCCATTCTCGATCATCCTCGTGCACTCGCAGCCGGGGGTCGGACCGAAGCTTCATCGACATCCCTACGCCGAAGTGTTTCTGGTCGAGTCGGGCGAGGCGACATTTCAAATCGGCGAGGAGCAACTGGTCATCCCAGCTGGTCATGTCGTCGTCAGCCCCCCGGGCGAGGCCCATGGCTTCGTCAACAGTGGGCCTGGTGAGCTCCGGCTGATCGCGATCCACGCGGCCGGCCGGTTCAACACGGAGTGGTTGGCCGGTCCAGATCCCGTCTGGTCCTCGAGGCCGCAGGAGTAGGCGTCTTACGGATCTGGTAGGTACCGGTAGATCGCTTTGTGTGCTTGATCGCCAGGATCTGACCGATGAGGAGTGGGCCTGCCTCGCTCGCATACGTGGTGCGCCGGCGACCTGCTCGTCGCGACCCAGCGACCGACCCGACCGGCAGACCATGACCCGCCCGGCCAGACTGTCGTCGGTGAGCATGACGGCGACCGCATCGGCGATCTCCTCCGCGGGCAGGGCTGGCGGGGTGCTGGCCCGTTGGGCCGGTGTCATCGAGGCCAGGTCTCGTCGAGACGACGGGGTGTCGGTGAGGCTGGGGCACACGCAGTTGGCCCGGATCCCCCTGCTGTCTCGCAACGGACCCAGTCAGGCGGTCAGCCGGATCACCCCTGCCTTGGCGATCGCATACTCCGGAATGGCATGCACGCCGTAACCCAGACCTGCCGTCGAGGCGATATTGACGATGGCGCCGCCTTGCCCCATCGCCTCGATGGCGAGTTGGGTCGACAGCATCACGCCGCGCAGGTTGAGGTCCAGCATGCGCATCCAGTGATCGGCGGGGGCGGCCGGATACCCCGGCTTGACCACCCCGCCGACGTTGTTGACCAGTACATCCAAGCCGCCCAGCGCACGCACCGCCGCGGCGATCATCACCGGTACCTCGTCAAGCCTGGACAAGTCCACCGCGACGAACGCCGCGCCGAGCTGCCGCGCGGTTTCCTGCCCGGCCACCGCGTCCCGATCGGCGATCAGCACCGTGGCACCCTCGGCAGCCAGCCGGCTCGCCACGGCCCGCCCGATCCCGGCCGAACCCCCGCTCACCACCGTCCGCCGACCCGGTAATCCCCGCGCCCGCGCTGATGACTCGTGTGCCATGCCAGCCGTTCTACACCCTGGCACCGACAAGACCGGCAGCGTCCGGCAACCGCACGCAGCCGGCACGCCAGTACCGCGGAAACCTCAACGCCGGCTTCTACCGCAGGAGCGTGCCGTGCTGATCCGCCCCATTCCGCGCGGCTGCACAGCGTGGAGGGCGTTCACCGGGTCAGCGCCCGCGCGCGCGGCGCAGCGCCAGGGCCGCCATCCCGATGGCAGTGAACAGCAGCATGCTGCAGCACAGCGCCTTGATCATCATTCGGCTCGCCCCTCCGTCCGGCCCCAGCCTAACGTCCAAGACCCGGGTGCCCACCGGTATCCTGCCCGGGTGACCGAAAGCACGGATGACGACCGCGTGCCCTCCGTGGTCCGGGCCTGAAGATGTCCGTCTCCGCCGCCCCCGCCGAGTTCAGCGGCACGATCGTCTACGTCGGCCGGCACACCCACCCCGAATACGGCCCGGTCGAGGTGCTCGGCTACCAGAACACCGTGGTGAACCTCGCCCAGGGCCCGAACGCCATGCTGCTGCACGTGCCGGCGGTGGAGTTGAGCAGCGCCAACTTCCTCGACCCGGGGGAGACCCCGTACGTCCTGCGCGACCTGGTCGACTCGCTACGGCCGGTGGCGTGGGTGGGTGGCGGGGCGCCGCGCGGGGTCGAGGTGTTCGACCACGAGGTGTACACGGTGGTCGTCGCGGCCGACCCGCTGGACATCCCGGCCGCGCTGTCGCGGGTGCCGGTGGCGAGGCGCCCGACCCTGGCGCGGGAGCTGCTCGACTTCTACGCCGAGACCTTTCCGGGGTACCCGGTCGTGGTGTGCTGCTTCGACAACGCCGAGGCGCGGCACGCGGCGCCGCTGCTCATCTGGTACCGGCCGAAGTTCGCCGACCGGCTGACCGCACCGGCCGTGCAGGCCAGCACCGGCGCGCCGCCCGACCCGGAGGCCCGGCCCGACCACCGGGTGGTGTTCGGGTTCGACGACCCGCCCGAGGGCTGGGGCGTGCCCGTCCAGTACCGGCGCGAGCCCGGTCCCGGCCCGCTCGGGCCGTTCCTGCCCTGGCGGGTCATCGGCCGGGAGGTTATCGGGGAGCTGGTGCGCAACGGCGACTTCGTGCTGTCCCTGGCCGACGCCCGCGCCGGCCGGATCGACCGGCTGGCCCGGCTGACCGCGGACGGCGAGCAGGCACCGCTGACAGCGTCGGCGGGGGCCGGGGGAGGGGCGGCCCGGCCGTGGCTGCGCCCGCTGCTGGTCACCGTCGCGGTGGTGCTGCTCGCGCTGTTCTGCGGCTGGTTTCTCATCTGGGGGCCGTAGCCGATGGACCTGCGCTGGTTGGTCCCGGCTGACGTCGACACCGTCGTGGCGGCGGGGCACCTCTTCGACGACGACGTGCGGGTGACGTGGGCCCGGCATTTCCTGGCGCAGCCCAACCACCACCTGTGCGTGGCGTTCGTCGACGGCGAGCCGGCCGGCTTCGTGTCCGCGGTGGAGACCACCCATCCGGACAAGGGCACCGAGATGTTCCTGTACGAGCTGGGGGTCGATGATCGTTTCCGGCGGCGGGGGATCGGCCGGGCACTCGTCACGGCCGCGGCCGAGCGGGCGCGCGAGCGGGGCTGCTACGGCATGTGGGTACTCACCGAGTCCGGCAACGAGGCCGCGCTGCGTACCTACGAGTCGGCCGGTGCTGACGAGCGTACCGACACGGTGATGCTCACCTGGCGGCTCGGCCCGCGATGACGGGCAACCTGTTGCGCGTAGTCGCGGAGCTAGGTTGACATAATATACATTATCGAATCGAGAAGCCGATGACCGACGTGGATGAACAGGGTCGCCCGGAACCGCCCCTCGCTGGCGACGAGGCCGCCACACTCCTGGGCTTCCTGGACTTCCAGCGGGCAACCCTGGCATGGAAATGCTCGGGCCTCGACGCGACCGGCCTCGCGGCAACCGTCGGTGCCTCCTCGATGACCCTCGGCGGGATGCTCAAGCACCTGGCGGTGGTTGAGGAGCACTGGTTCTCCACCCGGCTGTTCGGGCGGGAGTTCGGGGCTCCGTGGAACACGGTCGACTGGGACGCCGACCCTGACTGGGAGTGGCATTCGGCCGCGGCGGACACGCCTGAGCAACTCTTCGCGCTCTGGCGGGACGCGGTGGCCCGCTCCCGCTCGCTGGTCGGCGAGGCGCTGGCCGACGGCGGCCTGGACCAGCCCGCCCGGCGCCCCTGGGCCGACGGCCGGGCGCCGAGCCTGCGCTGGATGCTGTGCCACATGATCGAGGAGTACGCGCGGCACAACGGCCACGCCGACCTGATCCGGGAGTCGGTGGACGGGCTCACCGGAGAGTAATCGCCGGGTCTGCCGGACAATCTTGCCGGCGTCTGCGACCATGAGCCATGCCCTCTGGCCGGTCGCGCACGCACGGCGCAATGACGCAGGCTCAACAGGAGGAGTCGGCCGCCCCGGCGGAGACAGACCTCGATCCGCCCGGCGCGGCACACGTCCGCGCACTGATGCAGCTACAGGCCACTGGCGGCAACGCAATGGTCGGCCGCCTGCTACGCAGCGTAGCGGATGGGGGCGATGCCGCGTCCGCACCGGGTGACGAGCTGGCCGCCCGGATCCAGCGCCGGCTCGGCCGCGGGGAGCCGCTGCCCGCGGAGGTACCGGAGCGGTTCGGGCCCGCGCTCGGGGCTGCGCTGACCGGCGTCCGGATCCACCGCGACGCGGAAGCGGCGGACCTGGCCCGCGAGGTCGACGCCCGCGCGTTCACCACGGGCTCGGACGTGTTCTTCGCGGCCGGCGCGTACCGGCCTGACACCGCGCCGGGCGCGCATCTTCTCGCCCACGAGCTGGCCCACACGGTGCAGCAGACCGCCGCGCCGGCCGGGCCGGACGGCGGGCTGGCGGTGAGCGACCCGCATGACCGGGACGAGGTCCTGGCGGACCGGGCGGCCGGGCAGGTACTGGCTGGCGGCGCCGTCGCGCCCGGTCTGCTCACCGCAGCCGGCCCGGCCATCGTGCACCGGTACACCGGCACCGAGCCGGCGGTCGATCCGGGCCAGGCCGAGACCCAGGCGCTCGCCGCCCAGCTCCTCCCCCAGTTGCAGGCCGAGCACGACGCCGCGGTGGCCGAGTACCAGCAGGTCCTGGCCGGCCTCGCGCCGTTCCAGGGCAGATCCCCCGAGCAGCTCGGCGACCAGGACAAGGCCACCGTGGAGGCGCTCGCGGCGCGGAAGAGCGCGCTGGAGAAGGCGCTGAGCAGGAACGAGAGCGACCTGGTCACGGTCACCGATCCGAAGGCGAGCACGGCGGCCGTCAACGAGATCCTGGCCCGGCGCGGCAGCACCGCGTCGACCGCGCTGAGCACCGATACGTCGTCGAGCGGGTTGAGCCTGTCCGAGTCGGGCCTGTCGTCGAGCACCACGCAGACCCGCACCGCGCTGTCCGGCGGGTCGGCGATCACGACCACCGACTCCTCCAGCTCGACGTACACGCTGACGTCGGCGACCTGGGCGCAGAGCAGCAAGACCACGGCGGTCACCGGTACCGAGTCGCAGAGCTCGTCGACGTCGAGCAACCGGTCGTTGGGCCTGGCCGACGGCCAGTTCGGCTACTCCAGCTCGACCACGTCGAGCAGCGAGCAGTCGGACAGCGCGACCGGAGACAAGAGCGGCACCAGCACCACCAAGAAGAGGAAGTTCGGCACCGGCGGGTACAGCTCCGGCACGAGTACCACCGAGCGGGCCGGCGACCTGGGCATCACCAACGAGTCGGGCACGTCGTACTCGTTGACCGGCGGCAAGTACGGGCGGACCACGACCAGCAGCCAGTCCAGCGGCACGGTCGACGACAAGGGCGAGCTGATCCGGGGGACGACCACGTCGAGCACCAGGGGCGTCGGCGTGATCGCCGGGGCGGACGGGGTCGGCGGCTACGGCACGGTCAGCGGCGACGCCAGCCGCACCCTGGCGAAGGGCGTCAAGGTCGGCGTGTCCGGCGGCCTGGACGGCCGGTTCACCGTCAACGTCGTCGAAGTACCGGGCTCCCCCGGCACGTACCAGATCGTGTTGACCATCAGCCTGGGCGCGAAGCTGGGCACCTCCGGCAGCGTCAAGCGGGGCTCCGACGTGACCGGCTCGGGCAGCGTCTCCGGTACCGCCTCGGGCTCGATCACCGCCTCCTACGTCCATGTGCTGCCAGAGGCGGAGGCGCAGAAGTACCTGGCCGCGCTGCAGAGCATCACCGCCACCTCGGCCACCGACCTGTACCACGAGCTGGGCATCCTGCGGATCGCCGCGACCGAGGGCGACGACGCGGCGATCGGGATGCTGCGCGGCCTGCAGGCCGGTGTGCTGCATGACCCGGGCGCCGCCGCGGCGCTGCCGGAGGGGGACAGCGTCACGCTGACGACCGAGGGCCGGCTGGGCGCCAGCGGGACGGCCGGGGCCAGCGGCGGCGGGCGGGGGCTCAGCGTGGGCGGCGGGGTGTCCGCCGGCGGGAGCATGACCTGGACGGCGGCCCGCAAGGGTGGCGCGGTTCTGCTCACCGGCACGCCGGCCAGCGACACCGGCTGGAACGCGAGCGCCACCGGCACCTATGGCATCGGCTCGATGGGCTACGGCGAGGAGCACAAGAGATCGTCCAGCGCGACCTACTCGTTCCTGCTGGATCCGGCGTCGCCGCAGTACAACGCGCTGTACCAGCAGATCATCTCGGCGAGCGGCGCGGCGGAGCTGGCGGCGGTCGCGGCCGCGCACCCGGAGCTGGTCGCCGGCACCTCGGTGACCACCGGTAGGAGCGAGACCGACACCACGACGGCCGGCCTGGGGCCGTTCGGGCTGTCCATCGCCGACGGCAGCGCCCGCAGCACCACCACCGCGACCGACGCCGCACACCAGACCACGGTGACGCAGACCGGCACCGCGACCGGCGCGATCGGGTTCACCGTCGGCGGCGTCACGGGGGCCAACTACAACGAGAACGCGTCGATCACCACGAAGGTCGGACCGGGCAGCGTCGCGTCCGGCGACGTGAGCAAGTCGACGTCAGAGAGCGACTGGTCTGCCACGCTGAAGAAGGTCGCCGAGCACCCGTGGGACTCGATCAAGGGCATCTTCACCGGCGACACCAAGCTGGCCCAGGACACCGACGTGGCCGGCATGAAGCTGTCCGACGCCGACTACACGCGGATCGCGCTCACCGCCTACGACCCCAAGGCGTGGGAGCGGGCATACGTCGAGGCCGGTGCTCTCACCCGCGGCATCGACGACTGGCGCGCCTGCCGGTCGCGGATCGTGCGGGCGCAGGCCGACTTCAAGGTGCTGTCCGCGGCGCTGGCCGACTTCGTCGCCGGCGGCACCGACCGGGCCGCCGTGGTGCGGCTGGTGGTCCGCGGGCTGGGGTCGGCGGAGGGCGGTTCCCGGTACGAGTGGCCGGGTGAGCTTTCCGGCCAGAAGTCCGTCTACGAGGCGCTGGTCGACGGCGACCCGTTCGGCCCTCTCGACGCCGCGCAGCAGGCCGGCAACTACGACCTGGCCGGCCGCGTGGCCGCCGACGGCGTGGCCAAGCTGGACAAGCTGATCGCCGCGATGCAGGCGCACGAGGGCAAGTTCCGTGACGCCACGGCGTTCGGCGAGATGCTGCAGAACGCGACGGAACGGCGGGCCGAGCTGATCGGCCGGTCCCACCTGATCGCGGGGAACGTGCCGCCGGAAGGCGAGACCACCGTGCCGACGCCCGCGCAGGCGCTGGCCAAGGACGTGGCGGACAAGGCCGCCGCGAAGGCCCGCTTCGACGGGCTGATGACGACCCTCCACGGGTACCTGGACATGCAGACCCGCATCTTCGGCGAGGTACAGGCCGAGCAGGCCAAGGCCGACAACTGGTTCGACCGGCCGGATCTGCGCGCGATCTTCCACAAGCTCGAAGACCTGCGGAACAACGTGTACCCGGCCTGGTACAAGGCCTACGATGCGGCGGTCGAGGCGGCCGCGGACGCGGGTGTGACCGCGCCGACCGAGCCGAAGCCGGCTGAGGAGTGGTGGAAGCACCTGGACAGCATCAGCCTCAAACAATGAAGATCGAGATCGACGGCGCGTCGGAGTCGGGCAGATGGATCATTGACCGGCTCCGGCGCGTACCCGAGTGCGTCGGCTGGTCGCTTTCCGCACAGGTGGCGCCGCTGCGATCGACCGGCGGATCCCTGGTCCTGTCCGGCCACCGATACGAAAACATCACCCCGTACGAGTGGACGACGAGGATGCATGCGACCACCGGCGGGACTCTGTTCACCGTGGAGGACGACGAACACGGGTCAGTCCTGAAGAACCCCGGCTGTGCCGCGAAGCTCGTGTCGTACTTCGACACCGGCCGACTGGACCATGGCTGCGACGGCGTTCCCACGCCCTAAAGCTCAAGCGCATCCGGTGGACGGCGGGTTCCTGGCGACGCTGGTGGAGATCTACGAGTCGGTACCCTGGGATCCGGTCTGAACGGGGGTGCCGGCGGTGGGGCGGGAACGGGCGCGGGTGTTCGGGGAGGTGGCCGGCGAGTACGACGAGGTGCGCGCGGAGTACGCGGACGAGCTGGCGACGGCGGTGTTCGAGTACCTGGGCCGGGTACCGGACCGGGCCGTCGAGCTCGGCGCCGGTACCGGCAAGGCCACCCGGCCGTTCGTCGCCCGTGGGGTACCGGTGACGTGCGTGGAGCCGGATCCGGCGATGGCGCGGGTGCTGCGGGCGCGGTTTCCCGGGGTGGCGGTGGTGGTGAGCCGGTTCGAGGACTGGGTGCCGCCGCCCGGCGGGGTGCCGCTGCTGACCTGCGCGCAGGCCTGGCACTGGATGGACGAGGCGACCCGGCTGGAGCGGGCGCACGCCGCGCTGGCGCCGGGCGGGGTGCTGGCACTGTTCGGGCACCAGTACGGGTTCGCCGATCCGGCGGTCGAGGCGGAGCTGAACCGGGTGTACGCACGGTACGCGCCCGAGTTGCTCGACCCGCAGCCGACGTCCGCGTGGCTGCCCGGGGAGCTGTCCGCCTCGCACCTGTTCACCGACGTGACGCGGCGGACGTTCACCCGGGTGGAGCCGTACCCGACCCGCCGGTACCTGCGGTTGCTCAACACCTTCTCGCCGCACCGGATGCTGCCTGACCGGCGGCGCGAGCGGCTTCTGGAGCGCATCGGCGAGGCGGTCGACGCGCACGGCGGGGTGCTGCGCGTGCAGCTCGACACGGTGCTCGCGCTCGGTCGCCGTACCGGTTGACCGGCGTGTCGCGCGGAACTGTCGGTCCCTCCTGCTAGGAAGGGTGCAGTCATACACGTGTACGGAGGGATGCCATGGTTGCCGCGCGGACGGCCGCCGGGGGATTGTCCCCGGCGGACCTCGACGGGATCCGCGAGACCCTGGCCGCCGGTCGGCGGCCGAAGGTGATGTTCACCGAGTCAGCCGGTCAGATCGCCGGCCAGGTGGGCCAGGTCGTGCAGCTCGGCGACCCGGCCAGCGGAGAGGAGTTCGTCACGGTCCGGTTCGGCCGGGACGAGTTGCCCTTCTCCCCCGCCGACCTCGCCATTCCGGTCCGGGGCTCGGCGCGCCGGGCCGAGCCGGCCGGAAACGGCCGGGCCAGGCCGGCCGCGGCCAAGCCGGGCGGGACCGCCGCAACAGCCGAGCC
>JBKPCQ010000059.1:0-7825 GCA_046727455.1 Actinomycetota bacterium | reverse complement strand
AGGCCGGGCTCTCCGCGCGCCTGGCCGAGGCGGGCTGGACGCGGGTGGCCTGGCGGAACCTGACCGGCGGCGTGGTCGCACTGCACCGCGCGGTACGGGCTTAGCGTGGATCTTGGACGTTGACCGGGGACGAAATGTGGCACCGGGTCGGGCGGCTTCCCAGCCTGCCGGTAGGCCTGCTCCTGCTGGTGCCCGCCGCGCTCGGCCGGCTCCGCAACCTGCCCGCGCTCTACCTCGCCGTCAAGGCCGAGCGGGAGCACCCGGCACCGACCACCCAGCCGGCCGAGCCCGACCGGGCCGGCAACCGGCGGGACACCAGACACACACCGACAGCCGGGGTCAAGACCGGGCGTGATGACCGCCGGAAGGAGCGGTGATGGATGCCTATCGCAAGGGGCAGCGGGTGACGGTCGCGGCCACGTCGATCCAGCGCAGCGGTGGCGCGGCGTGGCGCGGTGAGGTGGGGAGATCGTGGCCGAGTCCGGCGACGGCTACACGGTGCGGTTTGGCAGCGGGTTCGTGGCCGACCGGGTGAAGGATCACGAGATCCTGCTCGGCGGCCACCTGCTCATCCGGCACACGCCCCCGGCCGTCCCCCGGCTCCCAGCCCTCGCCGGTGGGTGCCCATCCCGGCATGCCATGCCCGCGTCCGCCGCCAGCGGGCTTGCCCCGCCGCGACTTGCGCACCTTGCCCCGCCGCACCCGCTCGGGAATCTTGTCCGACTCCCCGGCCGCCGCCACCATCGCCTCCCGAAAGTGCCGCCGCCCGTCGGCCGTGGTCAGGTCGTACTCCCCAGACGACGACCACACCCGAATCCCCCTGGCGGCCAACTCCACCAGCCGCTCCCCCTCAATGATCTTCCGGGAGAACCGCGTCAGGTCATCCACGATCACCCCATCACACAGGCCCGACTCCAACCGCCGCATCAGCGCTTCCCACTGTTTGCGCACCACGTTGGGCTTCCACGCCGACAGCGAGTTGTCCTTGAACACCTCCCCCACGTGTGCGCCGGTCGGCCAACTCCTCCAGACACACCTCAACCTGATCATCAACCTGGATCGTCTCCCCGTTGTACGCCCGACTCAACCGCGCGTACACATCCAGCACCAGCCCGCGCCCCGTAGCATCAGTCATGGATCAAGGCTACAAATGAAACACCCGCCGGAGGGGGTGCAGGCGTCCAAGATCTCGGTGCCTGCGCCGGCCGCGCGCCCCTGGCGCGGCGACCTGGCTCGTGATAAGGAACCCCTCGGTCGCCCGGTTCATCGGGCCGTCTTAGACTGGCCGCCGGAGGGCTTGTGAACGGTTTCACGAGCTGTGGACGACGAGGCGGTGATGGTCGTGACCGAGACCCGGGAGGCCGATGTCATCGTTGTCGGCGCCGGTCCGGGCGGCTCGTCGGCGGCATACCACCTGGCCGGCCACGGGCTGTCCGTGCTCCTGCTGGAGAAGACCGAGTTCCCCCGGGAGAAGGTCTGCGGCGACGGGTTGACCCCCCGCGCCGTCCGGCAGCTCGTACGGATGGGCATCAGCACCGGTCCCGGGGACGGCTGGCTGCGCAACAAGGGCCTGCGCATCCTCGGCGGCGGGGTACGCATGGAGCTGGACTGGCCCGAGCTGGCCAGCTTCCCGGACTACGGGCTCACCCGTACCCGGCTCGACCTCGACCAGCTCCTCGCGCTGCACGCCAAGGGCGCCGGGGCGGAGCTGCTGACCGGCCACACCGTCACCGGGCCGGTCCTCGACGACGAGGGCCGGGTCGTCGGGGTGACCGCGAGCGTGGCGGGCGAGCGGCGGGAGTTCCGGGCGCCGCTGATCCTCGCGGCTGACGGGGTGTCCGCCCGGTTCGCGCTCGCGTTGGGGATGGCCAAGCGGGAGGACCGGCCGATCGGGGTGGCGGTCCGGCGGTACTACCACTCGCCGGGCCGGCACGACGACGACTACCTGGAATCGTGGCTGGAGCTGCGCAGCAAGGAGAGCGGGGACAAGCTGCTGCCCGGATACGGATGGATCTTCGGGCTCGGCGACGGGCGGGTCAACGTCGGGTTGGGGGTGCTCAACTCCTCGTCGGCGTGGGGCCGGACCAACTTCCGGGCGATGCTCCTCGACTGGTTGTCCACCACCCCGCCCGACTGGGGCATGAACGACGAGGCCAACGCGGCCGGGCCGATCCTCGGGGCCGCGCTGCCGATGGGCTTCAGCCGGGTACCGCACTACAACCGGGGGGTACTGCTCGTCGGCGACTCGGGCGGCATGGTCAACCCGTTCAACGGTGAGGGCATCGCCTACGCGATGGAGTCGGCGGAACTGGCCGCCGAGACGGTGGTCCAGGCACTGGCCCGGCCGGCGGGCCCGGCCCGGGAGCGGGTACTGCGGGGGTACCCGCTGGAGCTGAAGACCCGCTACGGGGGGTACTACCGGCTGGGCCACTGGTTCGTGAAGCTGATCGGCAACCCGCAGCTCATGAAGATCGGCACCCGGCACGCGCTGCCGCACCCGGTACTCATGCGGTTCGTGCTGAAGCTGATGGCCAACCTGACCGACCCCAGGGGCGGCGACGCGACGGACCGGATCATCAACGGGCTGAGCCGCCTGGCGCCCGCGGCATGATCGCAGGATACCCCGCGCGCCGGGTCACAGAGCGCAACTAATAGGTTATTGCCAGCGGAAACAGCTAGGAAGGACGAGGCGAGGGGAGACCATGTCGCTCGCTCTGTGGATACCGGTCGTGGGCCTGTTCGCGCTCGCGCTCCTGTTCGCGCTGTTCTCGGTGGTCGCCGCGCGGTACACCGGGCCGCACCGGTACAACCGGGCCAAGCTGGAGGCGTACGAATGCGGCATCGAGCCGACGCCGCAGCCGATCGGCGGCGGCCGCTTCCCGGTCAAGTTCTACCTGACCGCGATGCTGTTCATCATCTTCGACATCGAGATCATCTTCCTGTACCCGTGGGCGATCTCGTTCAACCAGCTCCGCCTGTTCGGGTTCGTGGAGATGGTGTTGTTCATCGGCACCGTGTTCGTCGCGTACGCCTACGTCTGGCGGCGCGGCGGTCTGGACTGGGACTGACACATGGGCATCGAAGAGAAACTCCCCTCCGGGGTTCTGCTCACCACCGTCGAGAAGCTGGTCAACTGGACCCGCAAGGCCAGCTTCTGGCCGGCGACGTTCGGGCTGGCCTGCTGCGCGATCGAGATGATGGCGGCCGGCGGAGCGCGGTACGACCTGGCCCGGTTCGGCATGGAGGTGTTCCGGGCCTCGCCCCGGCAGGCCGACCTGATGATCGTGGCGGGTCGGGTGAGCCAGAAGATGGCGCCGGTCCTGCGCCAAATCTACGACCAGATGCCCGAGCCCAAGTGGGTGCTCTCGATGGGCGTGTGCGCCAGCTCCGGCGGCATGTTCAACAACTACGCCATCGTCCAGGGCGTGGACCACATCGTACCGGTCGACATGTACCTGCCCGGCTGCCCGCCGCGCCCGGAGATGCTCATGGACGCGATCCTGCGGCTGTGGGACAAGGTCATGCACGAGCCGCTCGGCGAGAAGCGCCGGGTACAGCTCGAATCCGCCGAGCCGTCGGCCACCCCGCCGGGGTCCATCCCGTCGAGCTACTTCTACGACAAGGCCAAGCGGGCCGAGTGGGAGCAGGCCGCCAGGGAGGGCCGCGAGGAGCAGTTGCGCATCGAGAACTGGATGCGCGAGCACTCCGGCGCCGCCCTGAAGCTGGACGCGAATCGGGGGGGTCAGCGGTGAGCGAGCCGACCAGCGTCCCGGTCTCCGCGAGCCCGGAGGGCGCCGTGCCAGCCCCGAGCCAGCGTGGCCTGTTCGGGGTGCAGGGCAGCGGGGACACCTCGGGCTTCGGCGGGCTGGTCCGCCGCCGGCCGACCATGGTCGACGCCGAGCGCCCGTACGGCGGGTACTTCGACGAGGTGGTCGACGCGCTGGAGGTCGCGTTTCCGGCGTTCGCCGACGCCATCGAGCACGTGGTCGTCGACCGGGGCGAACTGACCCTGCACATCGTGCCCGAGCGGATCGCCGAGGTGTGCCGGGTGCTGCGCGACGACGCGGCGCTGCGGTTCGAGCTGTGCTCGTCGGTCTCCGCGGTGGACTACCTGGGCAGCGACCCCCGGCGCCTGCACACGGTGTACCAGCTCACCTCGATGACCTACCGGCGCCGGATCCGCCTGGAGACCGCGGTGACCGCCGAGGACCCGCACCAGCCGAGCGTCACCGGCGTGTACCCGACCGCGGACTGGCAGGAGCGGGAGAACTACGACATGTTCGGGATCGTCTACGACGGCCATCCCAACCTCACCCGGGTCCTGATGCCGGACGACTGGGAGGGCTTCCCGCAGCGCAAGGACTACCCGCTGGGCGGCATACCGGTCGAGTACAAGGGCGCCGAGATCCCACCTCCAGACCAACGGAGGTCATACCAGTGAGCACCGACGCCTACGCGAGCGCGCGCGAGACGACCGAGGGCCGGGTCTTCACGGTCACCGGCGGGGACTGGGACGATCTCGTCGCCGCCACCGATCCGCTCTCCGAAGAGCGCATCGTCGTCAACATGGGCCCGCAGCACCCGTCCACGCACGGGGTGCTGCGGCTGATCCTGGAGCTGGAGGGCGAGACGGTCACCGAGGCCCGCGCGGTCGTCGGATACCTGCACACCGGGATCGAGAAGAACCTGGAGTTCCGCAACTGGACCCAGGGCACCACGTTCGTCACCCGGATGGACTACCTGTCGCCGATGTTCAACGAGGCCGCCTACTGCATGGCGGTGGAGAAGCTGCTCGGCATCGAGGACGCCGTACCGACCCGGGCCAACGTGATCCGGATCCTGATGATGGAGCTGAACCGGATCTCCTCGCACCTGGTGTGGCTGGCGACGACCGGCATGGAGCTGGGCGCGCTCTCGATGATGATCTACGGGTTCCGCGAGCGCGAGTACATCCTCGACATCTTCGAGCTGGCCAGCGGCCTGCGGATGAACCACGCGTACATCCGGCCCGGCGGCCTGGCGCAGGATATGCCGGAGGAGGCGGTCGACCGGATCCGCGAGCTGCTCGCGTTCATGCCGGCGCGCATCGACTCGTACGAGAACCTGCTCTCCGGCAGCCCGATCTGGCACGAGCGCACGAAGGGCGTGGCACTGCTCGACGTGCAGGGCTGCCTCGCGCTCGGCGTGACCGGCCCGGTGCTGCGAGCCGCTGGACTGCCCTGGGACCTGCGCAGGACCATGCCGTACGCCGGCTACGACACGTACGACTTCGACGTGGTGACCAGCAACGACGCCGACGTGTGGGGCCGGTACCAGGTACGGGTCAACGAGATGCGCCAGTCGCTGCGGATCGTCCAGCAGGCGCTGGACCGGCTCGAACCCGGCCCGGTCATGGTGGCCGACCGGAAGATCGCCTGGCCGGCGCAGCTCGCCCTGGGCGCCGACGGGCTGGGCAACTCACTCGGCTACGTCGCGAAGATCATGGGTCAGTCCATGGAGGCGCTGATCCACCACTTCAAGCTGGTGACC
Organism: Actinomycetota bacterium; assembly: GCA_046727455.1. Lineage (GTDB taxonomy): Bacteria > Actinomycetota > Actinomycetes > Mycobacteriales > Micromonosporaceae > AC-43. The sequence continues at coordinate 2,296 of JBKPCQ010000059.1, read as the reverse complement.
GAGGGCTTCCGGGTACCACCCGGCCAGGTGTACGTGCCGCTCGAATCGCCGCGCGGCGAGCTGGGCGCCCACGTGGTCTCCGACGGAGGTACCCGCCCGTTCCGGGTGCACTACCGGGACCCGAGCTTCGTCAACCTCCAGGCCCTTCCGGCGCTGGCCGAGGGCGGCCTGCTCGCCGACGTGATCGCGGGGGGCGCCTCGCTGGACCCGGTGATGGGTGGGTGTGACCGCTGATGCCGTTCAGTGACGAGACGTACCAGCGGGCGAAGGAGATCATCGCCCGGTACCCCGGGGGCAAGGAGCGCTCGGCGCTGCTGCCGCTGCTGCACCTGGTGCAGGCGGAGGAGGGGTACGTCAGCCCGGCCGGGGTGACGTTCTGCGCCGAGCAGCTCGGCCTCACCCGGGCGCAGGTCGCCGCCGTCGCCACCTTCTACACCATGTACAAGCGCAAGCCGGCCGGCGACTGGCTGGTGAGCGTGTGCACCAACACGATGTGCGGCGTCCTCGGCGGCGACAAGGCCTTCGAGGCGCTGTCCGACTACCTCGGCATCGGGCACGACGAGACCACCACCGACGGCCTCATCACGCTGGAGCATGCCGAGTGCCTGGCGGCCTGCGATTACGCGCCGGTACTCACGATCAACTACGAGTTCTTCGACCGGATCCAGGCCGACCAGGCGCTGGCGCTCGTCCACCAGCTCGAAGAGGGTGACCTGCCCACGCCCAGCCGGGGCGCCCGGCTCTGCCCGCTCAAGGAGATGCAGCTCCAGCTCGCCGGCTTCCCGGACGAGCGGAAGGGCGCGGTGGGCGAGGGCCCGGCCGCCGAGCCGACGCTGCGCGGCAACCGGCTCGCCGAGCAGTACGGGATCGCCGTCGCCGGGTTCGACCCGGACACCCCGATCCCGACCCAGGCCGACCGCGAGGCGGCCAAGCCCGCCGCCGCAGCGCAGGAGACCAAGAAATGACCGCTCCCTCGAAGGAAGCCCTGGCCACGCTGACGCCGGTACTCACCAAGCGCTGGCTCTCCCCGGACGCGTGGAAGCTGGACGTGTACGAGCGGCTGGACGGGTACACCGCGCTCCGCAAGGCGCTCGCCGCCCACCCGGACGACCTGATCGCCCTGGTGAAGGAGTCCGGGCTGCGCGGCCGGGGCGGTGCCGGGTTCCCCACCGGCATGAAGTGGGCCTTCATCCCGCAGAACGACGGCAAGCCGCACTACCTGGTGGTCAACGCCGACGAGGGCGAGCCGGGCACCTGCAAGGACCTGCCGCTGATGATGGCCGACCCGCACTCGCTGATCGAGGGCATCATCATCTGCTGCTACGCGATCCGGGCCAACCGCGCGTTCATCTACGTGCGCGGGGAGGCGGTACACGCGGCGCGGCGCCTTCGTCGCGCCGTCCTCGACGCCAGGGCAGCCGGATACCTCGGCGACGACATCCTCGGGTCCGGCTTCGCCCTGGACGTCGTCGTGCACAGCGGCGCGGGCGCGTACATCTGCGGCGAGGAGACCGCCCTCCTGGACTCGCTGGAGGGGTACCGCGGCCAACCCCGGCTGCGCCCGCCGTTCCCGGCCACCCACGGCCTGTACGCGAGCCCGACCGTGGTGAACAACGTGGAGACGATCGCCAGCGTGCCGTACATCGTGCTGGGTGGCGCGCAGTGGTGGCGGAGCATGGGCACCGCGAAGTCGCCCGGACCGAAGATCTTCTCGCTCTCCGGCCGGATCAACGAGCCGGGCCAGTACGAGTGCGCGCTCGGTACCACCCTGCGGCAGCTCATCGACCTGGCCGGCGGCATGCAGCCCGGCCACCAGCTCAAGTTCTGGACCCCGGGCGGCTCGTCGACGCCGATCCTGACCGCCGAGCACCTCGACGTGCCGATGGACTTCGAGGCGATGGCCGGCGTCGGCACCATGCTGGGTACCACGGCCGTGCAGATCTTCTCCGACCAGGACGACGTGGTCTACGCCACGTACCGGTGGATCGAGTTCTACCACCACGAGTCGTGCGGCAAGTGCACCCCGTGCCGCGAGGGCAACTACTGGATGGCCCAGATCCTGTACCGGATCCTGTCCGGCCGGGGTACCCACGAGGATCTGGACACCCTGCTGGACTCCTGCGACAACCTGCTCGGCCGGTCGTTCTGCGCGCTCGGCGACGGCGCGGCCAGCCCGGTGCAGTCCTCGATCAAGTTCTTCAAGCAGGACTACCTGGACTACATCGAGGGCCGTAAGTCCCCCATGTTCTCCCCGGCCGACCCGCATCTGGTGGGAGCGCACTAGTGACCGACGTAG
>JBKPCQ010000058.1:0-5368 GCA_046727455.1 Actinomycetota bacterium | reverse complement strand
GTCCCCCGGCCCCGGCTGGCCGCCGTCTGCCTACCCGGCAGCGGGGACTTCTACGTCTTCGACGACGAACTCGTGCTGTTCCTGCACTACGCCGGCAGCGGCCTCAACGCCTCGTACGAGACCACCGAGGACCCGCAAGTGGTACAGACCTGTCGCGAGGCGTTCGAGACCGTATGGGACCTGGCTATACCATTTCGTGATTACCGACCCCAGTAGCTCCGTCGCCCAGGCCCGCAGGGACCTTGGCGCCCGGCTGCGTCAGCTCCGCAAGTCCGCGGGGCTGACCGGCCAGGCGCTGGCCGACGCCACCGGCCAGCACTTCACTCGTATCAGCCGCATCGAGAACGGCGCCCAGGCGCCGACCGAGCGCAACATCCGGGACTGGTGCAGCGCCTGCGGCGCCGAGGACCATATCCCCGACCTGATCGCCACCGCTCAATCCGTCGACTCCGCATACCAGGAGTGGGCCCGGCTGTCGCGGTCCGGCATGCGACGCCTCGGCGCCACGGATTCGATCCCCACATATCGGCGGACCACGACCTTCCGCGTCCACGAGCCGATCGTCATGCCCGGTATCTTCCAGACCGAGGCGTACACCCGGCGGATGCTTGCCTTCTGGTACAAGTTCCTCGACGCCCCGGACGACATGGACGCCACGGTGGCCGCGAAGGCGGAACGCACCGCCATCGCACTCAACCCGGCCAAGCGCATCGCGGTCGTCCTCGGCGAGCAGGCGCTGCACACCCGGCGCGGCACGCCCGCCGAGCACGCCGACCAACTCATCCACCTGCTGACGGTCATGCGCTTGCCGAACGTGTCCGTCGGCGTCATCCCGGCCGACGCCCAGCGCTACGCCGTCGCGAACATCGGATTCTGGATCTTCGACAACAACGCCGTCGCCCTGGAGACCCCCACCGCGGGGATCAAGGTGACCCGGCCGCAGGAGATCGCCCGCTACGTGGCGTTGTTCGACCTCCTCCAGAAGGAAGCGGTCTACGGACACGAGGCGCGCCGGCTCGTCGCCAGGGTGCTCGCGAGCCTATGAGGCCGACAAGCGGACACGCAGCGCCGGGAGCACCGCAGCCGGATCCAGCCGTACCGGGCCGTTGGTCGACCGGCCGTGCCCCAGCGCCGCCGACACCAGCCACGGCAGGTCGTCCTCCGTGACCCCGTGGTCGCCCAGCCACGGCGAGAATCCCGCACCCCGCACGAGTTCCGCCAGCCCGTCAGGACCGAGAACCCCGTCGATCTCGGAAAGGCGCCGCCGCACGAACGCCACCCCCCGAGGATCCTGGCAGTCCTCGGACAGCCGCGCGGCGGTGAACGGCAGCAGCCACACCAGGTTCAGCGCGCAGGCCACCCCGTGCCGTACCCCGAACCGGGCGGTCAACGGGTACGCGAACGCGTGCCCGCCGGTCGTCCGGGTCCGGTCGATCGCGAGTCCGGCACGGGTGGCGGCGCCGCTCAACGCGATCCGGACCGATGGCGTCAACGGCCCCCGCAGCCCGGCGACAAGCGCGGGTAACGCGTCGGCGGCGAGCTGCCGGGACCGGGCCGTCGAGCGCAGCGACCACAGTGACTCCACCGCGTGCGCCAGCGCGTCGAGCGCCCCGCTGTACGTCACGTCGGCCGGGCACGTGTGGGTCAGCGACGGATCGACGATCGCCAGCTCGGCGTGCGCCGACGGGTGGTCCAGCGAGTACTTGACCTCGCCGACGTACACCGTCGCGAACCCGGTCACCTCGCTGCCGGTACCGGCCGTCGTCGGTACCAGCACCAGCGGCGCGCGGCGCTCCGGCTCCGCCTCACCGCGCAGCACGGCCAGCGCCGCCTCCGGGTCCGTGGGCAGGCCGCGCGCCAGCTTCGCCACGTCCATCGCGGACCCGCCGCCGACGCCGAGAACGAGGTCCGGCCCGGTGGCCGCCGCGAGGTCCGCGCCCCGCAGCCCGTCGGCCAGCTGCGGGTTCGACCGGAAGTCCGCAAACCCCACCAGGTGGTACCCGGTGAGCCGTCGCACGATGTCAGCCCGCCCGACAGCGCCGGGGCTGCCGACGACGAGGATCCGCCTCGGCTGGAACTCGGCCACCAGTTCCGCCAGCCGCTCGACCGACCCGGAGCCGGCGATGACCTCGGTCAAGACGCTGCCCGCTCGAACCGCGCCCGCAGCTCGACCGGGGTCAGGCCGCCGGTGACCCGGGGCGGGGTCACCCCGGGCGCGGGGGAGATCCGCGCGACCACCAGATGCGGCCCCGGTACCCCGTCGAGGGCGTCGAGCGCCGCCCGCAGGGCCGGGGCGTCCGCGCAGACCGCCGTGGACCGGTACCCGGCCCCGGCGCCGAGGCTCGGCCAGTCCACTGTGGACGATGTGCTGCGCTGGCCGCCGGTGGACTCGTACGCGCCGTTGTCCAGCACGACGTGTACCAGCCCGGGTGGCGCCACCGCACCGACCGTCGCGGCGGTACCCAGGTGCATGAGCACCGCGCCGTCCCCGTCCAGGACCACCACCCGCCGCTCGGGCTGTGCCAGCGCGGCGCCGAGCCCGAGCGCGAGCGCGTGCCCCATCGAGCCCTGCATGTAGAAGTTCGCCGGCCGGTCGGCCAGCCCGTACAGCTCCCGGCTGATGTACCCGGTGGTGGCGAAGACCAGCGCGTCGGTGAGGTACGGGAGTACGGCCTCGACGGCCTCCCGCCGGCCGAAGCGCGGCGGGGTTGCGGTCACGGTCCCGGCAGAGCCGATCGAGCCCTTCGGCACCAGCACGAAGGAGGGCCGGCCCGCCTCCCGCGCCCCCTGTACCGCGTCGAGCACCTTCGCCAGGTGCTCCTCGCCCGGCTCCAGGAGCCAGTACGGCACCTCCAGCGCGTCGAGCAACTGCTGGCTGCTGCGCCCCATCACCGCGTGCTGCGGCTCGTCCCGCGCCGGGTCCGGCCAGCCGCGCAGGCTCATGAACACCAGTACCGGGATGTCGAACGTCAGCACCAGCGAGGTCAGCGGGTTCACCAGGTTGCCGAAGCCGGAGTTCTGGATGAGCACCGCGCTGCGCCGTCCGGCCAGCTCGGCACCTGCCGCGATCGCGAGCGCGCCGCCCTCGTTGGCGGCCGCCACGTAGCGGCCCGGCTGCCCCTCCAGCAACCGCAGCGGCCCGCCGAACACGGCGCACGGCACCCCCGTCACGAGGTCGACGCCGATCCGGTCGAGCTGGGTTAAGAAGCCCTCCGCACTGATCATCAGTCCCTCCGGTTCATCCGAAGCACGTCTCCGGGGCTGACCGAGAGCGCGACGACGGCCCGGCCGCCGTTGACCGCGAGCGCGACCTTGCCGGCCGAGTCGACGTACGCGATGAGGCGGCCCGGCTGCCCGTCCGCGAAGGTGCTCGCGCGGGTCGCCCGTACCCCGCCGACCTCCAGGTGCGTGCCGAGCCGGTCCAGCGCCGTACCGGACGCGGCGAGCTGGACGTTGCCGAACCGGTCGACGGTCAGCACCTCCGCTTCGAGGTACCCGTCGCCGACGACGCAGATCGGCTCCGGCAGGCGTACCAGCGACTGCGGCTCGATCGCCGGCCCCGCGTCGGCGAGCGGTACCCCCGCGGCGAGACGGGCCGCGACCGGCGCGAAGATGTCCCGCCCGTGGAACGTCATGGACACCTCGGGCAGGAACCACGTCGGGTCGGTCAGCCGCACCGCCGCCCGTACCCCGCCCAGCGCGTCCGCGGCCCCGGTCAGCAGCCCGTTGTCCGGGCCGACCAGCAGCCCGCACGGGGTCTCGATGCCGACCGCGCGCCGGCCGGTGCCGACCCCGGGATCGACCACCCCGACGTGCACCGCGAGCGGCAGGTGGCCCACCGCCTGGGCGAGTACCGCCGCGCCGCGCGACACGTCGCCGGGCGGTACCTGGTGCGTGACGTCGATGACCCGGACCCACGGCGCATGCTGTGCGATAACCCCGTGCAGCACGCCGGTGTACCCGTCGGACAGCCCGTAGTCGGTCGTCAGCGTGATCCAGTCGTAGGCCACCATGCCCCGAGGTTAGCCCGTACGCTGGCGAGGGTGGACGAGACGTTGAGCGCGGCGAAGCTGCTCGGCCGGGCCGGCCGCTGGGAGGCCGGGATCCGGCTGGCCGAATCGGTCGACACCCCCGAGGCGCGGCTGGTGGCCGCCGTCATCGCCACGGACGGATACCTGTTCAGCGGCCGTGACGGAGTGCCGGAAGCACTGGAGCGCGCCCGGGAGGCGGTCGGCGAGACGGAGGAGTGGGCGCTCGCGGACACGCGGTACCGGTACTTCCTCCTGCTGCGCAGCGGCGACCGCGACCCGGCGGCGTGCCACGCGGCGGTGGACCGGTTCGCGGACCTGGCGGCGTCGCTGACCGATCCGGGCCGGGCGGCCTGGGCGCGGTTCTTCCACGCGGTCGCTCTGGACGTGCTGTTCGAGGACCACGAGGCCGCCCGTGCCGGCTGGGCGGAGGCCCGCGTCGGCGCCGACCCGCTCCTGCTCTCGTACTGCTTGCGCCACCTCGCGTTCTACGAGTACTACGGCACGGGCAACCAGGCGCTGGCCTGGGAGATGTCCTGGCAGAGCCTGAATCTGCGGCTGGCCTGCGGCGCGCTGCCCGAGGCGGCCGCGCAGTGGGCCGTCATGGCCCAGCTCCGGCTCGCCGAGGGCGACCCGGCCGGAGCGCGGGAACTTGCCGGGCAGGCGGCCGCGACCGCCGAGGCGATCGGCATCACCGGGCCGGTCCGGGCGGCGATCGACGACCTGCTCTGACAGGGTGTACGCATGCGCCTTGTCGTCTTCACCGAGCCCCAGCTCGGCGCCTCCTACGCCGACCAGCTCCGCGTCGCCCGGCACGCCGAGGAGCTGGGGTTCGACGCGTTCTTCCGGTCCGACCACTACCTGACGATGGGCCGCTCCTCCGGGCTGCCCGGCCCGACGGACTCCTGGGTGACCCTCGGGGCGCTCGCCGTGCAGACCACCCGGATCCGGCTGGGCACGCTGGTCACGTCCGCGACGTTCCGGCACCCGGGCCCGCTGGCGATCAGCGTGGCGCAGGTCGACCAGATGAGCGGCGGCCGGGTCGAGCTCGGCCTGGGTGCCGGGTGGTACGAGGCGGAGCACCGCGCGTACGGCATCCCGTTCCCGCCGGCGGGGGAGCGCTTCGACCGGTTCGCGGAGCAGCTCGCCATCGTCACCGGGCTGTGGCGCACGCAGCTCGGCGAGCGGTTCACCTTCCACGGGCGGCACTACGAGGTGGTCGACTCGCCCGCGCTGCCGAAGCCGGCACAGTCACCGGCCCCACCGGTGATCGTGGGCGGTGCGGGGCCGAAGCGCACGCCGCGGCTCGCGGCCCGGTACGCCGACGAGTTCAACGCGCC
>JBKPCQ010000057.1:0-10866 GCA_046727455.1 Actinomycetota bacterium | reverse complement strand
CCGGGGAGCCGGCGACCGACAGCGTCTGCCAGTCCTCGTTGCCGCGCTGCACCCAGCAGCCGGCGGCCTGTTCGTCGACGGAGCCGGCCGCGCCGCAGGACAGCAGCGAGCGGTCCGGCTGCTGGATGATCGCGTACAGCGTCGGCGATCCGGCCGGCCGGGTGGCCGACGCCTGCCACTGCACCCCGTCGGGCGAGGTCCACACCGCCGGGCCGAGGTGGGCACCGGCCAGAATCGCGCCCACGGCGACGTACCCGTCGGTGCCGAGCGTGATCCGGTGCACCTGCTGGGTGCCGCTGCCGTCCAGGCCGGTCGCCTTCACCCGCTGCCACTGCGTGCCGTCGGCGGAGCGGAACACCGCGACGTCGCCGTCCTTGTCCACCTTGATGTCCCGCGCGGTCGCGAGGAACCCGCCGCCCTTGGCCGCGACCACGGCGGTCAACTCGATGAGGCCGTCGGCCTGGAGGTCGGGCGAGAGCGCCGCGGCCTTCCAGGTCTCGCCGTTGGCAGAGGTCCACACCGCCGGGTGGTGCGCGCCGTTGGTGGACGAGCCGACCGCGACGACCCGCCCGCCGGCCGCGGCCACGTCGTTCATGACGCCGGTACCGATGCCCGGCGCGCCGACGTACCGCCACGCCGCGCCCTTGCGCAGCCAGATCCGGGGCTGGAAGCCGGTGGAGTGCCCGACGGCGACGATGTCCCCGCCGGGCAGGTCGGTGGCGGCCACCATGGAGTCACGTTCGGGTGGGTCGGTCACCAGCGCGCCGACCGCCTGGGCGACAGGGAGGTCCGGCCCGGACCGCGAGGAGGTCACGGTGCCGTGGCTGCCGGTCACGGTACCGCCGCCTGGTTTGCCGCCGCCACGGAAGGCGAGCGCGGCGACCAGGGCGACCACCGCGATGACGACCACGACGCCCACGGCGGCGGTGGTGAGGCCGCGCCCCCAGTAGCCGGCGCCGGCCTCTCCGCCGGTGCGGACCACCACCGGCTGCTCGTCGCGGGCGGTGACCGGGGGCCGGGGGAGGTACGGCCGCCGCGGGGTCACGACCGTGACGTCGGTCGGCGCGGTCAGACCGGTGAGCGCGAGGTTGACCGGGTGCACGACGGTGGGCGCGTTCACCACCTCGGGCTTGGGCGGTACCGGCCGCAGCTCCATCGTCTGCGAGGTGTCCACGGTCGGCAGCGACGCGGTCGGCCCGTTCCAGTCCGGCTCGGTCGGCCGCGGCCGCGGCTCGGGCCGGGTGACCGGTGGCACCACCGGGGCCACGTGCGGCGCGGCGGTGATCGCGGCGCCCAGGCTGACCGCGTACTTGGGGTGCGCGTCGACCGCGACCCGCGCGCCGATCTCCGAGCGCAGGAGCTGGGCGACCAGCGGGATCCGGCTGGACCCGCCGACGAGCAGTACCCCGTGCAGGGACTCGGGTTCGGCGCCGGCCCGGTTCACGATCTGCGCGAAAAGCTGGACGGTGCTGAGGATCTGCGGCCGGATCAGCGTCTCGACCTGCGACCGGCTGAGCGTCACGTGCCGGGTGAGGCCGGGCAGCAGCACCGGGACGGTGGCCTCGGTGTCGGCGGACAGCGCCTCCTTGGCGTCGACGACGGCGTCCCGGAACTGCGCCAGGCCGGACGCGATGGCGGGGTCGGTGTCGTCGAGCGCGGCGAGGTCCACGCCCGCCGCCGCGGCGACATACCGGAGCAGGATGTGGTCGAAGTTCAGCCCGCCGATGGTCTCGTCGCCGCCGGGCTCGCCGAAGACCTCGAACCCGGTGTCGGTCTTGCGCACCACGCTCGCGTCGAAGGTACCGCCGCCGAGGTCGTACACGCCGACCAGCGCGCCGGGCGCGACCCGGTCCTGCGCGGCGTACCACGCGGCGGCGGCCACCGGCTCGGGCAGCAGGCCGACGTCGGGCAACCCGGCCGTGGCCGCCGCCTCGACGAGCAGCCCGCGGCGGTAGTCGCCCCACTCGGCGGGGTGGGTCAGCACGACGTGGGCGGGCTTCTCCCCCTCCCGCTCGGCGACCGTCTCCACGACCCAGCGCAGCAGGTGGCCGGTCAGCTCCTGAGCCGACATCCGGTGGTCGTCGCCGAGCAGGATCGGCACGTCGTCGCCCATCCGACGCTTGAAGTCGCGGGCCTGCCGGTCCGGCTCGACGACCGCGCGCCGGCTGGCCGCCTCACCGACCAGCAGCGTGCCGTCCTCGCGCAGGAACAGCACCGAGGGCACGGCGTTGGACCGGTTGCCCAGCGGCACGCTCTGCACCGAGCCGTCGCGCCACAGCCCGGCAGCGGTGTACGTGCTGCCGATGTCGACACCCAGCGAAAACGGCATCAACCACCCCCATCACCCGAACGGCCCAATAACTGTGGTCAATGCCCCCGTAGCCTGAGTTGCACGCGCCAGCTAGCCTAGTGCCGCCGACTTCATGGGCGCGGGGGGACCGCACAGCGCATGGCACAGGGGGATTAATGGCATTCGATGCCAGTTTGGCTGACCAGACGGCGTGGGTGCAGCGGCGCTGCGCCGACCTCGTCACCAACATCGAGCACTTCATCCACGGCAAGACGCAGGTGGTCCGGGACGCGGTCATCTGCCTGCTCGCCGAAGGGCACATCCTCATCGAGGACGTGCCGGGTGTCGCCAAGACGTCGCTGGCCAAGGCGATCGCGCACTCGATCAACGGGACCATGCGGCGCATCCAGTTCACGCCGGACCTGCTGCCCTCGGACGTGGTGGGGGTACAGATCTACGACGCGGCGCAGCGGACGTTCAAGTTCCGCGAGGGACCGGTCTTCGCGCACATCGTGCTCGGCGACGAGATCAACCGGGCCTCGCCGAAGACCCAGTCGTCGCTGCTGGAGGTGATGGCGGAGCACCAGGTCACGGTCGACGGCGTGACGTACCAGATGCCCCGGCCGAACTTCGTCATCGCCACCCAGAACCCGATCGACCACCAGGGCACGTACTCGCTTCCCGAGGCGCAGCTCGACCGGTTCATGATGCTGCTGCGGATCGGGTACCCGAGCGCCGAGCACGAGATGCGCATCGTCGCCGATGCCATCGCCCGGCGGCTGCCTGAGCAGCTCCACCCGGTGATGACCGTCGAGGAACTGGTCCGGATGATCGACATCACCCGGGCCGTGTACATGGCACCGGCGCTGCAGAGCTTCATCGTGACCATCACCGGGGCCACCCGGACGGTCGCGCAGCTCCGGCTCGGGGCCAGCCCGCGGGCGAGCAACGCGCTGGCGGTGGCGGCGCAGGCGTGCGCGGCGTTCGAGGGGCGGCCGTTCGTGACCGCCGACGACGTCAAGGCGATGGCCCGGCCGGTGCTCGCGCACCGGTTGCTGCTCACGCCGGAGGCGGCGATCCAGGGGTACACGGCGCAGGCGATCGTCGACAACATCATGGCGGCGGTGCCGGTACCCCAGGACCCGGTACGGGTGTGAGGCCCCGATGCTCACCCGTTCGGGCGTGGTCGTCGCGACCGTCGCCCTGGTCCTGCTCGCCGCGGCCTGGTTCGCCGACTACCCCGAGCTCGCCGCGCTCGGGTTCGCCTGCCTCGCCGCGCTGATCGTCGCCGCCCTGTGGATGCTGGCCCGGCCGGACGTCACCGCGATCCGGGAGGTACGCCCGAACCGGGTGTCGGCCGGTGAGTCCGCGCTCGGCGTCATCACCGTCACCAACGAGGCGCGGCGGCGCAGCCCGCCCATCATGGCGGCGGAGGCGGTCACCGGACGCCGGCTGACCATCCCGATCCCGAGCCTCGCGTCCGGCGAGAGCCACGAGGCGAGCTACTCCCTGCCGACCAAGCGGCGGGGCATCTTCCAGGTCGGGCCGCTGACCATCGGGCACAGCGACCCGCTGCGCCTGATGCGGGTCGGCAAGGAGTACGCCACCTGGTCCACGCTGTACGTGCACCCGCGCATCCACCAGGTGGAGCCGGTACCGACCGGGCAGACCCGCGACATGGACGGCCCGACGTCCAGCAGCGCGCCGCGCGGCGGGGTGGCGTTCCACAGCCTGCGCGACTACGAGTACGGCGACGACTGGCGGCTGATCCACTGGAAGTCCACCGCCCGGCTGGACAAGTTCATGGTCCGGCACAACGTGGTGCCGAACGAGCCGCGCCTGATGGTCGTGCTGGACACCAGCGCCGCCCCGTACAGCGAGAAGTCCTTCGAGGACGCGGTCAGCGCGGCGGCCTCGCTGTGCGTCGCCGCCGTGCGCGGCGGCTTCCCGCTGGAGCTGCACACCACCGGCGGTGGCAGCAGCGCCACCGACCGCGGTCTGGACAGCACGGCCGTCCTGCTCGACCTGCTCGCCGGGGTGGAGCGCTCCGACGACGACCCCGGCCTCGCCGCGCTGCCCGCGATGGTGCCGCTGGACGACGGTGTCTCGCTGGGGATCGTCACCGGCCAGCCGGACGCCAACATGCTCGCGGTCCTGCCGGCCGTGCGGTCGCGGTTCCTGATGGTGAGCCTCATCCAGTTCGCTGAGAAGTTCGCCGGGCCGCCGGCCAGCCTCCGTGGCGTTATCGCCGTCAACGTCCGTAACGGCGAGGAGTTCGCCGCCGCGTGGAACCAACTGGTACGCCGATGAAGAACCGGGACAACACCGAGAAGGTGCCGGGCGGGCTGCTGGCCTACCTGGAGGTTCTGTTCGCCACCATGGCGGCGGCCACCACCGGCGTGCTCTACAGCGGCTTCTTCACCAGCCGCGAATACCTGCTGCCGCTGCTCGCGGCCGCCGCCGGCGCCGCGCTGCTGGCGGTGCTGACCGCGGTACGCCGCTGGGGGTTGTTCAGCACGCTGCTCGTGGCCGTGCTCGGCTTCGCGCTGGTCGCCGTCGGGCTGGTGTACCGGCACACCCTGGACCACGGGATACCGACCCTGCGCACGGCGACCTCGCTGGGCACCGGCCTGCTGCACGGCTGGGCCCGGATGCTCAGCGTCGGGCTGCCCGCCGACGTCACCCAGGACCTGCTCATCACCCCGGTCCTCATCACCTGGATCGCGGCGTTCGTGTCCACCACCCTGGCCCTGCGGACCAAGGTGGTCCTCGGGCCCGTCCTGCCCACCCTGCTGGCGCTGGTGATCGGGCTGCTGTTCACCGCCGCCCGGCCGGCCGCGGGTGCCGCGGTCACGGCCGCGTTCCTGCTGGTGACCCTCCTGCTGGTGGTGGTCCGGGTGAGCCGGCTGGAAACCGCCCAGGTGGCCGCCCAGGTGGACGGGGAGGTCGTGACGACACCCGGGCCGCACCGGCGCCGGCTGCTCGGCCGGATCGTGTTCGGCATCCCGGTCGCGATCCTGGTCACCGCGATCGGCGTCGGGGGCGCCCGGGTGGTCCCGGTCGCGGCCGGTACCGAGCGCTTCGACCCGCGCACGGTCACCCCGCAGAAGTACGACGTCGAGGACACCCTGACCCCGCTCGTCGGCCTGAAGGCACAGCTGCGCGAGAAGCCGGCCCGGCAACTGTTCACCGTCAAGGTGGTGGACACCGGCGGGGCGACCGTGGACCGGGTACGCACGGCGGCGCTGGACAACTTCGACGGCGCGCTGTGGACCTCCGACGACAGTTTCCTCGTGGCCGGGCACACGCTGCCGGCCGACCCGAACCTCACCCACCCGCAGCGGGTGACCGCCCGCATCGAAGTGCAGGACCTGACCGGGCCGTACCTGCCCGTGATCGGCTGGCCGACCCGCATCGACGCGACCGGGCTCGGCTTCAGCGCGGGGTCCGGGGTTCTGGTGGGGCCCGGGGCGAGCCTGCGGGGCACCGCCTACGACCTGGTCGGCAACGTGCCGGTGCGCGACAACGCGCTGCACGCGGCGGTACCCAACCTGGCCGGCCAGGCGGCCCACGACACCCTGCTCCCGGCCGGGTTGCCGATCGAGCTGGACACCCGGGCCAGGGAGCTGACCTCGCGGGCGACCACGCCGTTCGACAAGCTGACCGCGATCGAGACCTACCTGCGCAAGCTGCCGTACAGCCTGGAGGCCCGGCCCGGCCACTCCTACGACGCGCTGCGCCGGCTGTTCAGCTCGAACCCGCAGGACCGGCTGGGGTACTGCGAACAGTTCGCGTCCGCGTTCGCGGTCCTCGCCCGCGACCAGGGCTTCCCGACCCGGGTCGCGGTCGGCTACCTGCTGCGGTCCGAGGCCAAGCAGGGCGACACCTACACCGTGACGACCGCCGACGCGCACGCCTGGGACGAGGTCAACCTGGCCGGGTACGGCTGGGTGTCGTTCGACCCGACCGACCCCACCAACCGGGCCAGCACCGCGCCACCGCCGGACCAGACCATCGCACCGGCCCCCGACAGGCCGCAGAACACGCCGCAGGAGGGCAACCAGCCGACCATCGACCCGCACCTCACGGCCGGCCCGGGTACCCGCGCGCGGGTGATCGCCGGGTCCATCATCGCCGCGGCCGCCCTCGTGGCGCTGATGATCCTGCTGCTGTCCGGCGTCGTCGTGGAGAAGGCCCGCCGCCGGTACCGGCGCAAGCTCGGTAGCGGCAACCAGCGCATCGTCGGCGCCTGGCGGGAGGTCACCGACCGGCTCGTGGAGCGCGGCATCGCGGTACCCCGGTCACTGACCGCGGCGGAGGCGGCGGTCCACGCCGAGGAACAGCTCGGCGAGCCGGCCCGGTCGGTGGCGGTGCTCGCGCCGATGGTGAGCGCGGCGGTGTTCTACCCCGGCGAGCCGCAGGAGGACAGCGTCCGCGAGGCATGGGAGCTGTCCACGCAGTTCCGCCGCGACCTACGCCGCTCGCGCGGCTTCCTGCGGGCCGCCCGCGCCAAGTTCGACCCGCGCCCGCTGGTCTACGCATGGCGCGACCGGCGCCGGCTGCACGCCGCGCTGAAGGAGATGCAGGAAGGCTAGGCCATGGTGCGGGTGTTGGGAGGTCGGCGGCTGCGGCGGTTCCTGGCGGGTGCCGGGACCCTCGCCGTGACCGCCGGCGTCCTCGCGGCCGGGATCGGCGGCGGATACCCGGCCAGCCAGCCGCAGCTCCTGTCCGGGTCGGCCTGGCTGGCCTCGGCGCAGGTCGGCCAGCTCACCCTGCTCGACGGCTCGTCGGCGGAGGTGGCCGCGCAGATCCAGGTCGCCGGGCCGGGCGACCGGCTCGACGTGGTGCAGCAGGCGGCGACGGCGTACGCGGTCAACCGCAGCACCGGTACCATCCGCCGGGTCGACGGGGCCACCTTCGACGTCACTCCCCCGGGCACGCCGTTGCCCGGCGCGAGCGACGGCCTGCAAGCCTTCGCCGGTACCGACACGCTCTACGCGCTGGACAGCAAGCGGGGAATCCTCACCTCCGCCGACCCGAGGACGCTCGCGCCCCGGGGTGGCACCGTCCCGCTCGCCACCCAGGTCAGTCAGCAGGCCGCCGCGCTGGACGGGGCGGGGCGGCTGTGGGTGCTCGACACGGCAAGCGGTGACCTGGTGTGGATCGACCGGGGGCAGCGGCACAGCCGGCGCGCGGTCGCCTCGCCGGATGCCGGACTGCTCGTCCTGGCCGATGGCGCGCCCGTCGTGGTGGACACCACCCGCCGGACCGCCGCACTGCTCGACCCGGCCGACGCGACCGCCCGTACCACCGTCAACCTCGACGTACGCCCGAACGACCGGATCCTGGTCAGCGGGTCGCCGCACAACCGGCGCCTCTATGTCGTGGCCGACCGGGGCGTGCTGGCCATCTGCGACCTGTCCGCGACCGCGTGCACCTCCGCGGTACCGCTGAGCGACTCCAGCGGCGCGGACCTCGGTGCCGCGGTGGAGACCGGGGGGCGGCTGTTCATCCCCGACTACGGCAGCGGCAAGGTGTGGATCGTCGACCTGGGCCAGGCCAAGGTGGTCGGCAACCCGAAGGTGCTCGACCCGCGGACCCACTTCCAGCTGCTCACCCGCGACGGCGTGGTGTTCTACAACGACCCGGAAAGCGAGCACGCCGGCGTCATCGCGCTGAACGGGGGCGTACGGCCGGTACCGAAGTACAACCCGAAGGACCCGAGGAAGGGCCTCACCAAGGACAAGCCGCGTGCCGCCGAACCGTCGAACCTGAATCCGAACCCGAGCCCGTCGCCGAGCAGCCCGCAGCAGTCCCCGTCACCTCCCCCACCGCAGTCGCCACCGGCGCAGCCGCCGCCACCCGGGGAACCGAACCCGAATCCGAACCCGAACCCGAACCCGGTGCCCCAGCCCAAGGCGCCGTTCGCCGTCACCATCTCGCTGTCCAAGCCGACCGCGCAGGTCGGCGAGGACGTGACCCTCAAGGTGGTGGTGACCAGCGGGCCGGCCGCCGTGGACGCGCAGTGGACCTTCGGCGACGGGGCCACCGCCACCGGCCTGGTCACCAGCCACAACTGGAGCGCTGCCAGGACGTACCAGGTGACCGTCAAGGCCACCGCCACCGACCGGCGTACCGCCACCGCGTCGGTGCCGCTCACGATCACCGTGGCGCCGCCGAAGACGGTGGCGGTACCGAACGTGGTCGGCGCCCAGCAGGCCGCGGCGACCCAGCAGATCACCGCCGCCGGGCTCGTCACGGTCGTTCGCAAGCAGGCCAGCAACACCGTCCCGGCCGGCCAGGTGATCTCGCAGAACCCGGCGGGCGGCACGGTCGTGGTGACCGGAACCCAGGTGACCATCACCGTGTCCAGCGGCAAGCTGCCGCCGTTCCTGCTGATCGACCACGCCGCACAGGCCGCCTGGCGCAGCGGCGCGGGTGCCCTGCCGTTCCCCGGCTCGGAAACCGACAACCGTGGCTTCGCGGTGATCCGCCCGGCCGGCTCGTTGATCCTGGAGGACGGCAGCCGCCCGGAGCACCTGGAGACCCACCCGCAGTGGGTCAACTTCGGCTTCATCAACGGCGACTTCACGCTGCCCGCCCCGCTCAAGGCGGGTGACCACTTCCGGGCCACGGTCGGCTTCATCGCGGTGGCCAACCCGCCGTCGGCGGGCGAGGCCGACTTCGTCGTCCTGGCGGTGCTCCCGGGCGGCGCGGTCAGGGAGATGGGCCGGACTCACGACCTCGGGAGCGACGGCATCCTGAGGTCGATCGACATCGATCTCAGCTCGGCGGCCGGCGCCACCAAGGTGCGGCTCCGGGTGGAAGCCGGCGCCACGTCGGCACAGGACTGGGCCTCGTGGGTAGCGCCGCGGGTGGAAGGCTGAGGGTGGAACAGTGTCCATGAACGGGATACCCAAGGTGACGGTGGCGCCGGACCGGGTGACGGTGCGCCCCGGCGAGAGCGTCGGTTTCGACGTCACCATCCAGAACACCAGCCAGGCCGTCGAGCACTACGGGGCCACGATCGTCGGCCTGCCGCGCGACGACCTGTACGGCTGCGAGCCCTCGGTGGTGAAGCTGCGGCCGGGTGAGTCGGGCTCGGTACAGGTGAACATCACCATCCCGGAGCGGCCCGCACCGGATGCCGGCCTGTACACCCTGGGCGTCCTGGTCCGCTCGCCGTACCAGCGCCAGGTGTCGCGCTGCGAGGAGCTGCGGATGGACCTGCAGCCGGCGCCGGCGCTGACCATCGAGGCGCAGCCGGAGGTGATCGTCGGCGGGCCGGATGCCACGTACACGCTGCGGATCGCCAACGAGGGCAACACCATCGTCGCGGTCACCCTGACCGGGAGCGACGCGGAGAAGAAGGTGAACTTCGCGTTCCGGCCGCGCAGCGTGCAGATCGCGCCGAACTCCTCGGCTCCGGCGACCGTCACCGCCCGGGCCCGCGCGCCGTGGACCGGCCAGGAGGTGCGGCGGATGCTGACGGTACGGGCGGCCGCCGCGCCGGACCTCGCCGCCGAGAAGAGCATCACGTTCGTTCAGCGGCCGCGGGTACCCGGCGGCCCGATGAAGGTGGCCGGCATCGCCGCCGCCGTTCTCGTCCTCGCGGGCGCGACGATCGCCGGGGCGCTGATGAACAAGGCGCGGGACAACGCCAGCAAGGCGAACCAGGGCAACAGCGCGGCCAACAACGCGGCGCAGCAGGGGCAGCTTAACGTGCCGCCGCCACCACCGGGTGGCGCGTCCACCGCCCCGGTCAGCCCGCCCGCCCAAGCGCCGCCGGGGGCCAGCGGCAAGCCGGGGGCGAGCGCCCCGGCCGGCGGCCCCAAGAAGGTCGCGGTCATCGACTTCAGCACGCTCCCGAACGGGCAGCCGGCCACCGACCAGATCATCTCCGGCGACCTGTACGCCGCCCAGGGCGTGAAGCTGTCGTCCACTGTGGACCTCGCCCCGCCCGTGTGCCGGACCGCGACCGCGGTGGCCCTGCGGACCGTGACCGGGGTGGGCGCGTTCCTGACCAGTTCCAGTCCGGCCAACGCGGGCGCGTGCAACACGCTGCCGGTGAAGATGACGCTCGCCACGCCCGCGAAGTCGGTCCGGCTGGTGTTCGTACCCAACGGCACGCCTTACCGGATGCGGGTCGAGCTGGCCGACGGAACCCTGGAGGACGTGACCGAAACGGCGCAGGCTGGCAACCTCGCCACGATGCCGTACGACATCCGCACGGCCTCCCCGGTCGTGTCGATCGCGTTCGGTCACGCCAGCAACGACCCGAACGACAAGAACCCGACCGCCATCAAACGGGTCGCCTTCACGCCTGCCTGATCCGTGCGACAGCGGCTAGCCGATGTAGCGGCAGATTCGTCGGGCCGCGGAATCCCGCTACCCCAGGGCGTACGCGAGGAAGTAGACGGCGACCACAGCGGCCAGCGCGGCGGCGATGAACGCCACCGCCCCCCAGCGGATGCGGCTGCGCCGCGCGGTCGTGACCGGCGGCCGGGCCGGGAACGGCGCGCGGCGCGTCGGGTAGGCCGCGCCCGGCCACAGCTCAGCCGCGCACACCTCGCAGC
>JBKPCQ010000056.1:0-3373 GCA_046727455.1 Actinomycetota bacterium | reverse complement strand
GCTTGACCCGGCGGCACACAACCGCGCGGCGTGGGACCGCCGCGTCGAGGCGGGCGACGAGTGGACCCGGCCGGTCTCCGCGGACGTCATCGCGCGTGCCCGGGCCGGCGACTGGTCGGTCGTGCTGATCGGGTACCGGCCCCGCGTCCGGGTCGCCGTCGTGCAGTGGAGACTGCTCGGACACCGGTTCGGCGGGCCAGTCCCGGTAAGCGGAGACCGTCGACACGAACACATACCTGCCCGCCGCACTCCGCAGAGCCCGTGCCGCATCCCGCACCTGGGCCGGAATGACGCCGGGTACGTCGACAACGGCGTCCCACGGCCCCGCCTCGGCGAGCCGGTCGAGACCCGCGCGGTCGGTCCGATCACCGTGCATGACCCGGACACCGGCCGGCGGTCCCGCTGAGCGACCCCGGTTGAACACGGTCACGTCGTGTCCGGCACGCAACCCCGCGTCGACCACCGCCCGGCCGAGGAACCACGTCCCACCCAGTACGAGAAGCCGCACCGTGCCAATGCTACGGGCCGGCGCTGTTCGGTGCCGGGGACCGATCGGATGGGTCGGTGACGGCAATCCCACAGTCGCCCCTCCAGGGCTGGTCGCGCTCCGAAGACGTGATGAGCCGGCGGTACCGCCCCCCGCGGCACCGCCGACACCGTCTACACGCCCGCGGGGCGGATTCGGTTCAGGAGGGAACGACATGAAATCCAGCTCAACCCCGGGCCGCCGGGTACGGCGCTGTCTGGCGGCATTCGCCGTGACGGCCGTGCTCGGCGGGACGGCCTACTGGCTCGGGCCGGGTGCCGCCTACCCGTCCAGCCACCGGGAGGCGCCGCTGATCGCGGCCGACCCGGCCGCGGACAACACCGACCTCTATGTGTTCGACAGTCCCGAGCGGCCGGACTACCTCACGTTCGTGGCCAACTGGCAACCGTTCGAGGAGCCCAACGGCGGCCCGAACTTCTACCCGTTCGCGACCGACGCGGCGTACAACATCTACGTCGACAACGACGGGGACGCCAAGCCGGACGCCACGTTCCGGTTCACCTTCCAGACCATCGACAAGCGGGGCACCGACACGTTCCTGTACAACAAGGGGCCGGTAACCTCGATCGACGACCCCGACCTGCTGGTCCGCCAGACGTACACGCTGGAGTCGTCGTTCAACGGCCAGCCGTTCAAGACCCGCATCAAGGACGCCCCGGTCGCCCCGTCCCGGGTCGGCCCGGCCTCGATGCCCGACTACGGCAAGCTGCGTGACCAGGCGACCGTCACCCTGCCGGGCGGCTGGAAGAGCTTCGCCGGCCAGGCCGACGACCCGTTCTTCCTCGACCTGCGGGTGTTCGACCTGCTCTACGGCGGCAACCTGAGCGAGGTCGGCCAGGACACGCTGGCCGGGTACAACGTCAACACCATCGCGTTGCAGGTGCCGTTCAAGGACGTGGCGCTCAACGGCGACGCCAAGCGCAACCCGAACATCGGCGTCTGGACCACCACCGACCGTGGCCGGGTGCGGCTGTCCGGCCAGCCGGACGCCAGCGACAACGCCCGCAAGGACCGGGTACAGGTGTCCCGGCTGGGTAACCCGCTGGTCAACGAGGTCGTGGTACCGGCCGGGCTCAAGGACGCCTTCAACGCCCTGTCCCCGGACAAGGACGCGGGCATCCCGGCGGTCGTGCAGCGGGTCACCGACCCGGAGGTGCCGAAGCTCATCGAGAGCATCTACGGGGTGAAGGCGCCAGCCACGCCGCGCAACGACCTGGTCGAGATCTTCCTGACCGGCATCACCACCAAGGCCGGTGGCCCGATCAAGGCGGACCTCAACTCCCAGCTCAACAACATGGATGTGGACGCGTCGAAGTTCCGGCCGTCGGAGATGCTGCGGCTCAACCTGTCGGTACCGGTGTCGAAGAGTCCCAACCGGCTCGGCCTGCTCGGCGGCGACCAGCAGGGCTTCCCCAACGGCCGGCGGCTCACCGACGACGTGGTCGACATCGAGCTGCAGGCCCTCGAAGGCGCGGCGCTGACCGGCAAGCTGGTGGACGCGCTCGCCGCCGGTGACAAGGTCGACGCGAACGACAACGCCTTCGGGGACAAGTTCCCGTACGTCGCGCTGCCGAACACCGCCGCGGTCAACGCGAAGGCGGACAAGACCGGTACCGCCGCCGCCCCGGCGCCCGCGCCGTCCGCGTCGCCGGCCGCGTTCAGCCGCGACGACTCCACGATGCGGACCGTCGGCTACATCTCGGCCGGCGTCGGCGGGACCGTGGTCGTGATGCTCGGTACCGCCTTCCTGCTCACCTGGTGGCGGCGGCGCCGGCCGGGCAGCGTCGCCGACGACACCCTACCGATCTGATCCCCGGCTGGGGGCGCCGGTCGGCGCCCCCAGCCCGCATCCCCCGGAGACGTCTCATGCGACGAAGGATCTTCCTCGTGGTGGCCGCCGGCCTCACCCTCCTGCTCGCGGGTGGCGTGCTGGGGCGCCACCCGCGCCCCACCCCGGCCGCGACGGCGACCGCGCCGGCCGACCGGCTCGCCGACAGCATCGCCCGCGCCCAGGACCGGCTGCGGACGCTGCCGAAGGACTGGCGTACCTGGGCCGCGCTCGCCTCCGCGTACGTCGAGGAGGCCCGGGTCACCGCGAACCCCACCTACTACCAGAAGGCGCAGGGTGCGGCGGAGCGGTCGCTGGCGCTGCACCCCGACGGCAACGTCGACGCGCTCGTGGCGCTCGGCGCGCTCGCCAACGCCCGGCACGACTTCGCCGCCGCCCGGGACCGGGCCCGCGCCGCGCTCGCCGTCGACGGGTACTCCGCCGACGCGTACGGCGTGCTCGCCGACGCGCAGACCCAGCTCGGTGACCCGGCCGCCGCGTCGGACGCGGTACAGCACATGCTCGATCTGCGGCCCGGCCTCGCCGCGTACGCCCGCGCGTCCTACGACCTCGAACTGCGCGGGCGTACCGACGACGCGACCGCACTCATGCGCCAGGCGCTCGCCACCGCGACCGACCCGCACGACACCGCGTTCTGCCGCAACCAGATCGGCGAGCTGGCCTGGCAGCGCGGGGACCTCTCCGGCGCGCGCGACGAATACACCGCCGGGCTCGCCGCCGATCCGGCATCGGTCGCGCTGCGCCGGGGCCTCGCCCAGGTCGACGCCGCCGACGGGCACCTCGACGCCGCGCTGGCCGGGTACGCCGAGGTGACCCGGCGCGCGCCGACGCCCGGGTACCTCATCGAGTACGCCGACCTGCTGCGCGCCGCCGGCCGCCCGGCCGACGCCGACACGCAGCTCGGCCTCGCCGACGCGGCCGTGCGGCTTTTCACGGCCAACGGCGGGGTGGACGGGCTGGCCACCGCGAGCCTGGAC
>JBKPCQ010000055.1:0-6508 GCA_046727455.1 Actinomycetota bacterium | reverse complement strand
ATCCGGGCCGGCGGGAGGGCGCGCTCCCGCGCCACCGTGACGAGCCGGTCGACCACGTCGAAGTCGGCGTCGGAGTAGAGCGTGTCGGCGACCGGGTCGCTGCCGGCCCGTACGGTGCGCCGCTCGCCCTCGCGGGTGCGGGTGCCGGCGAGCAGGCCGCGGGCGAGCGGGCTCCACGGGATGATCCCGATGCCCATGTCGAGGCACTGCGGGATCATCTCCCGCTCCTCTTCCCGGTACACCAGGTTGTAGTGGTTCTGCATGGACACGAACGGGGTCTTCGCCACCCGCTGCGCCTTGGCGAACTGCCAGGCCCACATGCTCGACGCGCCGAGGTACCGCGCCTTCCCGGCCCGGACCACGTCGTGCAGCGCGTCCATCGTCTCCTCGATCGGGGTCTCCGGGTCCCACCGGTGGATCTGGTACAGGTCCACGTAATCGGTGCCGAGCCGGCGCAGCGAGGCGTCGATCGCCGACATGACGTGCTTGCGGGACAGGCCGCGGTCGTTGGGCCCCTCACCCACCGGGTAGAAGACCTTGGTGGCCAGGACGTAGTCGTCGCGGTTGGCGAAGTACTTGCCCAGCAGCCGGCCGGTGATCTCCTCGCTGACGCCGCGGGAGTACATGTCGGCGGTGTCGAAGAAGGTGATGCCGGCCTCGGCCGCCCGCTGCACGAAGGGCGCGGCGGCGTCCGCGTCGAGTTGCCACGGCCGCCAGGCCGGATCGCCGTAGCTCATCATGCCCAGGCAGATCCGGGACACCTTCAGGCCGGTGGCGCCGAGCCGTACGTACTCCATCGGCTCATTCTGCCGGGTCAGCCGCCGTACTGCGCGAAGGGTACCGTCCAGTCGCCGAGGCCGTCCCACACCGGCAGCGGTACCGGCGTGCCCTTGACCTCCACCACGTCGCCGATGGTGAACGTGTTGTACAGCCACTGCGCGTGCTCGGGGTTCATGTTGATGCAGCCGTGCGAGACGTTACGCACCCCGTGGTCGGGGATGTTCCAGCCGGCCGCGTGGCAGTACTCGCCGGAGTACGAGATCCGCAGGCAGAGCGAGATGTCTTCGGCGTAGTAGTTGGGGTCCTTCGGGTTGGTGATGCCGTAGCTGGCCGAGGTCATGTGTACCGTCTGGTCCCGCTCCAGCACGACGTGTGCCCCGCTACGGGTGAAGAAGTCGATGGTGCTGCCGTCCGAGGCCTTGGTCGTGCCGCCCTTGCCGGCACTGATCGGGAAGTCCTTGACCTGCTGGCCGTTGATGTACACCAGCATCCGGTGGGTGCCGGTGTCCACGACCGCGACCCGGGCGTCGCCGACGGTGAAGTTGATGCCGTCGTTGCCCGCGCCCCAGGCGCCGTTGCCCAGGTTGACCCCGAGCAGGTTCACCTTGACCGAGATCCGCGAGCCGCCCGCCCAGTACTTCGCCGGCCGGAAGTGCAGGGTCTGCTTGTCCAGCCAGAAGAACCTGCCCTCGACGCTGGGCGTGGCCTCGACGACGACGGCCTTCTCGGCGACCGCCTTGTCGGCGACCGGGCGGTTGAAGCGCACCACGACGACCTGGCCGCAGCCGTAACTGCCGCCGGCCTTGAGGACCGCGAGCGAGTTGGCCTGGAACGCCACGCTGGTGAGGCTGGCCGGCTTGACCGTGCTGAAGCCGCTGGTCTTGTCGGAGGTGGCGCCGGAGGCGTCGGCGACCGTGGCGGTGATCGTGTAGGTCTGGCCGTAGGCGAGCGGACCGGTCGAGCGCCAGGTGCGCTGGTCGGTGTCCAGCGCGCCGGCCACGGTGGTGCCGCCGGCGGCGACGGTCACCGACTTGACGGTGCCGCCGGTCGCGCTGACCACGACCGGGTCGAGGGGCGGGACGTTGGCGGCGCCGTCCGCCGGGGTGAAGGTCACCGTGACGGGGCTGACCGAGGGGGTACCGCCGGGGGTGAACGACGACCCGGGCGCCGCCCACCGGGTCCGGGCGCCGCCGTCCGAGCCACAGGCGGCCAGGGCTGCGCCCGCCGCGATCCCCACGGCTCCTGTGATCGTCTGGCGACGACTGGGCATGGCCCTCCCTCCCCGCCTCAGGAAGGCTACTGAACGGCGTCCACAACCCCAAACCCCGTGCCCGGCGGCGGGCCGTGGACCGTAGGGTGGAAGGCGTGACGGTACGCGTGCGGTTTGCTCCCTCTCCGACCGGAATGTTCCACGTCGGTGGTGCCCGGTCGGCCCTGCAGAACTGGCTGTACGCCAAGCAGCACCAGGGCACGTTTGTGCTGCGTATCGAGGACACCGACGCGGCGCGCAACCGCCCGGAGTGGGTCGAGGGGATCCTCTCCGCCCTGGACTGGATCGGCATCGAGCGGGGCACCTACGAAGGGCCGTACCTCCAGTCGGACTATGCCGGAGAGCACCGGACGGCGGCCGCCCGTTTGTACGAGGCCGGCCGCGCCTACTACTGCGACTGCACCCGCGAGCAGGTCCAGGCGCGTACCGGCAGCCAGTACGCCGGTTACGACGGGTACTGCCGCGACCGCGGGCTGGGGCCGGGCGACGGCCGGGCGCTGCGGTTCCGTACCCCCGACGACGGCGTCACGGTGGTCACCGACCTGATCCGCGGCGAGCCCACCTTCGAGAACCGGCTGATCGAGGACTTCGTGATCACCCGGTCCGACGGCTCGGCGGTGTTCCTGCTCGCCAACGTCGTCGATGACGTCACGATGGGCATCACCCACGTGATCCGCGGCGAGGAGCACCTGGCCAACACGCCGAAGCAGCAGCTCCTCTGGCATGCGCTGGGCTTCGAGCCGCCGGTCTGGGCACACGTCCCGGTCGTGGTCAACGAGAAGCGGCAGAAGCTGTCCAAGCGCCGGGACAAGGTGGCGCTGGAGGCGTACCGCGACGAGGGGTACCTGCCCGAGACCATGCGCAACTACCTGATGCTCCTCGGCTGGGCGCCGTCCGGCGACCGGGAGATCGTGCCGTGGGAGGTCATCGAGGCCGAGTTCCGCATCGAGGAGGTCACCCCCTCCCCCGCGTTCTTCGACGAGAAGAAGCTGCGCGCTTTCAACGGCGAGTACATCCGGGCGCGGTCCGTCGACGACTTCGTCGCCGCCTGCCAGCCCTGGCTGCACGCGCCGGCCGTGCCGTGGCGGCCGGAGGACTTCGACCCGAAGGCGTTCGAGGCGGTCGCGCCGCTGGCGCAGACCCGGGTGGCGGTGCTCTCCGAGATCGTGCCCCTGGTGGACTTCCTGTTCCTGCAGGAGCCGGTCGTCGACGAGGCCGCGTGGGCCAGGGCGATGAAGGAGGGTGCGGACGACCTGCTGGCCGCCGCGGCCACCGCGTTCGAGGCGGTGAGCTGGGACGCCGAGGCACTGCGGGCGGCTCTGGAGGAGGCCGGCACGGCGCGGGGGCTGAAGCTGGGCAAGGCGCAGGCGCCGGTCCGGGTCGCGGTCACCGGTCGCGCCGTGGGCCTCCCCCTGTTCGAGTCACTGGAGGTACTGGGCCGGGAGCGCACGCTCGCCCGGCTGCGCGCGGCCCACGAGCGTCTGGCCGGCTGATCGGGCACCGACACGGCCGGCTCCGGGACAGCGAAATCAGCGAGGTTGGTGGATCATTTGACCAACCCCTCGTGCCAGAGGAGTCCACGTGACTCGCCCGCTCGCCATCCTGCTGACCGCCTGCGCGGCTATGCTCGGCACGCTCGTCGTGGCCACCCCGGCCACCGCCGACGACGCACCGACCGCGATCTCCATCGAGGGCGCCGGGCTGTCCGAGGCCCTCACGCTGCGGGCCGGCACCGAGGGCGACCTGTTCAACCGGCTGCTGCACCAGGTGGGCTGGATGGCCACCAGAGGCGGCGACCCGATGAAGCCGGACCCGGCGTCACTCGGGCCGAAGTACATCCTGACGGTCTCGGCGGGCGACCGGCCGGTGCAGAGGTACGAGGTGTACCCCCAGGCGAGCGGCGGCCCCAAGGCGTTCCGCCCGGCCGGGCAGCCGCGCGGGCGGACCGCCGACGCCTGGTTCTACGTCTCGTTGTCGGTGCCTGAGCTGTTGCGCGCGGCCGGGGTACCGGTGACCGACCCGGAGGCCACCGACGGGTCCGATGCGCTCGCGTACCGCGACCCGGCCGGGTACATCCCGGCGACCAGCACCGCGGACAGCAGACCGGTGGTCAGCTTCGGCGACATCCTGCACGCGCAGGGGCGCACGCTCGCGCTCTGGGCCGGTACCGCCGTGCTCGTCCTGCTGCTGGTCCTCGGCGCGGCCCGGCTGAGCCACCGGATGTCCTACAACCGGCGGTAGGAGTCGATCAGCGTCAGCAGGTCGGCGAGGTCCGCCTCGAACTCCGCGTCCCAGTCGACCGGCCGGTCCAGGTGCTCCGCCAGCTCGTGGTGGGCGAGCGGCTCGCCGTCGGCGAACCGGGCCCGCCGGCTGCGCGGATCGACGGTACCGGCGGCGAAGCGCCCGTTGACCTCCGAGGCCGCGTACCCGAGGACGAACGTGGAGAGCAGCCGCTCCAGGCGGGGCACGTGCGGGGCGGGTACCCCGGCGTCGAGCAGCGCCCGGTAGATCACGTCGACCACGCGGACCGCGTCGGGGGTCACCGAGGGCCGCGCGAGGAGCAGCGCGAACGTCGCCGGATGCCGGCGCGCCAGATCCCGCCCGGCCTCGGCGAGCGCGCGCAACCGGCCCTGCCAGTCCCCGACCGGTCGCACCGCGGGCAGCAGCTCGGCGAGCAGCCGGTCGACCAGCCCGTCCAGCAGCGCCTCCTTGCTGGCGACGTGCGGGTACAGGGCCATCGCCGTCACGCCGAGGCGCTGGGCGACCGCGCGCATGGAGACCGCCTTGAGTCCCTGCTCGTCGGCGAGGGCCAGGGCGGCGTCGAGGATCTGGCGCTTCCGGTCGGACACGTCTACACTGTAGATCTATACTTCGTAGATCACAAAGGACCTCCCGCTCGTGCTGACCGCCAGGAACCTCGTCAAGAACTACGGGCGGGTCCGCGCGCTCGACGGGTTCGACCTCACCGTGTCGGCGGGCGAGATCGTCGGGCTGGTCGGGCACAACGGCGCCGGAAAGAGCACGTTCGTCGCGATCGTGGCCGGCCTGCTCCGCCCGGACGCGGGCGAGATCACCATCGCGGGCGGTATCCCGCGTGCGGCGCGGCGCCGGCTCGGCCTCGCCCCGCAGGAGATCGGCCTGTACCGGCCGGCCACCGTCCGGGAGAACCTGCGCCTGTTCGGCGCGCTCGCCGGCCTGCGCCGGGGGCGGCTGCGCGCGGCGATCGACGAGACCGCGACCGCGCTCGCCATCACCGACGTGCTCGACCGGCCGCTGGGCACGCTGTCCGGCGGCCAGGTCCGGCGTACCCAGGCGGCGACCGCCCTGCTGCACCACCCCGACCTGCTGCTGCTCGACGAGCCGACCGTGGGCGCCGACCCGGTGACCCGGGAGGCGCTGCTCGGCGTGCTGCGGGACCGGGCCGCGGCGGGCGCGGCGATCTGCTACACCACGCACTACCTGCCCGAGCTCACCGAGCTCGGGGCGACCGTGGCGGTCGCGGCACACGGCCGGGTGATCGCCCGGGGCAGCCAGGCCGACCTGCTCGCCGGGCTGCCGGGCGAACTGCGGGCCACGCTCGACGACGGTACCGAGCGGGTGGTCCGTACCGCCGATCCGTCCCGGGCACTGGCCGACCTGCTCGCCGCCGGCGAGCGCCTGCGCGCGGTGGACATCCGCCGGCCCGGACTCGACGACCTCTACCGGGCGCTGGCTCATGCATAGGACCGCCGCGCTCGCCCGGCACAACCTGGTGCTCGTCGCCCGGGAGCCCGGCCCGATGATCAGCCGGATCGTCATGCCGATCCTGACCGTGCTGGTCCTCAAGCCGCTGTACACCGCCGCGCTCGGCCCGGCCGGCACCACCCAGGCGGTGGCCGGGACGCTCGTGCTCTTCTCGCTGCTGGGCATGTCGGTCGTCGGCAACTCGGTACTCGTCGAGCGGCTCGGGCACACGTTCGACCGGCTGCGCGCGACGCCGCTGCGGCCGGTCGAGCTGATCGCCGGCAAGGCCGCGCCGATCCTCGCGCTGGTCGTGCTCCAGCAGGCGGTCATCCTGGGCACCGGGATCGTCGCGCTGCACCTGCGGGTGGCCAGCCCGGGGCTGCTCGCCGTCGCCGTGCTGAGCTGGGCGGTGCTGCTGCTCTGCTGCGGTACCGCCGTGGGAGTGCTGGTGCGCAGCCACGCCGCGCTGACGGCCGCCACCGACATCGGCAGCCTCGCGCTGACCACGTTCGCCGGGGCCCTGGTACCGCTGGCCGCGATGCCCGCGTGGGCCCGCGCCGTCGCCCCGCTCTCCCCCGGCTACTGGGCGATGCGGTCCCTGCGCGGCGCGCTGGCCGGCGACCCGGCGACCACCTGGCGCTCGGCCGGGGTACTGCTGGCGTCGGCCCTGGTCGCCGCGGCGGTCGCGGCGGCGCGGATCGCCCGGGTGTCCGGCGCCTGACCACGGCCCTGCGC
>JBKPCQ010000054.1:0-15069 GCA_046727455.1 Actinomycetota bacterium | reverse complement strand
CAAGAAGCAGGCCCAGGAGGCGATCGCCGACCAGGCGTCGCGGGTGGGCATGCCCTACGTGAACCACCGGTGGCTGGGCGGCATGCTGACCAACTTCCAGACGGTCTACAAGCGGCTGCAGCGGATGAAGGAGCTGGAGTCCATCGAGCAGACCGGCGCCTCGCAGGGGTACACCAAGAAGGAGACCCTGCACCTGCAGCGGGAGAAGGACAAGCTGACCCGGACCCTGGGCGGCCTGCGTGACATGCAGAAGACGCCGGCCGCCATCTGGGTGGTGGACACCAAGAAGGAGCACATCGCGGTCGACGAGGCGCGCAAGCTGGGCATTCCGGTGATCGCGATCCTCGACACCAACTGCGACCCCGACGAGGTGGACTACCCGATCCCGGGCAACGACGACGCGATCCGCTCGGCGGCGCTGCTGACCGAGGTGGTCGCCTCGGCGGTGGCCGAGGGTCTGATCGCCCGCTCCGGCAGGGGCACCGGGCGGATCACCGACGAGAAGCCCGAGCCCGGCGTCGTGGCGGCCGACGAGCCGCTCGCCGAGTGGGAGCGCGAGCTGCTGGAGGGCAGCAAGAGCGCCGAGTCGCAGCCCCCCGCGGCCGAGGCCTGACCGAAGTCCTTGCCTGACCGACAAGAGTCGCTAGAGAGAGAAGCATGTCGAACTTCACTGCCGCGGACGTCAAGAAGCTCCGCGATCTGACCGGTGCCGGGATGCTGGACTGCAAGAAGGCGCTGGAGGAGGCCGCCGGCGACTTCGAGAAGGCCGTCGAGATCCTGCGCATCAAGGGCGCCAAGGACGTCGGCAAGCGGGCCGGTCGCACCGCGGCCAACGGGCTGGTCGCCCACTCCGGCCGGGCGTTGCTCGAACTGAACTGCGAGACCGACTTCGTGGCCAAGAACGCCGACTTCATCGCGCTGGCGCAGCGCCTGGTCGAGTTCGTGGCGGAGACCCGGCCGGCCGGTGTCGAGGCGCTGCTCGGCGCCGAGCTGGCCCCGGGGCGTACCGTCGCCGCCACCGTCGACGAGCTGTCCGCCAAGATCGGCGAGAAGCTCGTGGTGAACCGGTTCGCCGTACTCGACGGGGACGCCCCGGTCGCGGTGTACCTGCACCGTAAGGCGCCCGACCTGCCGCCGGCCGTCGGGGTGCTCGTCGAGTACTCCGGCTCCGCCGGCGGAGCCAGAGGAGCCGCCCGGGCCGGCACGCTGGACGAGGCCGGCGAGGCCGACGCGCGCGGGGTGGCCATGCAGGTCGCCGCGATGCGCCCGAAGTACCTGACCCGGGACGAGGTGCCCGCCGACGTGGTCGCCACGGAGCGGCGCATCGCCGAGGAGACCGCTCGCGAGGAGGGCAAGCCGGAGGCCGCCCTGTCCAGGATCGTCGATGGTCGGGTCAACGCCTTCTTCAAGGACTTCGTCCTGCTGGAGCAGGCCTCGGTACAGGACCAGAAGAAGACCGTGCGGCAGATCCTCGGCGAGGCCGGGATCACCGTGAGCCGGTTCGTCCGGTTCGAGGTCGGCCAGGCCTGAGGGGTCGTGTGACGGGGAGGCGCGCGAACGGCGCCTCCCCGCCCGCGTACCCGGACCGACCAGCTCCCCCCGCGGGCGGGAACGTGACAGATTGGTGTAGCGACATACTCGGGAGGCGCGATGGCCCAGACGGTGGCCGAGGAGACCCGGACCGGCCCGCTGGGCCGCCCGGCCGGACCCGGCCGCGGCGCCGCCCGCGCGCGCCGGGTCGTGCTCAAGCTGTCCGGTGAGGTGTTCGGCGGCGGTCAGGTCGGCGTCGACCCGGACGTGGTACAGGAGCTGGCGCGGCAGATCGCCCATGTGGTGGCGCTCGGCACCCAGGTGGCCGTGGTGGTCGGCGGCGGCAACTTCTTCCGTGGGGTCGAACTGGAGCGGCGTGGGATGGACCGATCCCGTGCCGACTACATGGGCATGATCGCGACCGTGATGAACTGCCTGGCCCTACAGGACTTCCTGGAGAAGCAGGGCATCGAGACCCGGGTGCAGACCGCGATCACCATGGCGCAGGTCGCCGAGCCGTACATCCCCCGGCGGGCGATCCGGCACCTGGAGAAGGGCCGCGTGGTGATCTTCGGTGCGGGCGCCGGCATGCCGTACTTCTCCACCGACACCGTTGCCGCGCAGCGCGCGCTGGAGATCCACGCCGACCTCGTCCTGATGAGCAAGAACGGCGTCGACGGCGTGTACAGCGCCGACCCCCGGACCGACCCGACCGCGGTCAAGCTGGACCGGGTGACGTTCGAGGAGGCGCTGCGACGAGGGCTGCGGGTGGTCGACGCGGCCGCGTTCAGCCTGTGCATGGACAACCGGCTGCCGATGCTGGTCTTCGGCGCCGAAGGAGAAGACACGATCATCAAGGCGGTGAGCGGCGAGAAGATCGGTACCTTGATCACCGCCGCCTGACCCGACTACCCGCCTGAAGGAGGCGACGGAGCACGTGATCGACGAGACGCTCTTCGAGGCCGAAGAGAAGATGGACCGGGCGATCGAGTTCGCCAAGGAAGAGTTCGCCGTCATCCGTACCGGCCGCGCCACGCCGGCGATGTTCTCCAAGATCATCATCGACTACTACGGCACGCCGACCCCGTTGCCACAGCTGGCCTCCATCGCCACGCCGGAGCCGCGCATGGCGATCATCAAGCCGTACGACAACTCGCAGATGCGCGCGATGGAGAAGGCGATCCGCGACTCCGACCTGGGGGTGAACCCGAACAACGAGGGCACCCAGATCCGCATCGTCCTGC
This sequence comes from Actinomycetota bacterium, assembly GCA_046727455.1. Lineage (GTDB taxonomy): Bacteria > Actinomycetota > Actinomycetes > Mycobacteriales > Micromonosporaceae > AC-43. The sequence goes on along the minus strand of JBKPCQ010000054.1, from coordinate 12,295 downwards.
CGCAGATGACCGAGGAGCGGCGTCGCGAGATGATCAAGGTGGCCCGGCACAAGGGCGAGGAGGCCAAGGTCGCGGTACGCAACGTCCGCCGTAAGGCCAACGAGGAGCTGCACCGCATCGTCAGGGACGGCGAGGCCGGGGAGGACGAGGTCCGGCGGGCGGAGAAGGAGCTCGACGACCTGACCCACCGGTACACCGCCCACGTCGACGAGCTCGTCAAACACAAGGAAGCCGAGCTGCTCGAGGTCTGATGTCATACCTCGACCCCACCGAGCAGGACCTGCGGGCCCGGCACCGCACCCGGCATGAGGAGCCCGAGCCGGCCACGCCCGACGAGTACCACCTGGTGGTCCGGACGGCGCCGCCACCGGCCGCCACCAACGGGCGCGCCGGGCGCAACCTGCCGGCGGCCATCGCCGTCGGTGCCAGCCTCGGCGCGGTGGTGCTCGCCTCCCTGCTGTTCTGGCGGCCGGCCTTCCTGTTCGTGGTGGCGGCCGCGGCGGTCGTGGGGGTCTGGGAGATGGTCCGGGCGGTGGCGCACGACGGGGGCCCGCGCGCGCCACTGGTACCGCTGCTCGGCGGGTGTTGCGTGATGATCGCGCTGGCCTGGTACGCCGGTGCCGAGGCGCTGTTCATCGGGCTGGTCCTGACCGTGCTCGCGGCGATGGTGTGGCGGCTGGCCGACGGCCCCGCCGGCTACCACCGCGACGCGCTCGCGGCCGTGCTGATCGCGGTCTACGTGCCGTTTCTCGCCAGCTTCGGGGTCCTGCTCGTCCGGCCCACCGACGGCGCCGTCCGGGTGATCGTCACCCTGGCCACGGTGGTGCTGTCCGACACCGGAGGGTACGTCGCCGGGGTCTTCTTCGGCCGCCACCCGATGGCGCCCACGGTCAGCCCGAAGAAGTCCTGGGAGGGCACCGCCGGCTCGCTGCTGATCGCCGCGATCGGAGGCGCCCTGATGCTGTACTTCCTGTTCCACGTGCCGTGGTGGCACGGCGCGCTGTTCGGTCTCGGGGTGTCAGCCGCCGCGGTGCTCGGCGATCTCGCCGAATCCCTCCTCAAGCGGGACCTACGGATCAAGGACATGAGCCACCTGCTGCCCGGCCACGGTGGCCTGATGGACCGGCTCGACTCGATCCTCTTCGCCGCGCCGACCGCCTTCGTCCTGTTCTCTGTTCTGGTTCCCGCAGGACCCGGGGGTTGACGTGGGACACTGGGACCACCATGACGACGCTGCCCGTACTTGACACGCCGCCACCGGGCCGGCGTTCCGCCGCCCCGCCGCCCCGTCACCTCGCCGACCTCGACCCGGTCGGCCGCCGGGCGGCCGTCGCGGCCCTGGGGGAGCAGGAGTTCCGGGCCGGGCAGCTGTCCACGCACTACTTCGGCCGCCTGGTCCGCGACCCCGACGCGATGACCGACATCCCGGTCGCCGCCCGCGGGCGGCTGGCGGGGGCGTTGCTGCCCGCGCTTCTGACGGCGGTACGCGAGCTGAGGTGCGACGGCGGCGCGACCCGGAAGACACTGTGGCGGCTGCACGACGGCGCGCGCGTCGAGAGCGTGCTGATGGGATACCCCGACCGGGTTACCGCGTGCGTGTCCAGCCAGGCCGGCTGCGGCATGGGCTGCCCGTTCTGCGCCACCGGCCAGGCCGGGCTGACCCGCAACCTGTCCACCGCGGAGATCGTCGACCAGGTGGTCTGGCTGGCCGGCGAGGCCGTCCGGGACCCGCTGCGCGGCTGCCCGTCGCGGCTCTCCCGGGTGGTGTTCATGGGCATGGGGGAGCCGCTGGCCAACTACGCGCGGGTGATCGAGGCGGTACGCCGGCTGACCGAGCCGGCCCCCGGTGGCCTGGGCCTGTCCCAGCGGCACGTCACGGTCTCCACCGTCGGGCTCGTACCGGCCATGCGCCGGCTCGCCGACGAGGGCCTCGCGGTCACCCTCGCGCTGTCCCTGCACGCCCCCGACGACGAGCTGCGCGACGAGCTGGTACCGGTCAACCAGCGCTGGAAGGTCGCCGAGGTGCTCGACGCCGCGTGGGGGTACGCGGAGCGCACGGGTCGGCGGGTTTCGATCGAGTACGCCATGATCAAAGACGTGAACGACCACCCCTGGCGGGCCGATCTCCTTGGTCGCCTCTTGGCCGGACGGCTCGCGCATGTCAATCTGATCCCGCTCAACCCGACACCCGGTAGCCGTTGGGACGCCAGCCCCAAACCGGTGGAGCGGGAGTTCGTCCGGCGGCTGCGGGTGGCCGGGGTACCGACGACGGTACGCGACACCCGGGGCCGCGAGATCGACGGCGCGTGCGGCCAGCTCGCCGCGACGGAGACAGAGCAGTGAACACGGGCCCGGGGTCGAGCACGGGAAAGGCGGGATAGTGGCGAGTCAGGGTCAGCGGTTCCGGCGCCGGGCGCTGCGTCGCGGGTACAAGGTCGACGAGGTGGACTCCTTCCTCGACCGGGTCGAGGCGACCCTCAACGGGGAGACCTCGGCGCCCGTCACCGCCCAGGAAGTCCATGACGTGGTCTTCCGGGTGCGGTTCGGCGGTTACGACGAATGGCAGGTTGACCTGCACCTCGACCGGGTCGAGCGGCAGCTCGGCGAGTTGGAGGAGCGCGGCGGCTTCGTGCCGATGCGCGGGCCGGACCGGCACGGGCCGCCGCCGATGCGCGACGACCGCGCGCTGCCGCCGGCCCGGGACGACCGGATGGCCCCGATGCCCCCACCGATGCGCGAGGACCGGATGTTGCCGCCGGTACGGGACGACCGGCCGATGGGCCCGCCGCCGGTGTCCCAGCCGCCCATGCAGCCCCCGATGCAACCGCCGATGCGGCCGCAGCCGCCGATGCCCGCGCCGGCCGGCGGTGGGTTCGGCCGGTTCGACGAGCCGGCCCGGTACGACGAGCCGGGGCGTTACGACGAACCCACCGGCAACTTCGGTGGCGGCTTCGGTGCCTTCGAGCCGGGCCGGCACGGTAGGGCGGACATGACCACCGAGATCAGGATGCCCGACGCCGGGCCCCCGGCGGGCCAGGTCGCGGGCGGCGGCGAGATCCAGCGCATCGACCAGCTACGGCGCACCTTCGTCCCGCGCCGCTTCGGCAGCGGATACGACCCGAACCAGGTGGACCGGCTGTTCGAGGGCATCATCGCGTCCATGTCCGGCCGTGGCGCGCCGGTCCACGACACCGAGCTGGATCCGGGGCAGTTCAACCTGGTGCCGGGCGGCTACTTCGAGGCCGAGGTGGACCAGGCACTGCGCGAGGTACGCGACATCATCCTGCGGCGCCGCTGATCAGCGAAGGCCGTTCTTGTGGAGCAGCCAGTCGCCGACGAGCGCCGCCACGATCAGGCCCGCGGTCACGATGAGGAAGATGTCCTCGATCCGGCCCTTGTGGTTGCCGCAGATCATGGCCAGCAGGGACCCGGCGACCACGACGGCGCCGATGCGGGCGGCCCGGACCGGGCCGGGCTTGTGCTGGTCGGGTGAGGTGACTTCCTCTTCGGCTGCCACGTTCGGATCCCTCTCGTCTGGGCGGCGATCACTCCGGGTCGTGGCGCGGCGTCAGACGCCGCCGAGCCGGAGTGGTCGTACGGCGCTAGTCTCCCAGGCGCCGGTACGGCACCGCCGGCGGGTCCGGTAGCTTCGACGGGTGCGCATCACCGGTACCGGCCACGCGAGCCTGCGGATCGACACCCCCGCCGGAAGCATCCTGTGTGACCCGTGGGTGAACCCCGCGTACTTCGCGTCCTGGTTCCCCTTCCCGGACAACTCCGGGCTCGACTGGGACAGCCTCGGCGACACCGACTACCTCTACGTCTCCCACCTGCACCGGGACCACTTCGACGCCGCGTTGTTAAGAGACTTCGTCGACAAACGCGCCACCGTCCTGCTTCCCGAGTACCCGACCAGCGAACTGGAGGACCAGCTCCGCGAGCTGGGCTTCACCTCGTTCCTCCGGACGGTGTCCGACGAGGTGCACGAGCTGGACGGCGGCCTCAAGATCATGATCCAGGCGCTGACCTCGCCGACCGACGGCCCGATCGGCGACTCGTCGCTGTGGCTGGAGCACGACGGGACCCGGCTGCTCAACCAGAACGACGCCCGGCCGGCCGACCTGGCGCGCTTCGCGGAGCTGGGCCACGTGCACGCGCACCTGCTCCAGTTCTCCGGCGCGATCTGGTACCCGATGGTGTACGAGCTGCCGCACGCCGCCAGGACGGCCTTCGGCAAGCAGAAGCGGGACCGGCAGTTCGACCGGACCTTCCGGTACATCGCCGATCTGCGGGCGTCGCACGTGTTCCCGATCGCCGGGCCGCCGTGCTTCCTCGACGACGAGCTGTGGCAGTTCAACGACCTCGGCAGCGACGAGGGCAACATCTTCCCCGACCAGTGGAGGTTCGTGGCGGAGTACGCGAAGGTCGGCGGTACCAACTCGGTGGTCCTGCTGCCCGGCTCGGTCGCGTCGCTGACCGCCGACGACTGCCAGGTGACCCACCCGGTGCCCGACCTGGGCGAGTTCTTCGCGAACAAGGAGGCGCACCTGCGCGCCATGCAGGCACGCCAGCGGCCGGTCATCGAGGCGGCGAAAGCCACCTGGCGGCATCCCGAGGTCGACGTGCTCGGCGAGCTGAAGATGCGGCTCGAACCGCTGCTGGACGAGTCGATCTACCTGGCCACCGGCGTCGGCGGCCCGGTGCGCTTCGACCTGACCGACGAGGCCGGTGAGGTCGTCGAGTCGATCGTCGTGGACTTCCCCGGCAAGCAGGTCCGCCCGTACGCCGACGAGAAGGTCCGGTACCGCTTCCGCACCGGCCGGGCCCTGGTGGAGCACCTGCTGCACATCGGCGAGGTCGACTGGGTCAACTCGCTGTTCCTGTCCTGCCGGTTCTCCGCCGCGCGGATCGGCCAGTACAACGAGTTCGTCTACGCGTTCTTCAAGTGCCTGTCGGAGGAGCGGCTCCAGTACGCCGAGGGCTGGTACGACGAGCACCAGCGACACGTCGACGCCGAGGACATCACGCTGGACGGCTGGCGCGTGCAGCGGCGCTGCCCGCACCTGAAGGCCGACCTGAGCCGGTTCGGGATCGTGGCGGGCAACAAGCTGACCTGCCAGCTCCACGGCTGGCAGTTCGACCTGGCCAGCGGGCGCTGCCTGACGAGCGTCGGCCACGAGATCCGCGCCTCCCGCGCGGATCCGGCGTCCCCGGCGGCGGACTAGCGCGAGCGGAGCGCGCGCCACCTTCTGCACCGTCTCAGCGGCCGAGGTCCGCGAGGATGCGGCGCGCGGCGTTGTGGCCGGCGGCGCCGATCACGCTGCCGGCGGGGTAGCAGCCGGCACTGCCCGCGTACAGGCCCGGTACCCCGGTCACGTAGGGCATCCGGTCGGTGAACGAGACCGTGTTGTCCACGTGGTGGATGTGCCCGCCGGTGATGCCGAAATGCGCTTCGATCCCCGGCGGGGTCAGCGGGAACGTGTCGACCACCAGCTTCGACGTCCCCGGGGCGTACCGGTCGCAGATGGCGAGCAGATTGTCCACATAGGACGGCAGGAGCGCGTCCCAGTCGGCGCCGTACGGCACGGACTGCACGAACAGTGCCGACGAGTGGTGCCCGGCGGGGTCGCGCAGCGACGGGTCGACGGTCGTGTGCAGGTACCACTCGATGGTCGGCTCGGCGGGGACCCGCCCGGCGCGGACGTCGGCCCACATCCCGCGCAGCCGGGCCATCGGCGCGTCTCCCGCGGATGATCCGGGCAGCAGGTGGATCGTCGAGCCGAACGGGCTCGGGGCGCCGTCGGGTAGGCAGGAGAAGCGGGGCAGGTCGGACAGCGCCATGTTGACCTTGAGTGTGGTACCGGGACGGCGGATCGCCTCCATATGCGCCACGAGTGGCGGGGGCAGGTCGACGAGGGACATCAGCCGGTACGGGTCGCAGGCGCCGAGCACCACGCCCGCCCCGATCTCCTGCCCGTCCGCCGTATGGACACCGCTGACCGCTCCTCCGTTCAGGAGGACCGCGGAGACCGGCGTGCCCGGGACGATCACCGCGCCGGCCCGCGTCGCGGCCCCGGCGAAAGTGCGCGAGACGGTACCCATGCCGCCGGCCGCGATCATCCAGGTGCCGTCCGAGCCGGGCAGCCGGCACATGTTGTGGGCGAGGAAGTTGTTGCCGGTGCCGGGGTCGTCCGGCCCGGCGGCCAGCCCGGACACCCCGTCGGTCACCGCGTACATCGCGACCAGCAGCTCCGAGCGGAACTCGAAGCGGGCCAGGTAGTCGGCGACGGATCCGCGTACCAGATCGACGAAGACCTGGCGCAGCGCGGGCCGCACGTAGCGCTCGGCGGTCTCTTCGACGGGCACCGGCTCGGCCAGCCAGGCCGGCCCCACGTCGTCGCGCAGTGCGGCCAGCTCGGCGTGCATCGCGTCGTCGGCGGCCGCGTCGGCCGCCGAGAAGAACCGGGTGAGCTGCTCCCGGCTGGCTTCCCGGTCGCGGCCGAACAGCAGGTACCGGCCGTCCGGCGTGGGCAGGAAGTAGTGCGGGTCGCGGCGCAGGACCGGGATCGTCAGGTCGAGCGTGCGCAGCAGTTCGGGCGGCATGAGCCCGAGCAGGTACGAGCCGGTGGACTGGCCCAGCTCCGGCACCTTCGCGAACGGGTGCTCGGTCCGGGCGGCCCCGCCGATCACGTCGGCGGCCTCCAGGACCACGACGGACAGGCCGGCCCGGGCGAGCAGGACCGCGGAGACCAGGCCGTTGTGCCCGGCCCCGATGATCACGGCGTCGGCACGCGCCGGGGGCCGGGTCGTCATGCCCGCCACCTTACGGCGAGCTGCTCGACGAAGGCGGCCAGCTCGGCCTCGAAGAGCGGCTCCACGTCGTCCGTGGCCCAGCGCAGGTGCCCGAACACCTCCAGGGCCACCACGCCGTACAACCGGATCCAGCCGATGAGCAGCGTGTACATCGCGGCGGGCGGCAGCCCTTCGCCGTGCGCGACGTACATCGGGGCGATGCGCCGCCGCAGCTCCTCGTCGTCGGACGAGGTCGGCATGCCCAGCTCTGCCCAGAGCCGGGCGAACGGCTCCATGAACACCGCGCCGAACCGGGCCCCGGGGTGGTCGGGGGACGGGTTCTCCTCCATCTCGGCCACCCCGGGTACCGGGGTGCCGAACAGCAGGGCGAACTCCTGCGGATGCGTGACCGACCAGCGGCGGAACTCGCGCGCCATGGCGATGAGCTGCGCGGCGGCGGACGACTCGGGCTCGCCGGCGGCGGTCACCGCGGCGCGCAGCTCGTCGTACACGTCGGCGCAGACCTCGGCGACGAGCGCTTCGAGGCTGGGGAAGTACCGGTACAGCGCGGCGGCGGACATGCCCAGCTCGCGGCCGATGGCCCGGAGGGAGATCGCGGTCGGGCCGTTCGTCACGACGAGCCGGCGGGCGGTCTGCTTGATCTCGCAGCAGGTGGCGGCCCGATGCCGCGCGCGACGCGAGGATGTTGCGGCGGTCATGCTCAAACCCCCCTTGACCGACCGTGAACGCCGTTGGCATAGTTAACGGTGTTCGCAGTTTCGCACTGCATCCAGCCTACGACGTCGCGGATGGGGGAGCCATGTTCGAGCGCTGGGGACGTTTTGTGGCGAGGGCCAGGTGGGCGGTACTGGCCGCCGGTGTCGCGCTGGTGGTCGCCGGGGTGGCGTGGGGTACCGGCGTGTTCGGCTCGCTGTCCGCCGGCGGCTTCAACGACCCCAACACCGCGGCGAGCAAGGTCCGGCAGCAGATGACCGAGCGGCTGGGCGAGCACCGGGGCGACGTCATCGCCCTGTACTCCAGCCCGGACCGCACCGTCGACGACCCGGCGTTCCGGGCCGCCGTGACCGGCGCCCTGGCCCGCGTCGGGCAGCGGCCCGAGGTGAGTACGGTGGTGTCGTTCTACGACACGGCCGCGCCCAACCTGGTCTCCCGAGACCGGCACGCCACTTACGCCCTGATCCGGCTGCAACCGGGCGGCGACGACGCCAAGATCAAGCAGTACCGGGCGATCAAGGACCTCCTCGTCGCCGGGGACGGGGTGACCACGCAGTTCGGCGGCATCGAGCCGTTCACCGACGACGCCAGCGAGGTCACCTCCCGTGACATCCAGCGCGCCGAGAGCCTGTCCATGCCGATCCTGCTGGTGCTGCTGGTACTGATCTTCGGCAGCGTCGTCGCCGCGCTGTGGCCGCTCGTCATCGGTGGCCTCTCGATCCTCGGCGCGCTCATCGTGACCCGTCTGCTCACCTACGTCACCGACGTGTCGGTCTTCGCGATCAACATCATCACGCTGATCGGCCTCGGCCTGTCGATCGACTACTCGCTGTTCGTCGTCAGCCGGTTCCGCGAGGAGCTGCGCGCCGGGCACGACAAGCGGACCGCCGTGGTCCGGACCATGACAACCGCCGGGCGTACCGTCGCGGTCTCCGGCGTCACCGTCACCCTCGCACTGGCCAGCCTGCTGCTGTTCCCGCAGCCGTTCCTCCGGTCCATGGCGTACGGCGGCATGGCCGCCGTCGCGGTCGCGATGCTCGCGGCGCTGACCATCCTGCCCGCCGGGCTCGCCGTCTCCGGCCACCGGATCAACGCGCTGCGCATCCCGCTGCCGGGTGCCCGCCGCCGGGCGGCCGGCGACGACCGGGGCGCCTGGGCACGGCTGGCCCACAGCGTCATGCGCCGCCCCTGGCTGTACGTCGTCGGGGTCCTGGCGATCCTCTTGGTCCTCGCCACCCCGGTGACCCACATCGCCTTCGGTGGCGCGGACACGCGCGTACTGCCCACCGGTACCCAGAGCCGGACCGTGGACGAGCGGCTGGCCAAGGAGTTCCCGGCCACCAGCGCGTACCCCGTCCAGGTCCTCGCCACGGGGGTGGACCAGGCCGGGGTACCCGCGCTGGGGCAGCGGATCGGCGCGGTACCGCACGTGACGGGCGTCTCCGTCGTCGCGGCCAGGGGCGACGCCGTGCTCTTCAGCGTCGCGTACCCCGGCGAGCCGACCGGCTCCGACGCCCGCCAGGTCGTCCGGGACCTCCGGGCGCTGCACCCGGAGCCCGGTACCACCCTCGGCGTCACCGGAACCACCGCCGACCTGCTGGACCAGCTCCACCGGCTGGGCGCCACGCTGCCCTGGATGGGGTTGTTCGTCGCCCTTGTTACGTTCGTGCTGCTGTTCCTCGCGTTCGGCTCGGTCATCCTGCCGGTGAAGGCGATCGTGCTCAACGTCGTTTCACTGGGCGCCGCCTTCGGTGCGATCGTGTTCATCTTCCAGGAGGGCCACTTCGCATCCTGGCTCGGCTTCACGCCGACCGGGTTCATCGAGCCGACCAACCCGATCCTGATGATCGCGGTACTGTTCGGCCTCGCCACCGACTACGAGGTGTTCCTGCTCTCCCGGATCCGCGAGGAGTGGGACGGGGGCGCCGACAACGCGACCGCCGTCGCCACGGGACTCCAGCGCACCGGGAAGATCATCACGTCGGCCGCGCTGCTGCTGATCATCGTGGTGGGTGGGTTCGCGGCCGGCGGCACCGCGTTCCTCAAGCTGGTCGGGATCGGCATGGTGACCGGGATCTTCGTGGACGCGACGCTCGTCCGCGCGCTGCTGGTACCGGCGTCGATGCGGCTGCTCGGCCGGTGGAACTGGTGGGCGCCGGGGCCGCTGGGCCGGCTGTACCGCCGGTACGGCATCCGCGAGTCCGCCGAGCCGGAGCCGGTGCGGGCACCCGAACCGACCCCGGTTGGGTAGGGTGAGACCGGATGAAGGGTGGTGAAAACGCCATGGCCGCACCTGATCTCGACGACTTCTCCAAGACTCCGACCTTCGACGAGGGGCTCCGTGCGTCGGTCGACCGGTGGACCGCCAAGCTGGCCATGCAGCTGCTGCCCGAGACGAATGGTCCCAAGGTCGAGGTCTTCCACGGGAGTCTGATTTTGTCCCCTCACGCCGGAGTGGATCACCAGATCGTTGCGGCGCAACTATTGCACAGGCTCCGGCCGGCGGCACGCCAGGTCGGGTTCCGGGCCTACCCGGAGGTCAACGTCATCGACGGCGACGAGCTGTACATCCCCGACGTCTCGGTGTTCCGCAAGTCCGGCGCCGGTCAGGCAGCCATGGACATCGCCGATGCCGTCATGCTGGTGGAGATCGTGTCGGACGGCCACCGCCCCAAGGACGTCATCGACCGGCCCCGCGTCTACGCCGCTGCCAAGGTCCCATGGTTCATGCGGATCGAGTTCCGGCGGCGGGTACCGGCGATAGTCCTGCACGAGCTGATCGACGGCGAGTACGAGCCGGTGCTCGCGTGCGCCGCCGGTACGACCTTCGCGATGACCGAGCCGTTCCCGTTCTCCATCGACCCGGGCGAACTGCTCGACGACTAGAGATCCACCACGATCGGGGCGTGGTCGGACGGGCCCTTGCCCTTGCGCACCTCCCGGTCGATGTACGCGTCCGTCACGTCGCCGGCGACCGGCGCCGTGGCGTACACGAGGTCGATCCGCATGCCCATGTCCTGGTGGAACATCCCGGCCCGGTAGTCCCAGTACGTGAACGGGTTCGAGCCCTTCAACGGCCGGGGCACCACATCGACGAGGCCCAGGTCGAGCAGCGCGGCCACGGCGGCGCGCTCCGGCCCGGTCACGTGGGTCGCGCCGACGAACGCGGCCGGGTCCCACACGTCCTTGTCGGTCGGTGCGACGTTGAAGTCGCCGCACAGGACCAGCCGGGGGTACCGGGACAGCTCGCCCGACAACGCCGACCGCAGGGCCGCGAGCCACGCCAGCTTGTACGCGTAGTGCTCGGAGCCCACGGTGCGCCCGTTGGGGACGTACACCGACCACATCCGGATGCCGGCGCACGTCGTGCCGACCGCCCGGGTCTCCGCGTCGGGGAACCCGGGCTCGCCGGGGAACCCGGTGGTCACCTCGTCGAGCCCGACCCGGGACAGCACGGCCACGCCGTTCCACCGGCCGTCGCCGTGCGCGGCCACCTCGTACCCGAGCCGCTCGACCTCCTCGGCCGGGAAAACGGCGGTCTTGGTCTCCTGCAGGCACACCACGTCCGGCTTGGTACCGGCGAGCCAGTCGAGCAGCCGGGGCAGCCGCGCGGTGACCGAGTTGACGTTCCACGTCGCCAGTCGCACCGCCCCACGCTAACGCCGCGGCGGTCGGCGACAATGGCGGGGTGACCCCGTCCCCTCGCGAGATCGTCCTGCTCGGCTCCACCGGGTCCATCGGCACCCAGGCGATCGACGTCGTCCGGCACGCGCCGGACCGGTTCCGGGTGGTGGGGCTGGGCGCGGGCGGCGGCAACGTGGCGCTGCTCGCCGCGCAGGCGCTGGAGCTGGGCGTCGACGTGGTCGGCGTGGCGCGGGCCTCGGTGGTACAGGACCTGCAGCTCGCGTTCTACGCCGAGGCCCAGCGGCGCGGGTACCCGACCGGCCGCTTCCGGATCCCGAAGATCCTGGCCGGGCCGGACGCGATGGCCGAGCTGGCGAGCTGGCCCTGCCACACCGTGCTCAACGGGGTCGTCGGCTCGCTCGGGCTGGCCCCGACCCTGGCCGCGCTGCGCGCGGGGCGGCAGCTCGCGCTTGCCAACAAGGAGTCGCTGGTGGCCGGCGGCCCGCTGGTCCGCGCGGTGGCCCGGCCGGGCCAGATCGTGCCGGTCGACTCGGAGCACTCGGCGCTGGCCCAGTGCCTGCGCGGCGGCGCGCCGGGGGAGGTACGCCGGCTGGTCCTGACCGCGAGCGGCGGCGCCTTCCGGGGGCGTACCCGCGCCGAGCTGACCGGCGTCACGCCGCGGCAGGCGCTCGCGCACCCGACGTGGGACATGGGGCCGGTCGTCACGATCAACTCGGCCACCCTGGTCAACAAGGGCCTGGAGGTCATCGAGGCGCACGAGCTGTTCGGCATCGGGTACGACGCGATCGAGGTCATGATCCATCCCCAGTCGGTCATCCACTCGCTGGTCGAGTTCCACGACGGGTCGACGCTCGCCCAGTGCAGCCCGCCGGACATGCGCCTGCCGATCGCGCTCGCGCTGGCCTGGCCGGACCGGGTGGCCGGCGCCGCCGCGGCGGTGGACTGGACCGCCGCGCACGACTGGGAGCTGCGGCCGCTGGACGAGGCGGCGTTTCCGGCGGTCCGCCTGGCGAAGGCGGCCGGGCGCGCCGGGCACTGCCGGCCGGCGATCTACAACGCCGCGAATGAGGAATGCGTGGCTGCCTTCACCGCCGGTACCCTGCCGTTCCTGGGGATCGTGGAT
>JBKPCQ010000053.1:0-8433 GCA_046727455.1 Actinomycetota bacterium | reverse complement strand
CTTCGCCGCCGGCTTCCCGACCACGACCGAGTCCGCGCTGGCCACCAGAGACCTGCAACGCGGCTTCCCGCAGGGCGCGCTCAACCCGACCGAGGCGTACCTGACCACCACCGGCGGCGGGCGGTTGACGACTGCCCAGCTCGACGCGTTCGCCGGCGCCGCGGCGAAGGTGCCGGGCGTGGGTCGGGTGCAGCCACCGGTCACCGCCACCAACGGCACGGTGGCCCGCTTCGACGTACTGCTCAACGGGAACCCGGTGTCCAACCAGGCGATCGCGCTGGTACACGACAGGCTGCGCGGCGATCTGCACGCCGCCGCGCCGCCGGGTACCACGGTGCTCGTCGGCGGCACTACAGCCATCTTCGCCGACATCAACTCGGCCAACAACCGGGACCTGTCGGTGATCCTGCCGGTCGCGGCCGTGCTCATCGCGATCATCCTCGCGTTGCTGCTGCGCAGCCTCGTCGCACCGGTCTACCTGGTCATCGCCGTGCTGCTCAACTTCGCCGCCACCCTCGGCGCCGCCGTCTACCTGTTCCAGGACGCCGTCGGCAAACCCGGCGTGACCTTCCAGCTCCCGATCGTGCTGTACCTTTTCGTGCTCGCCATCGGCACCGACTACAACATCCTCATGATCGCCCGGTTACGCGAGGAAGCACGGGCCGGCCACGAACCGCGAGCCGCCGCCGCGCTCGGCGTCGAGCACGCCGGCCCGTCGGTCGCCGCCGCCGGTGTCATCCTCGCCGGCACATTCGCCGCCCTGGCGCTCGCCCCGGTGTCGTTCCTCCAGCAGATCGGCTTCTCGGTCGCGATGGGCATCCTGCTGTCCGCGTTCGTCATGTCGATGTTCCTGGTGCCGTCGCTGACCGCAGTCATCGGCCACCCGGCCTGGTGGCCCGGCCACAGCGACATCGCGAACGGCGGGGCGGCCGAGGAGCAGCCCCCCGAGTCGCCCCCGCTCGACCGGCTGGCCGCGGACGACCTGCTGCGCAGGCAATGAGCCAGGGACTACCGGCCACCCCGCGCTTGACCGTCGACGGGTGACGCCGCTGCGCGCCCGAGCGCAGTTGCCGGACCACTAGCCAGATGTACGCCGCCTCGCCGGCCGGGACGGCGACCGCGAGAGTGGCCAGTGTCGCCGCCATGCCGCGCCGCCCGGCCGGGCGCATCCGCGCCGAGCGTAGCGACCGCAGCGCGGGCCAGCGCCGCGCCAGTGCCGGAGCGAACACCAGCGCCAGGCACACCAACAGGATCGAGGCGCCGGCCTCCACCGGATAGGCGTCCACAGACCAGCCAATCAGGTGACTCAGCCGGATCTGGAGGTCGCTGGGCAGAGCCGAAAGGATCGCGTCCTCGACGGTGGACAGGCCCAGCGTGGTCTGGATCGCGAGGTGGACGGCCAGGACGGTGCCCACTACCAGCATCGCCCGACGCCGGGCAGGCCGGGACCAGATGCCACCCCGGGTCGCGAACAGCAGCACCAGCCATGGCAGCGCGACCAGCAGAACCGGTATCCCGTCGCCCGCCCGGCACTGCAACACCGGTCCCGCGGTGGACCGACACCAACCGCTACCGCTTCGTCACCCCGACACTCTCCGAGGGGGACGTCGCCGTTGTGGTGGGTCGGTAGCGCACGTTGACGACCGAGGCGGGGTCGCCTTCGCCGACCCGGTGGAGGCGGATCGGCGCGCCGCCGGGGTTGTCGTAGAGCCGGATGCCTTCGCCGAGCAGGACGGGTGCGATGTGCAGGTCGATTTCGTCGATCAGGCCCACTTCGAGGAGCTGACGCCCGATGGTCGGCGAGAACACTTCGAGGTTCCTACCGCCGGCCGCTGCCAGCCCGATCCGCACCGCCTCGGCCGGGTCACAGTCGAGGAACGTCACCCCGTCGGCGGGTGTGGCATCCTCGGGGTGGTGGGTGAGCACGAAGATCGGTCCGTCCCAGGCGTCGCCGTACGGGCGGCTGTCGCCCACGGCCCGGTCCCAACCATCGCGACCCCCCAGCACGGCGCCCGTGGTCTGGACGTACTCGTCGACCAGGCCCGGACGGACTGAGATCCCGGTCATCCAGTCCATCTCGTGGTTCGGCCCCGCCACGAACCCGTCCACGGACATCGTGAAATGCCACAGCACCTTCCCGCCCGCCGTCTGCGGCTCGGTGTCGCTCATTGTCGCCTCCTGCGAGTGCTTGTGGTTCGCAACCGGTAGACCGGCACCAGCCGGTTCGTCCGCTGCTCGCCGGTACCGACTTCAACCGCGCCCGAAACTCATCGGTGCCTCAGGTCCGTGTGCCCGGCTGACCCGCCACCGCCTCCCTCTCATCCGCGGACAAGTGCAGCTGGCTGTTCCCGACGGACGGCAGCCTCGTGGCGGTATGTCTGGTCGGTGATCGTGAGGCAACGGCCAGGCTCCCCAGTCGGCCGCGATGCTCGATCGGGATCAGCGGCTCTTGTCCGCACGGACCTTCAGCTGCTGAACGGCCCAGGTACTGCCATCCGGACCGCGGAAGCCGAACAACGTGCCGCCGTCGCATTGATCGACCGCCGTGATCTCGCTCCATTTCACGCCCGATCGAGCAGCTCACGCCGAGCCGCGTCGGCGTCCGCGACCACGAGTTGAAGCCCGCGCATCGGCTGTTCGACGGCGCTCAGGACGAGCATATGGGGGGAGGCCGGTGGCCAACCGGATCTGCCGGTGATGGGGCGCTCGGGAGGTTCGTCGATCTCATGCTAGGCGCACCGGCCAGCGGCTGCGAGCCGTGTGAGCGCGGAGTGAAACTGTCTACCTCGCGTCGTCCAGGGAGAGGGCTACGCACTCCACGTTTGCCCTGCTCACCGGGATGGGGCGGCGGCAACTTGCTTCTGGCTGTCGGTCATGCCTCGGGCGACCATCCTCGCGCCACCGTGGATCTCGAGCACTTCAAGAAGGAGAGCATGAGGCGATGATGAGGCTCGGTGGGAGGTCGGGCTGGGCTCAGCCGACCAGCGGCGGTAGGGCATGCAGGCCGCCTCCGGTGCGAGCACCCAGGTGCACTGTCAAGCCGATGTGCGGATGTCCATCAACCGGTTCAGTAGGCCCTTGTTGATGTGCTCTGCTCTCCACCAGTTGCAATGAGCGAGCAGGGGTAGCTGGCCGCCGACGGCGCTGCACATCCGGGTGAACTGGGGTGCGGTCAACGTTCGCGGGCGGCAGAACCGGGTTAGCGGAGTGCCTATACCGCCTGTCGCATCTGCGACGGTGACCAGCTCACCACGAAAGTCCGTGGACAGGCCATCGACACAGGTACATAATTACGGCGCGCTATCAAGACAGGTCCATGGTCACCACACCTGATCGTTTGCACGGGGGCAAAAATGCGCAATCGATACGTCGGCCGTTCCTTGCTGGCAACCGCAGTCGCGGTCTCCCTCGTTCTCTCCGTCGCCTGGGCGACGCCGGCGTTGGCCAAGGTGCCGCCTGACCCGGGTGCTGGCCCGGGTGGATGCGCCGGTATGACCGGGCCGGAGGAGAACCACCCCTCCATCCGGCTACGGGTCGACGTACCGGCGGCCGACGCGCAGGCCGCGGTCGACGAGCACGGGAAGATCACGATCGCCGGGATCCTGCACAAGCAGGCGACGATGGTCGACGTGTCGGACGATCCGGTGACCTCATCCGAGTTCGTCCTCGGCCCGCCGCCGGGTGGGGTGCCGGCCTGGGCCGCATCGTGGACCACCAGCCTGCGCCCGCCGCACCTCGGTGCGAACCAGCTGTGTGCCCGCGCCGAGCGCGACCCGAAGCGGTCGGCGCGGATTCTGCGCTCGTTCACAGCGGTCGATCTGATCCCGCCCAGCAACGTGCCGGGCCTTTCGGTCAGCAACATCACCTCCACCGGGGCGAAGGTGACCTGGGGCGCGGCCACCGACAACTACGGCCTGGCCGGCTACGAGGTCAGCATCGACCGGGGGACCGCCGTGCGGACCACGGTCGGGACCCGCTCGTACGCGATCACCGGCCTGTCGCCGTCCACCGGCCACACCGTCTCCGTGATCGCCGTGGACCTGGCCGGCAACAAGTCGACAACGCCCGCCACGGTCTCGTTCACGACCCTTGCGCCGCCGCCGCCACCGAACCCAGACACCGACCTGGTCGTCAGGCCGGAGGAGGGCTCCGCCGTCGCGACGTGGCATCCCAGCCCTGCCACGGACGCCACCTACAGCGCCTTCCTCGACGGTGCGCCGGTGGAGGATTTCGCGTTCGACGCGTACTGCCAGGATGCCGGCGGTAACCCGGCCAGCCCGTGCACGGCTCAGGACGTGATCAGCTATCCGATCACGGGTCTCGACCAAGGAACCCCGTACATGCTCCAGATCCGGGCATCGGCCGCGGACGGCACGCAATCGCGGATGCTGACCAGCACGTTCACGACCACCACCACCCCGCCCGTGGTCCCGGAGGCGACCGTTGCGCTGATCGCCAGCGAGAGCTCGCGGTGCGCCGCGATGGGCGGCAGCTTCTACAGCTCGCCGAGCGTGCGCGGTCAGGTGACGGTACCGGCGGGCAGCAAGTTCATCTTCGACGGCTGCTACCACGTGACCAACAGCAGTTGCATCGGCTCCTCGCCGGTGTCCGGTAACCAGGTGTTCAAGTGCGCCGACGACATCACCAACCTCTTGCACTCGGTGGCACCGGGCCGCCGCGGACCGGTGATCTCCTCAATGGAAGGCACCACCGGCGGCATCGCGCCGGCGTTCGTACCGAGTCCGGTGGTGGAACCGATCAGATGGTGCGCCGAGCAGCCCAATGAATGTATAGAGGTCATCCAGACCGCAGCGGAGGCCGGCGAGGTCGTGGCGGAAGCGGTGGGGGCCGAGGCGGTAGCCTCGTTCCTCATCGTCGCGGCCGAAGGCATCGGCCTGGGACTCGCGCTGGGCGTCCTCCTCGCGATCCTCTTCCCCACCGAGCTCACCATCGGCAGCATGTTCGAGTACCCCATCAACTTCAACACCGACTTCGACACCTTTGGCAACTGGGGCGGCGACCACGGCGAGTGGTACAACAGCCTGAAGATGTACGCCGAGGTGATCAAGACGACGAAGCAGTTGACCGCGGAGCACAACCTGCCGTTCGCGTGGGACGGGGGCCACGACCAGATACTCAAGGGACTCATCGACCAGGCGTGTGCGGTCCAGCAGGGCCACACCGCCCCACCCGCCAGGGGGTGCGGCGACGACGTGGTCGTGTACGTGCCCGGGGCGAAGAACTTCAAGTTCAGGCCCATGCCGGAGACCGGCCAGCACATCGTGGACGCCATGAACACCGGGCTGGGGAACGACCCGCGCCGGGCCGCGTGGTACTACCCGGCCTACAGCCTGAACGGCAGACTCGCCGGCGGCCCGCCGAACAACTACAGCCGCACGTGGTACTACACGGCGCCCTTCAAGCCCAACGCCTGCGCTGATCTCAAAGTGAAGGGAGACGGGAAGACCTGCGACGAGTTCCCGTTCTTCACCACGAACCAGGCCGTCGACCTCACGCTTCCCGACAAGTCACTGCGAGCGGACGTGCGGCTCACCCCGACCGAGGAGGGCGGCTTCCAGGGCAACGACCTCTCCACCTTCTACAAACAGTGCCTGGACAACACCGACGGGAAACACTTCATCGTGATGCCCGTGCCATCATGGGTCGCCGCGGGCGGCCCGAGCTTCGGCTTCCAGGTCAACCAGGGCGGGGCCAGCCTGTGCATGAAACCACAGCCGCAGGTGACGACGCCGTGACGATGCTTGGAGAACATTGATGCTCGATGAGATGCACGTCCTGCGTGCCGCAATCCAAAGCTACCGGGCGGCGGCCACGGCCGCAGGCGTAGCCTGGCCGCAGCGAGGCGACACGCAGGGCGCGCAGCCTCCCGACTGGGACCTGATCCACCGCGTGTTCGACCTCGACCACGTCCCCGGACAGCTGAGCTGGTTCCTGTCCGAGGGATGGGATACCCGCTGGCCGCTCCTGGGGGACGGCGAGCTCGAGCCGTTGCCGGCCGACGCCCGCACCACGCTTTCGTCGCTCACCGTGCTGTCCTTCGCCATCGGCACGCCGTTCCACTGGCGGCGCCAGATCCCCCTGTTCCGCTTCGACCCCTACGTGTACACGTTCGTCCTCGACGGCGACCACGAGGGCGAGATCTGGCGATACCTGATCAGCCCGGACCTGTACGACCCGGTTCGTGCCGCCCCCAGCCTGGCCACCCTCTTCGCCGCGTGGACCGACGGCATCGCCGCCGGCGTGGTCTACCGTCGACAGCTCGACGACTGGCTCATGGTCGGCGAACCCACCGAAACCGCCCGCCCGTTCGACGTGCTGCAGGAGCGGACCCCTCACCTCGATTTCCTGGCGTTCCCGATCGACATTCCCGCCTCGGCGATGCGGGAACGCCAAAGTGAATACGGTGTCGACCTCGACTGCATCGACCGGGGCCCCGAATGCCAGGCGGAGCAGCAGAACGCCGTCGACGCCGTCTGCGCCTCCCTCGGCGTCTAGCCCTATGTTTCGCACCTGGGGTTGAGCGGGTTGCTATGGCCAGCGGGGTTGGGTGGGTGTGGGGTTCCAGCTCGCGGTTGGCGGGTTCTCGGGCGCACGCAATCGAGCCGACATCGTCGTCGACACATCGAGGTTCGGTGTGCCCATTACATGACGCCGGCCGCGCAGCCGTACGCATCTAATAGGTTTCGTCAGCCTGCTGCGGCAGGATGGCTCCGGTAGCGGCTGGCGGGTCAGCACTCCACTCATTTGACCTTTGAGGTCTTGCGGCAGACCGTGCGCCCGCTGGTCGTGAGGAGACGGGACAGCCGATGGGATGACGTCGCCCCGCCGGTTGCGCGGTGAGCACTTGACTATTAGATCGCTGGTGTCTCCTCCGTGCTGCTACCGACAGGGCAGTGTCCACGGGGGAGGGTGCGCATGGTGTATGTGGGCGATGACTGGGCCGAAGACCATCACGACGTCGAACTGGTCGACGACGACGGGCGTCGGCTGGCGCGGGTCCGGCTGCCCGAAGGGTTGGAGGGCATCACCCGGCTTCACGGCCTGATCGCCGCGCATATGCCGGCGTCCTGGGCGCAGCTGGATCCGGCCGACGCGGCGGCCAGGGTACGGATCGGGATCGAGACCGACCGCGGTACCTGGGTCCAGGCGTTGCTGGCCACCGGCTACCAGGTGTACGCGATCAACCCGATGTCGGTGGCCCGCTACCGTCAGCGGCACTCCACCTCTGGCGCCAAGTCGGACGCCGGTGACGCGCATGTGCTGGCCGAGATCGTGCGGCTGGACCACGCGCATCATCGTCAGGTCGCCGGTGACAGCCCCACCGCGGAGGCGGTGAAGTTGGTGGCGCGGGCGCATCAGAGCCTGGTCTGGGACCGCACCCGACAGGTGCTGCGGCTACGTGCCGCGTTGCGGGAGTTCTTCCCCGCCGCCCTGGCTGCCTTCGACGACCTGGCCGCCTCAGAGGCCCTGGAGCTACTGGACCGGGCACCGGACCCGGATCGGGCCGCGAAGTTGTCGCGTTCCTCGATCGTGGCCATGCTGCGGCGGGCCAACCGCCGCGACATTGACGCCAAGGCCGCCGTCATCCAGGACACGCTGCACGCCCCGCAGCTGCGCCAGCCCCACGCCGTGCAGGCCGCATACGCGGCGATCGTGTCCAGCCAGGTCCAGCTCATCAACATCCTGAACATCGAGATCGAGCAGCTGGGTGAGGTGGTGGCCGCGCATTTGGCCGGCACCGGGACGCTGAGCGCTACCTGAGCCTGCCCGGCCTCGGGATGGTGCTCGGCGCCCGGATCCTCGGCGAGTTCGGCGACGATCCCCAGCGGTACACCGACGCCAAGGCCCGCCGTAACTACGCCGGGACCTCTCCGATCACCCGAGCCTCGGGTAGCAAACGGGTCGTGCTGGCCCGATACGCGCGCAACCGTCGCCTCGCCGATGCGGTGCAGCAGTGGGCGTTCTGCGCCATGCGCGGCTCACCCGGCGCCCGCGCCTACTACCAGGCCCCGCGCCAACGCGGCACCGGACACCAAGCGGCCCTGCGCCAGCTGGGCAACCGCCTCGTCGGCATCCTCCACGGCTGCCTCAAGACCGGCACCCGCTACAACGAGACCACCGCCTGGACCCATCCACAGCCAACCCCTTGACAACGAAAAACCTGGGATGTCTGCCGCCGATCGCGCGCTACCCAGCGTCACGACGAGCGGACTAGGCCGGTGTCCGGTCGTGCCGATGAGCGGACCGCCCGGTCGGACTCACTCTTGGGGGCCGTCTCCCGTTCGCGCCAAGCGCTCGCGACTCAGATACCGAACCGGCTTGCCGAGCGACTCCGCGTAGGCAATCTCCCGTCGGGTTGACTCACCTAAGTAGCCGCCCGGATCCACGATGTACACCTCGTCAGCCATGCGA
>JBKPCQ010000052.1:0-8425 GCA_046727455.1 Actinomycetota bacterium | reverse complement strand
GGTTGGCCCAGCCCGGGTCCTCGACCGCGACCCGGTCCCCGGGCCGCAGGTGGGCGGCGAGCAGGCGGTCCATGCCGTCGAGCGCGCCGCCGGTCACGGTCAGCGCCGGCACCCGCACGCCGTCGGCGCGCAGCCGGGCGGTCGCCGCCTCGGCCAGCTCCGGGAGCGCACCGGCCCGGTGGTAGCCGATCGGCGCCCGGTGGGTGAGGGCCGGCAGGTCGGGCAACAGGCGTGGGTCCGGTTCACCCGCCGACAGATCCAGCACCCCGGGCGGTACCGGTGGCAGCCGGCTCGCCCGCGTCGGCGCGACCGGTGGGCGGGGCCGGATCCGGGTGCCGTTGCGCCCGGCGGTCTCGACGATCCCGCGCTGCCGCAGCGCCTTGTACGCGGCGGCGACGGTCGCCGGGCTCACCCCGAGGGTGGCGGCGAGGTCCCGGACCGGCGGCAGCGGATGGCCGGGGTGCAGCGTGCCCCGCCGCACGCCCCGCTCCACCGAAGCGGAAATGGCGGCGGCGGTACTGCCGGTGATCTGATATTGTACTGGCACAGTTAAGAGATTGTACTAGAACAAGGAGCCACCGTGTACCCGGTAACCGCGCGGACCACTCCGCACCGACTCGCCGAACGGGTCTCCTACGAGCGTGCGGTGGCGCACGCGATCCTGGACGAGGCGTACGTCTGTCATCTCGGGTTCACCGCGCCGGACGGGCCGCTGGTGCTGCCGACGTTGTTCGCCCGGATCGGCGACGTGCTCTACGTCCACGGCTCGACCGGTAGCGGCCCGATGCTGGCGTTGCGCGGCGGCGGGCCGGTCTGCGTCACGGTGACGCTGCTGGACGGGTTCGTGCTCGGGCGGTCGCAGTTCCACCACAGCGCCAACTACCGCTCGGTGGTGGCGTACGGCGCGGCGACCGTCGTGGCCGACGAGGCCGAGCGGCGCCGGGCGATGGACGCGCTGGTGGACAAGGTGGCGCCCGGGCGCTCCACGGACACCCGCCGGCCGAACACCCGCGAGCTGGCCGCCACGGCGATCCTGGCGATCCCGCTGACCGAGGTGTCGGTCAAGGCCCGGTCAGGCGCGGTGGTCGAGGAGCCCGAGGACCACGCGCTGCCGTACTGGGCCGGGGTGGTCCCGCTGCGCGTCGGGCGCGGCGTTCCCCTGCCCGATGCCGGTGTCGGCGTTCCGGTGCCGGAGTACCTGCGGCCGGTACGGTCGCCCTGGCTCACGCCGGCCGTGCTGCGCGGGCGGCACGTGGTGCTGGAGCCGCTGGACGTGTGCCACGCGGCCGACCTGTTCGCCGCGCTCGACGATCCCGAGGTGCACCGGTACCTGCCCCGGGCCCGGCCGGGCGCACCGGAGGACACGGCGGAGATGATTTCGGCGATGCTGCGCGAGCACGCGGCCGGGGTACGGGTGCCGTGGATCCAGCGGGACGCGGCGACCGGCGAGGTGGTGGGTACGACATCGTACTGCCCGGCGGACGAGCCGAACCGCTCGGTGCACATCGGGTCGACGATGCTCGGCAAGCGCTGGTGGCGCACCGGGATCAACACCGAGGCCAAGCTGCTGCTGATGACGCGGGCGTTCGAGGAGCTGGGGGCGGTACGGGTGGAGTGGCAGACCGACCTGCTCAACCTGCGCTCGCAGGCGGCGATCGAGCGGCTGGGCGCCACGCGGGAGGGCGTGCTGCGGCGGAACCGGCGGCGCGCGGACGGCACCTGGCGGGACTCGGTGCTCTACAGCATGACCGACGCGGAGTGGCCGGCGGCCAGGGAGCGCCTCACCTCCCGGCTATCCCGTGCCGGTACGCGTAGTTGACCGCCTGGGCCCGGTCGCGTACCCCGGTCTTCGCGAACAGCCGGTTGACGTGGGACTTGACGGTGGCCTCGCTGACGTAGAGCCGCTTGGCGATCTCCCGGTTGGACAGGCCCTCGGCGATCAGCGCGAGTACCTCGGCCTCGCGGGCGGTGAGGCCGTCCGGGTTCGCGGTGCCGGCGCCCTGGGCGGCCGGCGCCGCCGAAGCCGCCGCGAGCAGGCGCTGCTGCACCTGCGGGTCGAGCACGGACTGGCCGGCCGCCGCGCTCCGGACCGCCTGCGCGATCTGGGTCCGGCCGGCGTCCTTGGTCAGGTACCCCAGCGCGCCGGCCCGCAGCGCCGCCAGGATGTCCTCGTCCTCCGCATACGTCGTGAGTACCACCACCTGCGTCCCCGGGTGGTCGGCCCGGATCCGCTCGGTCGCCCGCACCCCGTCGCAGCCGGGCATCCGCAGGTCCATCAGCACCACGTCGGCACCGTGCTCGGCGACCAGCGCGACCGCCTCGTCGCCGTCGCGCGCCGCCCCGACCACGGTCACGTCGTCGAGCAGGTCGAGCAGCAGGGCGAGCCCCTCGCGTACCGCCGTCTGGTCGTCGGCCACCACGACCCGGATCATGTGGGGATCCTGACACCGACCCGCCACCCGCCGTCACGCGGCCCCGCCGAGAACTCGCCGCCGGCCAGCTCGGCCCGCTCCCGCAGGCCGGTCAACCCGTACCCGCCGCCGGCGCCGGCGAGCTCCCCGCTGTCGCCAGGCCCGTTGACCACCGCGAGATCGACGGCCTCCGGGGCGTAGGTCAGGGCCAGCTCGACCGGGGCACCCGGTGCGTGCTTGCGGATGTTGGTCAGCGCCTCCTGCGCGGCGCGGTACAACGTCAGCCCGGTTTCCGGGGCGAGGTCGCGAGCCTCGCCGTCCACGGTGAGGATGGCGGTGCCGCCGAGGTCGGCGCGGTACCCGGCCAGCAGCGCGGTGAGCAGGTCAGGCAGCGGGAGCGCCTCGCCGCGCAGCGCCCCGATGGCCCGCCGGGTCTCGGCCAGCCCCTCGCGGGCGAGCTGCCCCGCGCGTACCACCAGATCCCGCGCCGGCCCCGGCCGCCCGCCCTCCAGGAGCGCGTCGGCGGTTTCGAGCTGGACGGTCAGCGCGGCGAGCGTATGCGCGAGCACGTCGTGGATCTCCCGGGCGATGCGCGCCCGCTCGGCCAGCGCCGCCTGCTCGGTGCGGGCGGCCTCGGCCTCCGTCTGGAGCCGTACCTGCTGCCGGCGGATCATGCCACCGGCCAGGCTGGCGAGGAGGATGGCGGGCCCGAGGATCAGCCACCAGCGGTGCCCGCCGGTCAGCGGGATGCCGGCCATCAGGACGGCGCAGAGGGTCACCGCGATGCCGATCGACAGCCGGGGCGGGAGGCAGACGCCGGCCCGGATGCAGACGATCGCCGGGAACGCGAAGGCGGCGCTGCGCGGGTTCACGTACCACAGGGCCAGCCCGGAGAATCCGGCCAGGAGCAGGCCGGCGACGAGCCAGCGGGCGGGCACCCCGGGTACCGTCCAGGTCGCCCAGCCGGCCACGACCCCGGCCAAGGCCAGGGCCGTGACGACCGGACTGCGTGACGGGGTGACCGCGACGACGACGCCGATGCCGGCGAGTACGCCGAAGCTGCGGATCGGACCCCACCACTCCGGCTTCATCGGGATAGTGTCGCCGACCGCCACGCCGGGGTCACGGTGCGCCCGGCCCGGTACCCGACCACCCCGGCCTCGGCCACGAAGCTGAGCCCGAGGACGAACGTCAGGCTGGACGTGACGACGTGGACGCCCATGAGGTGCCCGGCGGCGACGAGGCCGGCGCGCAGGGCGACCGCGGCGATCCAGACGGCGAGGGTCGACCAGCGGTACCGCTGCCAGAGCTGCCCGTCCCGGAGGTACAGCTGGATGGTCGCGGCCCGGGCCGCGCCGACGGCCACCGCGAAGAGCATCTCGATGGCGAGGAAGGCCAGGTCGGCCGCGCCCAGGTGGGTGCCGCGGAGCTGGATCAGGCCCCAGACGGTGATGGCCAGGGGGAGGACGGCGGACCTCGCCTGTACCGGCTGCCCGGTGAAGCGGCGGACGATGACCACGACGACGATGCCGGCGATCAGCAGGATCTGGAGGATGTTCATGCCTGTCGACGCTAGGGACCGGCGACCCGGAAGACCGCCACCCACGGGTTGAGCCCGGGTGGAACGCGGCCTCCACCCCGCCGGACGCGCCGGGCGGGCGTCAGGCCGGTTCCCGGGTGCGGTCCACGACGAGGTCGGCGCGACCGAGCCGGCGGACGATGTCATTGACCACGCGGACGTCCTCGGTCACCGGCCGGCGCGGGCGGCGCCGGACGACGTAGTGCACGGCCGCACGGGCCTGGGCGCGGTCTGCGGCGCTGGCCACGGCGGTGTCGCTGACCAGGCAGCGGAGGGCGGCGGCCAGCCGCTCGGCCAGCTCCGGGTCGACGCCGTGGAGGCGAAGCCGGTCCAGGCACCGGTCGAGCTGCCTGAGGAGTACCTCCTCGGTCATCCGACCCACCTCCCTACCGTGACGACAGTGTCACTCGCAGTGTTCCGCGAACCTACTAGATACCCCGCAACCGGAGCAAGCGTCTTTGTCGTACCCGCGCGGCAGTATGGACAGCGTGCTGAACGAGTTCGGTCCCGCGACCCGCGCCTGGTTCCAGGCGGCGTTCGCGGCACCCACCGCCGCCCAGGCCGGCGCCTGGGCGGCGATCGGCGCGGGTCGGCACGCCCTGGTCGTCGCGCCGACCGGCTCCGGAAAGACGCTCGCGGCGTTCCTCTGGTCGCTGGACCGGCTGGCCACCGCCGCGGCGCCGGCCGACCCGACGAAGCGCTGCCGGGTGCTCTACGTCAGCCCGCTCAAGGCGCTGGCCGTCGACGTGGAGCGCAACCTGCGCGCCCCGCTCAACGGGATGCGCCAGGCGGCGCACCGGCTCGGGCTGCCGCCGCCTGCGATCAGCGTCGCGATGCGCACCGGCGACACCCCCGCCGAGGAGCGGCGGGCGTTCCAGCGGCACCCGCCGGACATCCTGATCACCACCCCGGAGTCGCTGTTCCTGCTGCTGACCTCGGCGTCCCGGGAGTCGTTGCGGGGCATCGAAACGGTGATCGTCGACGAGGTGCACGCGATGTGTGCCACCAAGCGCGGTGCACACCTGGCGCTGTCGCTGGAGCGGCTCGATGCGCTGCTGGCGAAGCCGGCGCAGCGGATCGGCCTGTCCGCGACGGTACGGCCGATCGAGGAGACCGCGCGGTTCCTCGGCGGCGCGGCCCCGGTCGCGGTGGTCCAGCCGCCGAGCGCGAAGACCATCGAGGTCAGCGTCGTGGTGCCGGTACCGGACATGACCGAGCTGCACAGCGAACAGGACGTGAACAACAGCGCGTCGATCTGGCCGGCGGTCGAGGAGCGGGTGCTCGACCTGATCGAGGCGCACCGGTCGACGATCGTTTTCGTCAATGCCCGCCGGGGCGCCGAGCGGCTGTGCGCCCGGCTCAACGAGCTGGCCTACGAGCGGGCGGGTGGCGCCCTCGACCCGGGTGCCGCCCAGCCGGCGGAGATCATGGCACAGGCTGGCGCGGCCGGCGGGGCGCCGCCGACCGTCGCGCGGGCGCACCACGGCTCGGTGTCCAAGGAGGAGCGCAAGCAGACCGAGGAGCTGCTGAAGTCCGGGCAGCTCCCGGCCGTGGTGGCGACCAGCAGCCTGGAGCTGGGCATCGACATGGGCGCGGTCGACCTGGTGGTACAGGTGGAGGCGCCGCCGAGCGTCGCCGCCGGGCTGCAGCGGGTCGGCCGGGCCGGCCACCAGGTGGGCGCGGTGTCCCGAGGGGTGGTCTTCCCGAAGCACCGGGGCGACCTGGTCTCGTGCGCGGTGGTGGCCGAGCGCATGGTCGACGGAGCCATCGAGGAGCTTCGCTATCCGCGCAACCCGCTCGACGTGCTCGCGCAGCAGATCGTGGCGATGGTGGCGATGGACCCGTGGGCGGTACCCGACCTGGCGGCCCTGGTCCGGCGCGCCGCGCCGTTCGCCGGGCTGCCCGCGTCGGCGCTGGACGCCACGCTGGACATGCTCGCCGGGCGGTACCCGTCGACCGCGTTCGCCGAGCTGCGGCCGCGGCTGACCTGGGACCGCGACCGTGATCTGCTCACCGCCCGGCCGGGCGCCCAGCGGCTGGCCGTGACGAGCGGCGGCACCATCCCCGACCGGGGCCTGTTCGGCGTCTTCCTCGCCGGGGCGAGCCGCGCGGCCCGCGTCGGCGAGCTGGACGAGGAGATGGTGTACGAGTCCCGGGTCGGCGACGTGTTCCTGCTCGGCTCGACGTCGTGGCGCATCGAGGACATCACCCCCGACCGGGTGCTCGTCTCACCGGCGCCGGGCGTACCGGCCCGGATGCCGTTCTGGAAGGGCGACGCGCTCGGCCGGCCGGTGGAGCTGGGCCGGGCGATCGGGGCGCGGGTACGCAGCCTGGTCAAGGCGCCGCCGGACGCGGCACGCGCCGGGCTCGCCGAGGCCGGCCTGGACGAGTGGGCCGCCGACAACCTGCTCGCCTACCTGCATGAGCAGCGCGAAGCCACCCGGGCGCTGCCGGACGACCGTACGGTCCTGGTCGAGCGGTTCCGCGACGAACTGGGCGACTGGCGCCTCGCCGTGCACTCGGTGCTCGGTGCCCGGGTCAACGCGCCGTGGGCGCTGGCGATCGGGCGGCGGATCTCCGAGCGGTACGGGGTCGACGCGCAGGTGATGCCGTCCGACGACGGGATCGTGGTCCGGCTGCCGGACATGCTCGGTGACGGCGACGCGGGCGAGCCGCCCGGCGCCGATCTGGTCAACTTCGATCCCGAGGAGATCGCCGCGCTGGTCGAGGAGACCGTGGGCACCTCGGCGCTGTTCGCCGCGCGGTTCCGCGAGTGCGCCGCGCGGGCGCTCCTGCTGCCCCGGCGCAACCCTGGTAAGCGCAGCCCGCTGTGGCAGCAACGGCAGCGCTCCGCCCAGCTTCTCGACGTGGCCCGGGAGTACGCCGACTTCCCCGTCACGCTCGAAGCGGCGCGCGAGTGCCTGCAGGACGTGTTCGACGTGCCCGGACTGATCGGGCTCATGCGCGACCTCGCCGGCCGGAAGGTACGGCTGGTCGAGGTGGAGACGCCGCGCCCGTCCCCGTTCGCGCGCTCGCTGCTGTTCGGCTACGTCGGGGCATTCCTGTACGAGGGCGACGCGCCGCTGGCCGAGCGCCGGGCGGCGGCCCTCGCGCTGGACGCCACCCTGCTCGGCGAGCTGCTCGGCCGGGCCGACCTGCGGGAGCTGCTCGACCCGGCGGTGGTGGCCGAGACCGAGCGCCGGCTGCAGTGGCTGACCGAGGACAAGCGGCCGCGCGACGCCGAAGACGCGGCCGAGCTGCTGCGCATTCTCGGCGACCTGTCCACCGGGGAGGCCGCCGAGCGCGGGGTGCCCGAAGAGTGGCTGGCGGAGCTGGAAGCGGCGAAGCGGGCCATCCGGGTCCGGGTCGCGGGGCAGGAGCGCTGGCTGGGCATCGAGGACGCCGGGCGGTACCGCGACGCGCTGGGGGTCGCGCTGCCGGTCGGGCTCGCGGCCGCGTTCGTCGAGCCCGGGCCGGATCCGCTCGCCGACATCATCGGGCGGTACGCGCGAACGCACGGGCCGTTCGCGGCGGCGACCTGCGCGGCGCGGTTCGGGCTCGGGGTGGCCGTCGTGGAGCAGGCGCTGCGCCGGCTCGCCGGCACCGGGCGGGTCGGCACAGGCGAGTTCACTCCGGCCGGTGCCGGCACCGAGTGGTGCGACTCCGAGGTGCTGCGCCTGCTGCGCCGCCGGTCGCTCGCCGCGCTGCGCAAGGAGATCGAGCCGGTACCGCCGACCGCGCTGGCCCGCTTCCTGCCGGCCTGGCAGCACGTCGGCTCCTCGGCACGCGGGGTCGAGGCGGTCGCCGCGGCGGTCGAGCAGCTCCAGGGGATCGCGCTGCCCGCCTCCGCGCTGGAGCGGCTGATCCTGCCCGCCCGCGTGGCCGACTACTCCCCCGCCTACCTCGACGAGCTGTGCGCGTCCGGCGAGGTGCTCTGGGCCGGCGGCGGGATGATCACGGGCGGGGACGGCTGGGTGACGCTGGCCTTCGCCGACAACGCCCCGCTGCTGCTGCCGCAGCCCGCCGACACGCTGGCTCTGACGCCGGTCCACGAGGCCGTCCTCGACGCGCTCGACGGCGGCCACGCGCTGTTCTTCCGGGGGATCGCCGAGCGTGCCGGTGCCCCGGAGCCGGACGTGCTCGCGGCGCTGTGGGACCTGGTGTGGGCCGGGCACGTGGCCGGAGACACTCTCGCGCCGCTGCGCGCCCGGCTGTCCGGAGTGGGCGCGCACCGGGGCCGGGCCACCCCGAGCCGCACCCGGTACCGGCGACCCGGCCGGCCGAGCCCCGCCCTGGCGCCGCGCACCGGGCCGCCGACCGGCATCGGCCGCTGGTACCGGCTGCCCGCGCGGGACACCGACCCGACCCGCCGGGCGGCGGCGCTGACCGACACCCTGCTGGACCGGCACGGCGTGGTGACCCGGGGCGCGGTCGT
>JBKPCQ010000051.1:0-15332 GCA_046727455.1 Actinomycetota bacterium | reverse complement strand
GGACATGTGCGCGTCGAATGCGCCGCGGTCGGTGGGGTCCCTGACGGTGAACGCCGCCATCCACACCGACGCCGGGTCGCGCTGCTGCTCGAACAGCGCGTCCAGGTCGGAGTCGTCGAGCGGTCGCAGCGCGATGACGGGCATGCGCACAAGCTACCCGGCCGGGCGGCCGGGGCGCATCGGCTCCAGATTGTCCGGTTTGCCGGAGGCCGGTGGAAAGAATGCCCTGGCGAGCGGGCCTCCGGGGGTACGATCAAATGCTCAGCGGGGAAGGGGGTCGGTGGGGAAGATGACCCTAGAGCGGAACCGATGGCTGGGCGTGGGCCACTCGGCCGCCCCCGCCTCCCAGACCGCGGGCGCCGAGGCGGCCCGGGCCGCGATGGTCGGCGCCGACGCCAAGCTGCTGCTGGTGTTCGCCGCGATCACCCACGATCTGACCGCCGTCCAGGCCGGGGTCAGGCAGGTGGCCGGAGAGGTACCGGTCATCGGGTGCACCACGCACGGCGAGATCGCGCCGGGCGGTCCGTGGGACGGCACGGTGGCCGTCGCGGCCCTCGGCGGTGCCGGTTTCTCCGTCGGTACCGCCGTCGCCGAGCAGGTCTCGGGACACCAGCGCGAGGCCGGCGCGAAGGTGGCCAAGGAGGCGAACGCGGTCGACGAGCGGCCGTACCAGGTCCTGCTGCTGCTGACCGACGGCCTGATCCGCGACCAGGAGGAGATCCTGCGTGGCTGCTACTCGGTCCTCGGCGCCCAGGTGCCCCTGTTCGGCGGCGCGGCGGCTGACGGCTGGCGGATGACCGGTACCTACCTGATGGCCGACGGGAGAGTCCTCGGCGACGCCGTGGTGGCCGCGATGATCGCCTCGGACGCGCCGCTGTCGGTGTCCGTGCGGCACGGGTTCCGCCTGGTCGGCCCGGCCATGTTCGTGACCAGCGCGGCGAACGGCCGGGTCCTGACGCTCGACGACCGGCCGGCGATGGACGTGTACCTCGACCGGCTGGGCGCGCCGCCGCGGGCGTACACCGACGCGGACGCCTTCGTCGAGTTCGCCCTGTCCCACCCGCTGGGCCTGCAACGCCGCAGCGGGATCGACGCGCGCAACCTCAGTACCGAGGTCGACCTGGAAGGGCGGTCGATCGGCGGCGGCGGCGGGATAGACCCGGGCGGCCTGGCCTGGGCCATGGCCGGCGACGAGGAGTCCATCCTGGCCGCGGTGGACGCGGCGTGCCAGGACGCGACCGCCGGCCTGCACGGCCGCGTGCCGATCGGGATGCTGACCTTCAGCTGCGCGGCGTTGCGGGCGGTCATCGGCGAGGAGGGCATCCGCCGGGAGGGGGTCCGGCTGGAGAAAGGCGTGTGCGGCGCGCCGTTCGCCGGGTTCTACACGTACGGCGAGATCGCCCGGGTACGCGGGATCAGCGGGTTCCACAACCAGACCCTCGTCGTCCTGGCCATGGCGTGACGACGGCCCGCGAGGTCGGGCTGCTGCGGCTCGTTGCGCAGCGCCTGTTCGCCCCCGAGCACCGCGCCCGCGCCACGCCGTTCACCACGTTCCCGGACAGCGTCAACCGGGCGGTCTCCCGGGCGTACGAGGAGCTGCCATGACGGCAGAGGCGGACCGGCTGCTCGACGAGCTGACCATGGCGGTCGGCCGGGTGGACCCGTACCCGCGCTACGCGCGGCTGCGCGAGATCTCGCCCGTGCTGCGGGCCGAGGACGGCGCGCTGGTGGTGACCAGGTACGCCGACTGCTCGCTGGTGACCCGCGATCCCCGCTTCGCCCACCCGCCTGCCGACGTGTTCGCCTTCCTCGGCTTCCCGGACTGGGCCGACCACCCCGCGATGCGGCAGATGTTCACCAGCCTGCTCGTCCTCAACCCGCCGGACCACACCCGGCTGCGCCGGCTGGTCAGCGGCGCGTTCACCGCGCGGCGGGTGCTGGCGCTGCGGCCGGCGATCGCGCGCCTGGTCGACGACCTGCTCGACGGCATGGCGGGCGAGCTGGATCTCGTCGACGCGTTCGCCTTCCCGTTGCCGGTGAACGTCATCGGCGAGCTGCTGGGTATACCCGCTCCGGACCGGGCGCGGTTCCAGTCGCTCGTCCGGGACTGGACCCTGGTCCTCGACTCGGTCACCCCCGAGGTGCTCAGCCGGGCCGACCCGGCCGCCGCCACCATCCGCGGGTACCTCGCCGGCCTGGTCGCCGAACGGCGGCGCGCACCAGGTGCCGACCTGCTCAGCGCGCTGGTCGCGGTCGAGGAGGCCGGCGACCAGCTCAGTGAGGACGAGCTGCTCACCACCGCCGCGCTGCTGTTCGCCGCCGGCTTCGAGACCACCACCAACCTGCTCGCCAACGGTCTCGTCGCGCTGCTCGCGCATCCGGCGCAGGCCGCCTTGCTCCGGGACCGGCCCGGGCTTGCCCAGCCCGCCGTGGAGGAGTTGCTGCGCTTCGACAGCCCGGTGCAGTTCGTCACCCGGGTTGTCGCCGGCCCGGTGGAACTCGGCGGCACCACGGTGGCGGAGGGCGAGCGGGTGGTCGCGTACCTCGGCGCCGGCAACCGGGACCCGGAGCGTTTCGCCGACCCCGACCGGCTGTGGCTGGACCGCCCGGACAACGCGCCGCTGTCCTTCGGCGGCGGCATCCACTACTGCCTGGGCGCGCCGCTGGCCCGGCTGGAGGCCCAGGTCGCGCTGCCGGCGCTGCTGCGACGCTTCCCGCGGCTGGCGCTGGCCGGCGTGCCGGAGCGCCGGGAAAGCCTGGGCATCAAGGGGTTCGTCCGGCTCCCGGTCGACACCGGCGTACGCCAGACGAACGGTGCGTGAACTCCCGCCGGCCGGCCGGTAGGGCTCCGGCGGCTGGATAGCCTCAGGGCCGTGCGGCGGCTGGCGGGGGTACTGGCTGTTGCCGTTCTGGCCGCCTGCACTTCGGCACCGGTGCCGGACGAGCCGGCCGGTGCCGGCCGTCTCCGCGGACCTGCCGGGTCGCGGACCTCGCGGTCGAGCCCCCAGCGCAGCAGCGCGGCGGCCGGCGCCACCAGGCTGCCCAGCAGGCAGGCGACCGACAGCCAGCGCGGCCCGTACGCGACCGCCGAGTAGACCAGTACGACCAGGGCGAGGTCGCTGAACGCCGGGAACGTGTCGAGCGCGAGCTGCACCACCCCCACCACGAAACCGGCCAGGACCGCCGCCACGGGATGGTTGCGCCGCCACAGCACCGGAAGGCAGACGAGGAGGTACAGCACGTGCGAGCGGGTGGGCCGCCGGTCCTTTCCCGCACGACCATGCTGGGCAGCGCCACCAGCACGAGCAGGCCGACGAGACCGAGGTCGACCACCACCGGATGGCGGCGCAGCCACAGGTACGCGCTGGCCACGCGCCGATCCTAGGCGGTACCGGCGGGGGCGGGAGTCAGCCCGCGGGCTCATCCCGGTACCTCTCAGGTAGGAGGCCGCTGGATCGATGGTCCCGAGGCCGAAAGACTGACGGGTATGGAGTACTTCTGCTACCACCGCGATCGGCCTGGCTCCGTGGCGCTGCGCGACCGGCTGCTGGAAGAGCACTGGTCCTACATGGACCGGTTCGCGACGCAGATGATCGCCCGCGGCCCGACCCTCGCCAGCGACGGCGACACGCCCACCGGAAGCGTGCACATCGTCGACCTCCCAGATCCCGCCGCCGCCCGTGCGTTCGCCTTCGACGAGCCCAACTACCAGGCCGGCGTGTACCGGGACGTGCTGCTGCGCCGGTGGCGCAACACGCTGGGACGCACCATGTGGGACTTCCCCGGTGGCCGCACCGGCGGCAACCGGTACCTGGTGCTCGGCCTCGGCGCCGGGCCGGCCGCCGACCTCGCCGTGCCGTCCGACTCGGGCGAGCTGATCGCGTACGGGCCGCTGCTGTCCGACGACGGCACCACCTGGCTGGGTACGGCAGCGCTGCTCCGGGCACCGGACCCCACCGCGGCCCGCGCCATCCTGACCCCCGACCGGTACGCCGACATCGAGGTCCACAACTGGCAGTTCGGCGGACGGCCGTCATGAACGCGCGACGTCCGGGCCGCCCGGCTACAGCCGCGTCCGGACCCGGGCCAGGCGGATCGCCGTGGACAGCGTCGCGACGTCGTAGGCGCCCTGGTGGCGCTGCCCGTTGATAAAGAACGTGGGGGTACCGGAGACCGCGCTCAGGTCGGCGGAGTCCACGTCCGAGGCGACCCGGGCGGCGTGCTCGTGCGTGCGCAGGTCCTCGCGGAACCGCTCGACGGAAAGGCCCAGCTCCTCGGCGTACCGCACCAGGTTCTTGCCGTTGAGGGCGTCCTGGTGGGTGAACAGCAGGTCGTGCATCTCCCAGAACTGCCCCTGCGCCGCGGCCGCCTCCGCGGCCTCCGCGGCCATCTGGGCGTTCGGGTGGACGTCGGTCAGCGGCAGGTGCCGCCACACGTACCGCAGGTCGCCGAAGTCGGCGAGCAGCGCCCGCATCACCGGCTCGGCCTGGCCGCAGTACGGGCACTCGAAGTCGCCGTACTCCACCAGGGTCACCGGGGCGTCGACCGGTCCACGGGTGTGGTCGTAGCGCGGATCGACCGGTACCGCCAGGTCGACGATCGGCGCGGCGCCGGCGAGCAGCGCCCGGGCCCGGCGGCGCGGGGACAGCCGCGCGGTGGCCCGGAAGACCAGCCAGGTCAGCACGGACGCGGCGAGCGCCGCACTGAGTACCCCCAGCTTGGCCTGTTCGAGCTGGACCCCCGAGAAGGCGAGCGTGGCGACGAGCAGCGACACGGTGAACCCGATCCCGGCGATGGTGCCGCCGCCGGCCACCGCCACCCAGCCGACCGGCGGCCGCAGCCGGCCCCGGCTCAGCCGGGTGACGAGCCGGGACGCGCCGAAGATGCCGACCGGCTTGCCGACCACGTACCCGAGGATGATGCCGAGCGTGATCGGCGACAGGTAGGCGCTGGCGAGGAAGGCCGGGTCGATCGTGATGCCGGCGTTGGCGAGCGCGAACAGCGGCACGATCAGGTAGCTCGTCCAGGGGTGGTACAGCAGTTGCAGCCGTTCGTTGGGGGAGATCGTCGACGCCACCCCGACCCAGGCGTCCCGGGCCAGCTCCGGGGTGGGCTGCTCGCGGAACAGCCGGAAGAGGTTGGTCGCCTGTTCGAGGCTGTCCCGCCCGGCCGGGTACGCGTAGGTCAGCAGGCCGAACGCGAGGCCGACCACGATGGGGTCGACGCCCGAGCGGTACACGGCGAGCCACATCGCGAGGCCGAGCAGCGTGTAGACGAACAGGTGGACGGTCCGGGTGGTGCGGACCGCCAGGACGACGCCGAAGACGCCGAGCCCGACGAGCAGCGGCTGCCACACCAGGTGCGCGGTGTAGGCGACCGCGATCACGACGAGCGAGACGAGGTCGTCGACCACCGCGATGGTCAGCATGAACGCCCGCAGGCGGTCCGGGAAGCGCGGGCCGACCAGCGCGAGCAGGCCCAGCGCGAACGCGGTGTCGGTGGCCATCGTGGTACCCCAGCCGTGCGCGGAGGGCCGGCCGGCGTTGACGGCGAGGTAGATCGAGACCGGCAGCACCATGCCGCCGATCGTCGCGACGAGCGGTACCGTGACCCGGCGGCGCTCCCGCAGCTCGCCGAGGTCGAACTCGCGGCGGGCCTCCAGGCCCACGGTGAAGAAGAACAGGGTCATCAACCCGTTGTTCACCCAGCCCCGCAGGTCCTGGGCGATCTCCCAGCTCCCGAGGCGGAGCGACAGCGTCGTGTGCCACACCGCGTCGTACCCGGCGGCGGACAGGTTCGCCCAGGCCAGGGCGGCGACCGTGGCGGCGAGCAGCACCGCGGCGCCGCCGGTCTCGGTGTTGAGGAAGGCGCGCAGCGGTGTCTGCAGGTTGCGGGCCCAGGCCGTGCGCCCGATCCATCGGGGGGCCGCCCCTCCGGTCGCCGGGACAGCCATCGCCCTCCCTCTACGTGACGTTCGCGTACTCCCGGTTGCGCCGCCGGGGCCGCGAAGGACCGTGATGCTCAGAAAGTACAGCACCGGCAGGCCGGCGCCTCCTCAGGCGAGCCGCTCGATCCGGGGCGGTGTCCAGGAGCCGTCGAGGACCTCCTGCGCGGGCCAGTAGATGCGCAGGATCAGGTTGAACGCGCCGGCCGGTGCCGGCAGCCAGTTCGACTCCCGGTCCGGGCCGGGGGTCCCGTGCTGAAGCCACAGGTCGAGCGAGCCGTCCACGCTGACGGCGAGGGGGTGGCGGTCGCCGATCGCGTACCGGCCGAGCGGGTTGTCGACGAAGTGGTAGCGGTCGTTGTACATCGTCAGCGACCAGAACGCGCGGGCCGGCGGGGTGCGGCGCGGCGGGAAACGCAGGACGTAGCGGTGGGCGCCGGCCAGCCGCTGCCCGTCGCCGTCGACGTCGGTGCTCGGGTACATCGCGTCGGCCGGGAGGTTGGCGCCGAGGCCGAACAGCGCGACCGAGGCACGCTGCCGGTAGTTGGTGCCGTACCGGCCGAGGTGGCGGGAGATCCACCAGCCGTTCACCCGCTCGCCCTGGTACCGCCGCGTCGCCTTGATCTCGCCGATGGCCGCCTTCACGGTCCCGTCGAGGGCACCGGCGAGCCCCGGACCCGGCGCGAACCGGCCCGGTCGCAGACCGAGCGCGGCGAAGCGCTGGAGCGCGGGGGTGTCGGCCGGGGCGGGCGGATTGTCGACGAGCAGCCGGGCGAGCCTGCCGAAGAACGTGTCGGCGTCCATCGCCTCGACCTGGTCGGGTGGCGGGGTCGTGACGTCGACGGTCGGGTCGACCGGCGGTGCGTACCCGCGTGCGCCCGCCGACAGCGGCGTCAGCGTCAGGCCGTTCTGGAACCGGTGCGCGTCCGGGTAGTCCGCCGTGCCGTTGGCCTGCGTGCGGCCGATCACCCGCACCATCGCGGTCGGCGCGCGGATCTCCCGTACCCCCGGCGGCAGCCCGCCGCGCCAGCCTGGGCCGACGACCGCGTACGTACCCTGCTTCGCGCCGGTCGTGCGGGTACCCGGCGAGGCGAACACGTCCGTCCAGGCGGACAGCATCGGCAGCAGGTAGTAGCGGCCGGGGCTGGGCGGCACGCGCAGCAGGACCGGTCCGGCGGTCAGGTCGAGCCAGGCCGTGGAGTACAGCGTGTCCGCGTTGGGGGTGACCACGGCGGTGGACGACGCGTCCGGGAACGCCCGCGCGTGGGTGAACACGTTGGCGCGACCCCGCCCCGTCCCCGGGCGCGAGCTGTTCTCCAGCACGGCCCGCGACACATCCATCAACACCAGCGGATAGCCGAACACGACGGCCTCGGTGGCGAGCGCGTGCGCCTCGTCCAGCGTGAGATCAGGCATGTTCCCACAGTGGAACGGCGCACCGGGTCCGGTCTTCACCCTCTGGGGGTGAGCCTCTGCCCGCTAGGGTGGGCCGGGGTGGGTCACACGGCAGGAGGCCGCGATGCCGATCGATCCGAACGAGCGCTGCCCGGTACGCGGGAGCAACCGGGTCCCGGTACCGGGTACCGAGCGGGTCGGACCGGCCGACCCGACCGCCGCGGTGGCGGTCGACGTGGTGCTGCGCCGCGCCGAGGACCGGCCCGGTGCCGGCGCCAGCCCGGCCGACGTCGCGCTGGTCGAGGAGTTCGCCCGGGAGTACGGCGTCGCCGTGGGGCGGGTGGACCTGGCCGCCCGGACGGTCGAGCTGGTCGGCACCGTGGCCCAGCTCAACGCGGCGTTCGGCGTGGACCTCGGGGTGTACCAGGGCCCCGCCATCACGTACCGGGGCCGGGTCGGCGAGATCTACATCCCGGTGGCCTGCGAGTCGGCGGTGGTCGCCGTCCTCGGCCTGGACAACCGGCCGCAGGCCGGCGCGCACTACGTGGTATACCGACCGGGGCACGTCGCGGCGCCGCTCGCCACGGTCGGGTACCCGCCGCAGGAGGTGGCCCGGCGCTACGGCTTCCCGACCGGGGTGACCGGCGCCGGGCAGACCGTGGCGATCATCGAACTGGGCGGCGGCTACCGGACCGCCGACCTGACCGCCTACTTCCGGGAGCAGGGCCTGCCGTTGCCGACGGTGAGCGCGGTCTCGGTCGACGGCGCCGGGAACCGGCCGGGCGACCCCGACGACGTCGAGGTCATGCTCGACATCGAGGTCGTCGGCGCGGTGGCCGGCGGCGCCGCCATCGCGGTGTACTTCGCGCCGAACACCACCAAGGGCTTCTACGACGCGATCGCGGCGGCGGTGCACGACAGCGTCCGCAAGCCGTCGATCATCTCGATCAGCTGGGGGCAGGCCGAGTCCGGGTGGACGGTACAGGCGATGAACTCCTACGACGCACTGTTCGGCGACGCGGGCCCGGCGGGCGTCACCGCGTACGCGGCCGCCGGGGACGGCGGGGCCAACGACGGCGTCGGCGGTACCTCCCTGCACGTGGACTTCCCGTCGTCCAGCCCGCACGTGGTCGGCTGCGGCGGCACGAGGCTCACCGACACCGACGAGACCGTCTGGAACGCGCTCGCCACCGGGCACGGCGCCACGGGCGGCGGGGTGAGTGGGCACTTCCCGTTGCCGGCCTACCAGATGGACGCGGGGGTGCCGCGGAACCCCGCCGGCCAGCCCGGCCGCGGCGTACCGGACGTGGCCGGCGACGCCGACCCGGCGACCGGGTACCAGATCCGGGTCAACGGCAAGGACCAGGTTGTCGGCGGTACCAGTGCGGTGGCGCCGCTGTGGGCGGGCCTGACCGCCCTCGCCAACCAGGACCGCCCGCAGCCCGCCGGTGACCCTCATGCCCGCATGTACGCGGACCCGGCGGCGCTGCGCGACATCGTCACCGGCGACAACGACGGCTACCAGGCCGGACCGGGTTGGGACGCGTGCACCGGCCTCGGCGTGCCCGACGGCGCCGCGACCGTCGCGGTGCTGTCGGGATCCGGCCCGGCCGGGGCGTAGCGCTCAGGCCGCGAACGACAGCACCACGTGGTCCTCGACCGGTCGGTAGCCGAGGCGCTGGTACAGCGCGTTGCTGGTGGGGTTCGCCAGATCGGTGAACAGCACGACCTCGGTCGCGCCCGCGTCCCGCGCGGCTCGGCTCACCGCGACGGTGACCGCCCCCGCGTAGCCGCGCCCGCGCAGCTCCGGCAGGGTGTAGACCGGCGCCACCCGGGCCATGCCGGCCACCACGCGGGTGCGGCTCGCCATCGAGACCGGTACCCCGTCCACCTCCCACAGGATCACGCCGCCGTGGTCGAGAGCGTCGTCGACCACGGCCGCGAACCCGCCCGGCTCCCCGATCTCCCGCCCGAACGCCTCGTACCAGTCCACCAGGAGGTCCCGATCGGCCGCCGCGGCCACCCGATCGCTCCCCGGCGGCGCGGGCCGAGGGGGTACCAGCTCGTCGAGCCGGTGCAGGCGGGTGCGCCGGCTGACCGTCGCGGCGGCTCCGGTGAGCCGGCGCCAGGTGGCGGCGAAAGCCTCAGCGGTACCGGCGCCGGCGTTGACTCCCGGCAGCGGCCGGTCGACCGCCGCCAGGACCTCGGCGAGCGTGGGCGCCGCGTCGCCCGGCGCCTCCGCGAGCAGCAGCGGGTGCGGCGGGGTCTGCAGAAACGCGGACCGGACGCCGGTGTCCACCGGCCGCCACCACCCGAACAGCGGGTCGGCCTCGCCGAAGGCCGTGGCGCCCCGGGTCCGCAGCGTCTCCGCGACGGTCAGCAGGATGGTGTTGCGGGCCGGGTCCGCCCGCAGGAAACCGCCCGCGGTCGCCAGGAACTCGTCGACGTCGCCCGTTGTGCGCCAGGTCATGGCTCATCGTCGCAGAGTCGCCGCCCGGTCGGGGCGGTCAGCCGATGACGCGGTGCTGCGTCCAGAACGCGGTCAGGTCGGTGGCTCCGGCCGCCGCCTGCGCGGCCGCCCTGAACGCCGCGACGGTCGACACGCCGTACCAGTGGGCCTGCGCGTAGGACGCCCGGCCGACCCGGGGTGTCGGCGGACGTACCGGTCGCCGGTACCGACATCCCGCTCGGGTGGTCGAGCCGGACGTCGAAGTCGCTGACGAGGCTGTAGAACGACTCACCGTTGTTGGTGTACGGGTCGAGGTGCCAGCCCTTCGCGTCGCGGACGGCGAGCACGGGCAGCGCGTTGCCGATGAAGTAGTACGCCCCGTCGTGGCCGAAGCGGTCGACCCCGGCGGTCACCACGAGCCGGAGGTCGAACCCGATCGTGGCGGAGCGGTTCTGCGCCAGCGGGGCCGGCAACGCCACGCGCAGCGCCGTGCAGCCGACGCTCAGCGGGTCCGCCGTGCCGCCGGTGACGGTGACCGGGGTCGAGGGGCAGGAGCCGTGCGCGTTGTCCCACAGGCGCAGGTACACCTCGGCGAGCGGGACGGCCGAGGCGTTGGTGAAGGACACCGACTCGTGCCCGGTACCGCGGACAAGCGCGCGGTACCCTCGACCGCCCCCTAGGGGGAACGTGTCGATAGCTGTCTATTGACGCTCGTTGCACGGCGACCGACCATGGCCTCAAGGCGCCGTCACGCTCCGCAACAGTCAGGAGAGTCAATCCGTGGCGGGGCACGTCCCCCAGCCCCGCCACCACAACCGTCCACAACGGCCCGCCGCGCACGGCGGCCGGTGACTTTCCACGGGCCCAGTTTCTGACGCACGCGGGGGAGTGACGCGCGCCCGTGGCGGGAGGAACCATGCGTCGCCACGCCCACGTCCGGGTCCGGTCGGGCCCGCTCCTCACCAAACGCAGGACCGCACTGGCCGGTGTCTCCGCCGCCGCGATGCTCGCCGCGCTCGCGATCGCGATAGCCGGCGGGCCCAACGCCGGCGCCGCGCTCGGCTTCGAGGTGCAGAGCCTCGACGGCAGCGGCAACAACGTCGCCCACCCGACGTGGGGCAAGTCCGGCACGATCTATCCCCGGATCGCGCCGGCCCGGTACGCGGACGGGCGCAGCGCCGTCGTCGCCGGCCCGAACGCCCGCGCCGTGAGCAACCGGGTCTTCCAGGACGTCAGCCAGAACATCTTCTCCGAGCACCGGGTCACCCAGTGGGGCTGGACCTGGGGCCAGTTCCTCGACCACACCTTCGGTCTGGTCCAGAGCGGTACCGAGACCGCGAACATCCCGTTCGACAGCGCCGATCCGCTGGAGAAGTTCACCGACACCCTCGGCGTCATCCCGTTCACCCGGTCGGCGCCGGCCCCCGGTACCGGGGTCACCAACCCCCGGATGCAGGTCAACACCGTCGACTCGTACCTCGACGCGTGGGCCGTGTACGGCGGCACCCCGCAGCGCCTGGAGTGGCTGCGCAACGGGCCGGTCGACGGCAACCTGGGCAACAACGCCGCGACGCTGATGCTGCCGGGCGGGTACCTGCCCCGGAAGGACGCCCGGGGCGACGCCGGCAGCGCACCGGACATGGCCGTCGACGGCAAGCTGCTCGCGCAGCCGGCCAAGGCCGCGGTCGCCGGTGACGTGCGGGCCAACGAGAACATCGGCCTGACCGCGACGCACACCCTGTTCGCCCGCGAGCACAACCGGATCGTCTCGCTGCTGCCGGACTCGCTGACGCAGGAGGAGAAGTTCCAGATCGCCCGGCGGATCGTCATCGCCGAGCAGCAGTACGTCACCTACCACGAGTTCCTGCCCGCGATGGGCGTGAACCTGCCGCAGTACACCGGGTACAAGTCCACGGTGAACGCCAGCCTGTCGGACGAGTTCGCGACGATCGGGTACCGGGCGCACAGCCAGATCCACGGCGAGTTCGAGGTGGAGGCGGACCGGGCCCGGTACAGCCAGGCGCAGTTGGACGTGCTGACCGCGCACGGCGTGCAGGTCGAGGACGTGCCGGGCGAGCCGGACCAGATCAAGCTGGCCGTCCCGCTGACCGCCGCGTTCTTCGACCCGGACCTGGTACCGGCCCTGCAGCTCGGCCCGCTGCTGCACGCGATCGGCGACGAGTCCCAGTACAACAATGACGAGCAGATCGACAACGACCTGCGGAGCCTGCTCTTCCAGGTGCCGGTCTCCGGCAACCCGCAGTGCTTCGACGACCCGAGCCTGCCCGACTGCTTCACCGGCGTCGTCGACCTCGGGGCGATCGACATCCAGCGCGGCCGGGACCACGGGATGCCGACCTACAACCAGCTCCGCCAGGCGCTGGGGCTGCCGGCGAAGCCCTCGTTCACGGCGATCACCGGTGAGTCGACCGAGTCGTTCCCGCCGGGCCTCTCCGGGAACACCCCGGCGAGCCTGGACTTCGTCAAGCTCACCGACATCAACGGCCACAACGTTCCGCTGCCGGACACCGCGAACGCCACGGCGACCAAGGGGGTACGGAGGTCCACCACCGCCGCGCGGCTCAAGGCGGTCTACGGCTCGGTCGACAACGTCGACGCGTTCGTCGGCATGGTCGCCGAGAAGCACGTACCGGGTTCCGAGCTGGGCGAGCTGCAGCTCGCCCTGTGGACCAGGCAGTTCCAGGCGCTACGTGACGGCGACCGGTTCTTCTACGGCACCGATCCCGGCCTGAGCACGATCCAGGCGACGTACGGGATCGACTTCCACCGCACGCTCGCCCAGATCGTCGCGAGCAACACCGACGTGCCGCTCGCGGACCTGAACGACAACGTGTTCCTGGTCAAGGACGAGGACCTGCCGCCGGGCGTGACGTGCAGCGT
Source organism: Actinomycetota bacterium (assembly GCA_046727455.1). Classification (GTDB taxonomy): domain Bacteria; phylum Actinomycetota; class Actinomycetes; order Mycobacteriales; family Micromonosporaceae; genus AC-43. The sequence goes on along the minus strand of JBKPCQ010000051.1, from coordinate 2,643 downwards.
GTCGTACCACGTGGACAGCACGTGGACCGGCCAGCAGCAGGTGAGCCTGAAGATCACCAACCTGAGCCCGGATCCGACGAACGGCTGGCGGCTCCAGTGGTGGTTCCCGGGTGGGCAGACCTTCCGGCAACTGTGGAACGGGCAGGCGAGCCAGAGCGGCGCGCGCGCCACCGTCGACAACGCCAGTTGGAACCCGGTGATCCCGGGGAACGGAGGCTCGCTGACCGACGTCGGCTTCATCGGTACGTGGGACAACACCACCAACCCGGACCCGCCGAACTTCCTCCTCAACGGCCGGCGGTGCGCGCGCGGCTGACGGCCTCGTCACACGGGTGTGGGTCGCCGACCCACACCCGTGCCGTTCGCACAGCCTTTCCCTCGGCTTTTCCCGCCGGCAGCGGTCCGTTCCCCATCGTCTGGAGAGACTGTCGGCCATGACCGAGGTCAACCGTCGACAATTCCTCCAACTCGCCGGCGGGGCGTCCGTCCTGTCGGTGCTGGGCCCGAGCATCGAGCGTGCGGCGTCGATAGAGGCCGACCGCCGTACCGGTACCCTGCGCGACGTCGCGCACATCGTGGTCCTGATGCAGGAGAACCGCTCCTTCGACCACTACTTCGGCACGATGCGCGGCGTACGCGGCTTCGGCGACCCGCGGCCGGTGACCCTGCCGAGCGGCAAGCCGGTGTGGTACCAGTCCGACGGGACCCGGGACGTCCTGCCGTTCCGGCCCGAGGCGGACGACCTCGGCCTGAAGTTCATCCAGGACCTCCCGCACGGCTGGAACGACGGGCACGACGCCTGGAACCACGGCCGGTACGACCGGTGGGTACCGGCCAAGGGCGCCACCACGATGGCCTACCTCACCCGGCAGGACATCCCGTTCCACTACGCGCTGGCCGACGCCTTCACCATCTGCGACGCGTACCACTGCTCGCTGATCGGGCCGACCGACCCGAACCGGTACTACATGTGGACGGGCTACACCGGCAACGACGGTGCCGGCGGCGGCCCCGTCCTCGCCAACGACGAGGTCGGCTACTCCTGGACCACCTACCCGGAGCGCCTGGAGCGGGCCGGGATCTCCTGGAAGATCTACCAGGACGCCGGTGACGGCCTCGACGCCGCCGGCTTCTGGGGCTGGACCCAGGACCCCTACATCGGCAACTACGGCGACAACTCGCTGCTGTACTTCACCCAGTACCAGAACGCCACGCCGGGCGACCCGCTCTACGACAAGGCCCGCACCGGCACCACGGCCAAGAGCGGCGACGACTTCTTCCGCATTCTCAAGGCCGACGTGCTGGGCGGCCGGCTGCCACAGGTCTCCTGGATCGTGGCGCCGGAGACGTACACCGAGCACCCGAACTGGCCGGCGAACTACGGCGCCTGGTATCTCGCCCAGGTGCTCGACGCGCTGACCGCGGATCCCCAGGTGTGGAGCCGGACCGTCCTGCTCGTCACGTACGACGAGAACGACGGCTTCTTCGACCACCTGGTGCCGGCCTACCCGCCGCCCGCGCCGGCCCAGGGACAGTCCACAGTGGACACCGCTGGCGAGCTGTTCCCCGGGTCGAGCCGCTTCGTCGCCGGCCCGTACGGTCTCGGCACGCGGGTACCGATGATCGTCGTGTCGCCGTGGAGCCGCGGCGGCTGGGTGTGCTCCGAGGTCTTCGACCACACCTCGATCGTGCGGCTGATCGAGCGGCGGTTCGGGGTACGGGAGCCCAACATCTCGCCGTGGCGCCGCGCGATCTGCGGGGACCTGACCTCGGCGTTCGACTTCGCGCGGGCCGACCGCGCGGTGCCGCCCCTGCCGGACACCGCCGGGTACGTCCCGCCCGACCACGACCGGCACCCCGACTACGTGCCGACGCCGCCGGCCAACCCGGCGCTGCCCAGGCAGGAGCGCGGCCTGCGCCCGGCCCGGCCGCTGCCGTACGACCTGGCCGCCGACGCGCACGTCACGACCGGCCGGCTGCAGATCGGGTTCGCCAACCACGGCCGGACCGGCGCGAGCTTCCAGGTCACCTCGCCGAGCCATCCCGACGGGCCGTGGACGTACACCCTGGGCGCCGGGCGCGAACTGTCGGCGAACTGGACCGTGAGCGGCCGGTACGACTTCGCGGTGCACGGGCCGAACGGCTTCTTCCGCCGGTTCGCCGGGCAGGCCGGCAGCGGGGGAGCGGAGGTCGCCGTCCGCCACCAGGAGGACGGCGAGGAGATCACGCTGGTGCTCAGCAACACCGGCGCCACCCCGGTCCGGCTCACCGTCACCGACGGGTACTCGCCCGGCCGGCCGGCGACCTACCGGCTGCGGCCCGGCGAGCGCACGGCACGCGAGGTGCGGCTCGGACGCAGCCACGGCTGGTACGACCTGGCGGTCACCTCCGACCAGGACGCGGCCTTCCTGCGCCGGTTCGCCGGCCACGTCGAGACCGGCCGGCCGAGCGCGAGCGACCCGGCGACCGCTACAGCCTGAGTGAGGTGGCGCGGACCTGGGCGGTACGGCCGAACTCGCGGCGGAACGCCCGGTGGAAGCTCGCCACGTCGCCGAAGCCGGCGAAACGCCGGGGCGCTCGGCTCGCTCGGCGTCGGGCTGATGCCGGCTCCCGTCCTGACGCGGACGATCGCCGCGATCCGCG
>JBKPCQ010000050.1:0-3833 GCA_046727455.1 Actinomycetota bacterium | reverse complement strand
GCCGAGGCCCGCGCGGTGGTCGAGGACCACGCGGCGGTCGAGGCCGCCTACCGCGCGGCACAAGGGGGCGCCGAACCGGCGGAGCCCCGCGGCGACGAAGCTCGCGGCCCGTCCCGTTTCCGGGCCACCGCCGGCGTACCGCCCGACCCCCGGGTCCCCGGCAGCCGCCCGGCCGAGTTCCGGGCGCCCGGTCCGCCGCATGCCGACCCGAGGCCCTCGCCCGGCCCGTCCGGCGGTCTCCGGGCACCGGTACCACCGGCTCCGGCCCCGGTCCAGCCGCCGCCGTTACCGCCGACCCCGCCCCACCTCGCGGCGGTACCGCCACCGGCTCCGGCCCCGATCTACCCCCCGGCCGAGCCGGCCGCCGGCACTCCGCGGCCCGGCACCCGGTCGGCGGTCCAGCCGCTCCATGGCGGCACGATGCCGCTGCCCCAGCGCATCCCGGCCCCACCCGACGTCCCGGAGGTACCCGAGGACGAGCCGGACGACCAGTTCATCGAGACGAGCGAGCCGACCCGGTCCGGGATCGCCCCGCCGGAGCTGGCCCGCATCGCCACCGGCCTGCGCTACCACGAGGGCCTGGACGAGGAGCCGGCCGACCGGCCGGACCCCTTCGACGTCAACACCGTGCTCGCGGCCGTCCGCAACGTCCCCGGGGTGCGCGACGCCCAGCTCAGGCCCAACCCGGGCGGGGTACACACCCTGCGGCTCGACCTCGCCGATGGTGCCGACCCGGGCCAGGTGAGCCGGCTGGTGGCCCGGCTGCTCAAGCAGAAGATGGGCCTCGCGGCGGAGCCCCGGCGGCAGAGCCAGAACCGCCCGACCGGCCCGCCGAAGCTGCCGCCCGACCCCGCCCTCCCGAAGGACGCGGTGCCTCCCGGGCTGCCGGCCACGCGCCCGGCCGAGCCGGCCGCCGGTATGCCCCCCGCACACCTCGATGACCGGACCCGTCACCGGGTGACCCCGGTGCGGATACGGGAGACCCATGGCGACGGGGAGGGCCGGCGCGCCGCCCGACCGGGCCCCGTCCCACGGGTCGTGATCGATCAGGTACAGGTCAGCACGCTCGGCTTGGACGCGACGGTGGAGGTTCGACTGACCAGCAACGGGGCCCCGGCGTACGGGGTGGCCAGCGGACCGGCCGTCGACGGGTACGTGCTGAGGCTGGCCGCCGTCGCCGCGACGAACGCGATCGACCAGTTGCTGACCAACGCCGACGGCGGCGACCGGCAGAGCCGGTCGTTCGTCGAGCACGCCGCCGTCGTGCCGTTCGGGAGCTGCGAGGTGGCCGTGGTGGTGCTGCTGCTCGTCTACGGCGGCACCATCGAGCAGCTGACCGGTGCGGCGCTGGTGGCCGGCGACCCGCGCCAGGCGGTCGTCCGGGCGACGATGGCCGCGGTCAATCGGCGACTGGACGCATTGCTCAGCTGACGGATTGCTGATGTTTGCCCGGCCGGCGGGTCAGGCAGACTTGTTCCATGCAACCTGCCGTCATCGCGCCGCCAGACTCCGTTTCCCGGACGGACACCTTGCTGCCCCGCTGGCCGGGCCGGCCGGTCGCCCTCGACGGCTCCATCACGTACCTGCGGGAAACCCCCGCGACCACCGACCACGCGCAGCCGGCCCTCTACGTCCACGGCCTGGGCGGCTCCTCCGCCAACTGGACCGACCTCGCCGGCCTGCTCGCGCACCGCCTCGACGGCCAGGCCATCGACCTGCCCGGCTTCGGCCGCAGCGACCCGGCCCGACGGTACTCGGTACCCGCGGTCGCGCACCGGGTGATCCGCTGGATCGAACACAGCGGGCGGGGACCGGTACATCTGTTCGGCAACTCGCTGGGCGGGGCGATCACCGTGCAGGTCGCCGGTACCCGACCCGACCTGGTCCGCACGCTCACGCTCATCTCGCCGGCCATGCCGTTCCTCGACCCACGCCGCTCCGCGCACGGGCGGATGGTGCCGCTGCTGTGGCTCCCCCACGTCGACCGGCTGGCCCGGCGCCGGCTGCACGCGATGGAACCGGCCGACCTGGCGCGGCAGGTGCTGGAGCTGTGCTACGCCGATCCGAGCCGGATGCACGAGCAGCGCTGGGTGGAGGCGGTCGAGGAGACCCGGCGGCGGTACGACGCGCCGTGGTACATGTCTGCCTATGTACGGACGCTGCGCGGTCTGGTCGGCTCGTTCCTGCGCGCCTACCTGCCGGGTGCGGGGTCGCTCTGGCGGGTGGCCGCGCGCATCGAGGCGCCTACCCTGATCATCGGCGGCGCCCAGGACAGGCTGGTGGACGTGCGGGTGGCGCCGCAGGTCGCCCAGGTCATCCGGGACTCCCACCTGCTCCTGCTGCCGGGGGTCGGGCACGTCGCGCAGATGGAGGTACCCGAGATCGTCGCCCGCGCGGTTGTCGGTCTGCTCGATCACGTCCAGGGGGATGTGGCACGCTGACCCACGATGGACCGCCGGGCCAGTACTGACATGCGGCCGGAAGGCCCGCGTACCCGGGCGCTGCTGCTCCGCCGCCACCGCCGCCGGCAGCGGATGGTCAGCGCGCTCGGCGTGCTGGCCGTCGCGGCGCTGCTCGGCGTCGTCGGCCTGGCCTTCGTCAACCGGGCCGGCGGACACCGGCCCGGCTCGGGCGCCCCGGCGGCCGACCCGAGGACGGCCGACCCGGGCACGGGTGACCCGGGTGCGGGCGGCGATCCGAGCCTTGGCGCCAGCCCCGCGGGCGGGTCCAGCCCCGGGCCGGTGCCGAGCTTCCCGAGTAGCGGGCCGAACAGCTTCACCTACGCGGGCGGCTCCGACCAGGTGCTCGGCAGGGGCACCGCGGACCCGAAGAGGTACCGGATCGCCGTAGAGAACGGCACCGGCCAGGACCTGGCCGGGTTCGCCGGTGCCGTCGGCCGGATCCTGGCCGACCCGCGGGGCTGGACGGCCGGCGGCGACGTGCGGTTCCAGCAGGTGGCCAAGGACGCTGCGCGGGTGGACGTGACGATCCTGCTCGCCACCCAGGCGACCAGCGAGCGGATCTGCTCGATCGGCGGGGTGCACACGGAGCAGCTGACCTCGTGCCGGCTGCCCGGACAGATCGTGATCAACCTGACCCGCTGGCTGACCGCGATCCCCGGTTACGGCGCCGCGCTGGACGAGTACCGGGCGTACGAGATCAACTATGCGGTCGGCCGGGACCTCGGCCACGGCAACGAGGCGTGCCCGAACCCGGGCCAGCCGGCCCCGGTGATGCAGAAGCAGGTACTCGGCCTCAAGGGCTGTACCGCCAACGGCTGGCCGTACCGCGACGGCAAGCGCTATTCCGGCCCACCCGTACCGTGAACTGTCGTGAAGACGGTCACCCGCGGGAAGCCGGGCACCCCGCCCGCAGGTTACCGTTCACATAACACCGAACCGTCCGGAGGATGCCGTGTCGCTGCCCCCGCTCGTCGAGCCCGCGCCGAGCCTGTCCATCGACGAAGTTCGCCGGTACAGCCGCCACCTGATCATTCCCGACGTGGCGATGGACGGGCAGATGCGGCTGAAGAACGCGAAAGTGTTGGCGGTCGGGGCCGGCGGCCTCGGCTCCCCGACCCTGATGTACCTGGCCGCGGCCGGGGTCGGCACGCTCGGCATCGTCGAGTTCGACACGGTCGACGAGTCCAACCTCCAGCGCCAGATCATCCACGGGCAGTCGGACATCGGCCGGTCCAAGGCCGAGTCGGCGCGCGACTCGATCCGAGAGATCAACCCGTACGTCGACGTCGTGATCCATGACGAGGCGCTGTCCAACGAGAACGCCTTCGAGATCTTCGAGCGGTACGACCTGATCGTCGACGGTACCGACAA
>JBKPCQ010000049.1:0-6439 GCA_046727455.1 Actinomycetota bacterium | reverse complement strand
CGCCTGGTCCGCTGCTGGGCGTGGTCACGCACGAGCTGGCGCACGCGCGCCGCCCGGTCAGCCGCCCGCGCTTCCTCCTTTCGGGCCTGCCCGGTGGTGGCGACGACGACGAGCGCTCGGCGCTGGCGATCGGGCGCCGGTTCGCCGGCTCACTCGGCGGAAGTGCCCTCGGCGGTGGTGCCGGGTCGCTGGGCGGGGCGCTCAGCGGAGCGGTCAGCGACGGCGCCGACGCGATCCGGGCCGGGATCGTGAACGACCTGCCGGTCGGCGGGCTCAGCCGGGTCGCCGGTGTCGCGGACCAGGCCCGCGACGCGGTCACCGGCGGGTTCAGCCTGCCCGACGTCCAGCTCCCCGGCCTCGGGGCAGGCGGGCTGCCGGGCTGGCCCGGCGCGGGGATGCCCGGCGCCGACCTCGGCTCGGCCGCCAGCGGTGCGGTGAGCGGCGCCGCGTCGGCGGCGATGGGTGCGGTGGGTTCGGCCGTCGACGGGGCCACCGGCGCGATCAGCGGTGCTCTCGGCGGTACCCTGGGCGGCGCCTCACCACCGTCCCATGTGGACATCGACCGGCTGGCCGACCTGCTGGAGCAGCGGCTGCTCCGGCAGATCGAGCGGCGTGGCGGACGTTACGCGGGAGTGTTCTGATGACCGGGCCAGCCAAGGCATACCTGAAAAGCGAAAAGGGCGACCGGATCGACTGCCTGTTCAACCCGTCCGAGCTGACGATCGGCAAGTCGAACAACTGGAAGGCCGGCGAGAGCAAGGGGCGCAACGCGCCGGACCTGCGCTTCCAGGGCGGCCAGTCGGCGACGCTCTCGCTGACCCTGACGTTCGACACCACCCGGGAGGGCAAGGACGTCACCGAGTACACGACCAAGCTGCTCGACATGATGAAGTCAGACACCAACCTCCCCGGCGGCGACAAGGGGCGCAACTCCGGCCGGCCGCCGTGGGTCGAGTTCCACTGGGGGAAGCTGCACTCGTTCAAGGCGGTCATCGAGAAGCTGCAGGTGAAGTTCACCTACTTCGCCAGCGACGGTACGCCGTTGCGGGCCAAGGCCGACGTGTCGCTCAAGCAGTGGAAGGACGAGGCGGAGCTGCCGTTGCAGAACCCGACGTCGATGACGCCGAGCGTGCATACGGTACACACGCTGCTGCCGGGGGAGACGCTGGACCGGGTGGCCGCGCTGTACTACCAGGACTCCACGCGCTGGCGGCTGATCGCGGAGGCGAACGGCGTCGTCGACCCGCTGGAGATCCCGCCCGGCACCGTGCTGATCCTGCCCGAGCCCGGGGTACGGCACCGTGCCTGAGCAGCGCCGCCTCGACGTCGCCGTCATCAAGGTCGACGGCAGCCCGATGACGGCCGCGCTCTACGGGCGGCTGATGCTCGTCCACGTCGACGAGTCGGTACACCTACCGGACTCCTTCTCGCTGCACTTCGACGACCCGCACTTCGAGCTGTTCGACGAGGACAAGTTCCGCCTCGGTACCCGGATCGAGATCGCGTTCCGTGCCGAGGACGACGTCGTCGTGGTCACCTCCGGCGAGGTCACCGCGATCTCGGTGGAGCTGGGTACCACCGGCCGGCACGAGCTGGTGGTGACCGGACTCGACCTGACCCACCGGCTGGCCCGGGGGCCGAAGACGCGCACGTTCCTGAAGATGACCGACTCGGACATCGCCTCGCGCATCGCCTCGGAGTACAGCCTCGACACCGACATCGACCCGGTCACCGAGGCGCGGGAGTACGTGCTGCAGGCCGGCGAGACCGACTTCGCGTTCCTGAAGCGGCTGTGCACGCGGATCGGGTACGACTTCTGGATCGCCGAGAAGAAGTTCTTCTTCAAGCACAAGCCGGCCGGGCGGGCCAAGCCGTACCAGGTCCGCTGGGGGGAGAACCTGCACCGGTTCAGCGTCCGCTTCGCGTCCTCCGACATGTGCGACGAGGTCATCGTCAAGGCGTGGAACCCGATCGACAAGCGCCCGGTCACCGGCCGGTCCACCACCGGGGACATGGGTACCGACGCGCCGGCCGCGGACCAGATGGCCAATGCGGCGCGCGGCGCGTTCGGGCGGGTGACCCGTACCGCCGGCCAGTTCCCGGCGAACAGCCAGACGGAGGCGGACGCGGTCGCGGCGTCGCTGCACCTGCGCGCATCCGGCGGCGCGGTGGTCCTGCGCGGGGAGGCGGTCGGCAACCCGTGGCTCGGGGCCGGCGACCAGGTCGCGCTCGACCGGGTCGGCACCCGCCTCGCCGGCAGCTACCGGGTCACCAGCGTCGAGCACACCTACGGCGCGGACCGCCCGTACACCGTCCGGTTCGTCTGCGGCGGCAAGGAGGCGGCCGACATGGCCGACCTGGTCGCCTCCAGCGCGGCCGACCTCAGCCAGAAGGGTTGGGGGGGCCTGGTCATCGGCCTGGTCACCAACAACGACGACAAGGACCACCTGGGCCGGGTGAAGGTGAAGTTCCCGACCCTGTCCGACTCCGACGAGAGCACCTGGGCACGGGTGGCCACCCCCGGCGGCGGTGCGCAGCGCGGCTTGCAGTGGCTGCCCGAGGTCGGCGACGAGGTACTGGTCGGGTTCGAGCTGGGCGACAAGACCCGGCCGATGATCCTGGGCGGGCTGTGGAGCCGCAAGGACAAGCCGCCGCAGCCCGACGCGACCAAGGGCGGGCAGACCACGCTGCGGCTGCTGGCCAGCCGGAAGAACCACCGGGTGGTACTCACCGACGACCCGAAGAGCGCGGTGGACCTGACCCTGGGCGACGCGCAGAGCGCGCTGCATCTGGAGAAGGCCGAGTCGAAGCTGGGCGGCGAGCAGAAGCTGTCGGTCACCGGCGCGACCATCGAGGTCAAGGCGACCCAGAAGCTCGTCATCGAGGCGCCGCAGATCGAGATCTCCGCGCGCTCCGAGCTCAAGGTCTCCGGCAAGCCGATCCGGCTCAACTAGTAAGAGGAACCCCATGCCGCAACCAGCCGCCCGCCAGAAGGACCCGGTCGTCGGGACGGACCTCCATGTCCTGCTCGGAGCGAATCAGGAGATGCTGGCATGACGGCGCAGGGTGATCTCATCGGTTCGGGGTGGAGCTTCCCGGTGCAGCTCACCCCGGGCGGAAGCGTGCAGCTCTTCAGCGGCGCCGAGGAGATCGACGCGGCCATCCGGATGATCCTGACCACCGCCCCCGGCGAGCGGGTCATGCGCCCGGACTTCGGCTGCGCGATGTGGGAGCAGGTGTTCGCCCCGGTCAACCCGAACACTCTCGGCCTGGTCGAACAGAGCGTGCGGGAGGCGCTGGCCCGGTGGGAGCCGCGCATCACGCTGGACTCGGTGACCGCCGTGCCGGACGACACCGACAACGCGGTGATCCAGATCGACATCGGGTACCACGTACGGGCCACCAACGACCACCGCAACCTGGTGTACCCGTTCTACGTGATCCCGCAGGAGGAGCCGGCGCCGTGAGCGAGCGGAGCGAGCGAACCATGAACTCAGTGTTGGGCGAACGCATCGCCGAGCGTGGCGAGGCGACGTCGTGAGCCTTCCCGCACCGAACCTTGACGACCGGCGGTTCCAGGACATCGTCGACGAGGCGAAGCGCCGGATCACCCGGTACTGTCCAGATTGGACAGACCACAACGTCTCCGACCCCGGCGTGGCCCTGATCGAGCTGTTCGCCTGGATGACCGAGATGATCCTGTACCGGGTCAACCAGGTGCCCGACCGGCTGTACGTCAAGTTCCTGGAGCTGGTCGGCATCGAGCTGTTCTCCGCCTCGCCGGCCCGCACCAGCCTGCTCTTCACGCTCGCCGCGCCGTCGCCGGAGCCGATCCGCATCGCGGCCGGTACCCAGGTCGGCACCGAACGCGGCCAGGGCGAGGAGCAGATCGTCTTCATGACCGACGAGGACCTGCACCTCGTACAGCCGGCACTGTCCGCGTGCCTGTCGCGGGGCGGCGGGCGGTACGAGGACCACAGTGAGGACCTGCGCCTGGAAGGCTCGGTGGTGGCGTGCTTCCCGACGCTGCGGCCGGGCGACGCGCTGTACCTCGGCTTCACCAACAGCCTCGCCGGCAACCTGATCCGCCTCGAGGTCAACGTCGCCGGGGTGGACGCGCCCGGCATCGACCCGCGCCGGCCACCGCGCATCTGGCAGAGCTGGGACGGCTCGGACTGGCGCGAGGCGCGCATCCTCGAAGACACCAGCGAGGGCTTCAACTCCTCGGGCCAGGTGACGCTGTTGCTGGCGCCGCGCCACGAACCCCTCGCCATCGGCGCGGTCCGCGCGCACTGGGTACGCTGCCGGCTGATCGACGTGGTACCGGGACAGCCGCCGTACCACATCTCGCCGATGCTGGAGTCGGTCGTCGGGGTCGGGCTCGGCGGCGCCGTCGCGGCGCACCACGCCGAACCGGCCCCGGCTGAGCTGCTCGGCGTCGGCAACGGCCGGCCCGGCCAGAGCTTCGAGGTACGCCGCGCGCCGGTGCTGGCCCGGCGGCCCGGGGAGACCATCCGGGTGGTACCGCCCCGACGCGAGCCCGGGCCGCGCAGCTTGTCGGAGCGGCTCCCAGCCAGCGCTCGTCAGCGCGAGCCGGAGGCGGCGCACTGGACCGAGGTCGCCGACTTCGCCGACGCGGGACCGGACGACCGCGTGTTCACCTGGAACGGCGCGACCGGCGAGATCCGGTTCGGCCCCGGGATCACCGGGCGGGACGGGCGGGTCCGGCAGTACGGGGCGGTACCGGACGAGGACGCGCAGATCTCCGTCACCGGATACCGGCACGGCGGCGGCCGACGTGGCAACGTCGGCGCCGGCAAGCTCTCCGTGCTGTTGACCTCGATCCCGTCCGTCGAGTCGGTACGCAACCTCGACCCGGCGACCGGCGGCGTGGACGCGGAAACCGTGGAGAACGCCAAGGTTCGTGGCCCGCTGTACCTGCGGGGCGGGCACCGGGCGGTGACCGCCACCGACTTCGAGCGGCTGACCCTGGAGGCCGCCCCGGGCGTGGCCCGGGCGCGCTGCCTGCCGCCGAGCGCGCCTGGCGAACCGGTACGGCTGCTCATCGTGCCCCGCGTGGACATCGAGCCGGAGCGGCTGGTCCTGGAGGATCTCGCGCTGCCGGAGAACCTGGAGAACCGCATCAAGGGGTTCCTCGACGAGCGGCGGCTGCTCACCACCCGGGTCCTGCTCGACGTCCCGTCGTACCAGGGCATCACCATCACCGCCGAGGTACACGCGGCGCCGACGGTACGCGCGGAGAAGGTGCGCACCGAGGCCGAGTCCGCCCTGTACCGGTTCATCAACCCGATCACCGGCGGCCCGGACGGCAGCGGCTGGCCGTTCGACCTGGACCTGTCCATCGGCGACGTGTTCTCGGTGCTGCGTGCGGTACCGGGCGTGCAGCGCGCCGAAACCGTGCACATCTTCCTCGCCGACCTGCGCGGCGACCTCGCCCCCGAGGAGGCCCGCCAGCGGGTACGCCTGTCCAGCGAGGCACTGTTCATGTCGGTCCGCCACCGGGTGGTGGTACGGCAGTGAACACCTCGAATGGCTGGCTGGTCGGGCAGTTGCCGCAGACGATGGCGCGGGACCGGGTCGTCGCCGGGTTCGTGCACGCCTGCCAGGAGGTCGCCGACGGGCTGCGGCACCGGGTGGAGAGCATCGAGTACGAGCTGGACGTCGACCTCGCCGCCCCGGAGATGCTCACGTTCGTGGCCTCGTGGCTGGGGGTGCAGGCGGAGAGCCTGGGGTCCGCGGACGAGCCGGTGCGCGACGCGCAGCGCCGGCTGATCCGCGCGGTCGGGCAGGTACTCGGCTGGCGGGGTACCCGCCGCGGGGTGGAGGTACTGCTGGAGGCGCTGACCGGCGGCCGGGTCGACGTCAGCGACTCGGGCGGCATCTTCGGCCGCGACGACCCGCTGCCGCCGGCCGACGACGTGGTACGAGTGTCGATGGCCCACACCGGCGGCCTGTCCGAGCAGCAGATCCTCGCGTTCCTCGCGGACGAGCTGCCGGTCGGGGCACGGGTGGAGCTTCAGGTTCGGGCACCGAGGGGGCGGGCACGTGTGGGGTGAGCCGGCACCGGCGGCGGCGCGGCCGCCGGTCACCTGTCCCGACTGCGGGAAGACCGTGCAGTCGGGTGGCAAGCTGTGCCCGCACTGCGGGTACCCGTTGATGTTCGAGGCCGGTACGCGGGTCGAGGAGCCGGCGATGCCGGGGTACCTGCGCAAGCCGAACACGGTCGACGCCACACGGGAGTCGGAGGGCCCGCCGACCGGGCTGTACGGCCAGCATCAGGGTCCGCCGCAGGTCTTCGCGCCGCAGCCGGCGCTCGGCCCGCACTGCCCGGCGTGCGGGCACCGCAACGGCGCCCGCCGGGTGCGCTGCGAGGTGTGCGCGGCTGAGCTGTGGCCGGGTGCCGCCTACCCGACCCGCC
>JBKPCQ010000048.1:0-16546 GCA_046727455.1 Actinomycetota bacterium | reverse complement strand
GCGCTGGCCCGGCACCTGGGCGGCATCTTCAGCGCACGGACGGCCGCCGGACTCGCGGACTCCGGTACCGCCGGCTCGGGGCCGGCCCCGGCCGCCGGCCGCGAGACCGGCGGGACCGTCCTGACGGTCCGGCTGTTCCTGCGCGGCCCGGCCGCGACCGCCGCGCTCCGCCTCGCCGCCCGGCCGCTGCACCGCCGGGGGTACAAGCGGGACACCGGCCCCGGTACCCTCCATCCGCCGGTCGCCGCCGCGCTGGCCCGGATCGCCGAGCCCGCCCCGGGTGAGCTCGTCCTCGATCCGTTCTGCGGTGACGGCACGATCGCGATCGAGGCCGCGCTGGCCTACCCCGAAGCCCACGTGACCGGTACCGACATCGATCCCACCCGGCTCGCCAACGCGGCGGCCAACGCCGGCCGGGCCGGGGTGTCCCTGGACCTCGCCGTGGCCGACGCCGGCGGCGCCGGCCACCATGACGCGGACGCCGTGCTCACCAACCCGCCGTGGAACCTCGCGGTCGACGCGGCCGGTACCCTCGCCGGCTCCCTGGACCCGTTCTGGCGCGCCCTCCCAACCCGCGGCCGGCTGTGCGCGGTGACCGACGCGGACCTCGCCGCCCCGGTGGCCCTGGAACGCCTGGGCATCCCCATCGCGCTGGCGACCCGGGTCCGGCTCGCCGGCCGCATCTCCCACGTCCTGCTGGCGGGCGGCGGACTCCCAGCCGGGCTGGCCGGGTGGCGCCGGCGGGCGATCGCCGCCGGAGTCGTGACCGAAGAGGGGTTCTGCTGAGAGGATCGTCGCCGTGGAGGACCTCCTGCGCGAGGCGGCGCCCCGGGTCCTCGCCGCGCTCGTCCGGCAGCGGGGCGGATTCGACATGTGCGAGGACGCCGTGCAGGAGGCGCTGCTCGCGGCGTCGTTGCAATGGCCAGGAGAGGGGATACCGGCCAACCCGGAGGGCTGGCTGATCCGGGTAGCCTCGCGCCGCTGGATCGAGATGTACCGCAGCGACGCGGCGCGGCGCCGCCGCGAGCAGACGGTCGCTTCGCAGACCCCGGCAGGCCCCGATCCGGTACCGGCTGTCGACGACACCCTCACCCTGCTGCTGTTGTGCTGCCACCCCGCGCTCACCCCGGCCTCGCAGATCGCGCTGACCCTGCGCGCGGTCGGTGGGCTGACCACGGCGGAGATCGCTCGCGCCCTGCTGGTCCCGGAGGCCACCGTCGGCCAGCGGATCAGCCGCGCCAAGCAGCGGATCAAGGCCACCGGCGCGGAGTTCCGCATGCCCCCGCCGGAGGAGCTTCCGGCGCGGATCGCGGCCGTACTCCACGTGCTGTACCTCATCTTCAACGAGGGGTACACCGCCAGTTCCGGTCCGGCGCTGCACCGCGTCGAGCTGACCAGCGAGGCGGTCCGGCTGACCCGGCAACTGCACGCGCTCCTGCTTGACGACGGCGAGGTCACCGGCCTGCTCGCGCTGATGCTGCTCACCGATGCCCGCCGCCCGGCCCGGACCCGATCGGACGGCAGCCTGGTGCCCCTTGCCGAACAGGATCGCAGCCGGTGGGACGCGCGGGCCATCGCCGAGGGCATCGAGCTGGTGAGCGGCACGCTGGCCACCAAGCCCGTCGGCCCGTACCAGCTCCAGGCAGCGATCGCGGCGGTACACGACGAGGCGGTCCGGGCGCAGGACACCGACTGGCCGCAGATCCTCGGCCTGTACGACCTGCTCGTCACGGTCGCGCCCGGCCCCATGGTGACGCTCAACCGGATCGTCGCCGTGGCGATGGTCCACGGCGCCCGGGCCGGCCTCGCCGAGCTGGATACCGCGGCGGCGGATCCGGCCCTGGCCGAGCACCACCGCCTGCATGCCGTCCGCGCCCACCTCCTCGACCTGGCCGGCGACCGGCCCGCCGCCCGTGCCGAGTACGAGCGGGCCGCCCGACGTACCCGCAGCATTCCCGAACAGCGGTATCTGGAGTACCGGGCGGCCCAGCTCCGGACCTGAGATATCGATCTCCTTATTGAGCTTGCGGTCCGGCGGTGGCAGGCTACGAGCGTGCGCGTCGGGCTGTTCGTCACGTGCTTCAACGACACCCTGTTCCCGCAGGTGGGTCGAGCGACGGTGGCGGTACTGGAGCGGCTGGGGGTGACCGTCGACTTCCCCGCCGGCCAGACCTGCTGCGGCCAGATGCACTTCAACTCCGGGTACCGGCCCGAGTGCGTCCCGCTGGTGCGCAACTTCGCGAGCGTCTTCGCCGGGTACGACGCCGTGGTCACGCCCTCGGCGTCCTGCGCGGCGATGGTGCGGCACTACCACCACGTGGTGGATCCGGCGGTGACCGTGCCGAAGGTGTACGAGCTGTGCGAGTTCCTCATCGACGTGCTCGACACGACTGACGTGGGAGCCCACTTCCCGCATACCGTGGCCTTCCACGCGACCTGCCACTCGCAGCGGCTGCTGCACATCGGCGACCGTCCCCGGCGGCTGCTCGCGGCCGTCGACGGGCTGGATCTGCGCCCGCTGACCCACCCGGCCGAGTGCTGCGGATTCGGCGGCACGTTCAGCGTGAAGAACCCGGACACCTCGACCGCGATGGGCGAGGACAAGGTCGCCGACATCCGGGGTACCGGCGCCGAATTCCTCACCGCCGCCGACACCTCGTGCCTGATGCACATCGGCGGCCTGATGTCCCGGCAGGGCAACCCCGTACGCATCCTGCACCTGGCCGAGATCCTGGCCAGCACGAAAGACGCGGCGAGCAGATGACCCAGACGCACCCGACCTTCCTGGGCATGCCGCCCTTCCCGCAGGCGGCGAGGGAGGCGCTGGCCAACACCCAGCAGCGCGCCAACCTCGCCCGCGCCACCACGACGATCCGTAACAAGCGCGCCCGCGCGGTCGCCGAAATGCCCGACTGGGAGGACCTGCGGCTGGCCGGCGCCGCCATCAAGGACGACGTGATGGCCCGCCTGCCGGAGCTGCTGGCGCAGCTTGAGGAGCGGGTCACCGCGGCCGGCGGCGTGGTGCACTGGGCCGCCGACGCGGCGGAGGCCAACGCGATCGTCGCCGGCATCGCCGAGGCCCACGACGCCCGCGAGGTCGTGAAGGTCAAATCCATGGCGACCCAGGAGATCGAGCTGAACGCCGCGCTCGCCGAGCACGGCATCGACGTCTGGGAGACCGACCTCGCCGAGCTGATCGTCCAGTTGGGCCACGACCTGCCCTCGCACATCCTGGTACCGGCCATCCACCGCAACCGGTCGGAGATCCGCGAGATCTTCGTCCGCGAGATGGGGAAGGTCGGCCGCCCGGCGCCCGACGGGATCCCCGCCGAGCCCGCCGCCCTCGCCGAAGCCGCCCGGCTGCACCTGCGCGAGAAGTTCCTCCGCGCCCGGGTCGCGATCTCCGGGGGCAACTTCGCGATCGCGGAGACCGGTACCGTCGTCGTCCTGGAGTCCGAGGGCAACGGCCGGATGTGCCTGACCCTGCCGCAGGTGCTCGTCACCGTGCTCGGCATCGAGAAGCTGCTGCCGACCTGGGCCGACCTCGAAGTCTTCATGCAACTCCTGCCGCGCTCCTCGACGGCGGAGCGGATGAACCCGTACACGTCGATGTGGACCGGTGTCACCCCCGGCGACGGGCCGCAGGAGTTCCACCTGGTCCTGCTCGACAACGGCCGGACCGGTACCCTCGCCGACCCGACCGGCCGCCAGGCCCTGCGCTGCATCCGCTGCTCGGCGTGCCTCAACGTCTGCCCGGTCTACGAGCGCACCGGCGGCCGGGCGTACGGCTCGGCCTACCCCGGGCCGATCGGCGCGATCATCACCCCGCAGTTGCGCGGGATCAACCAGCACGCGGTCGACGACCAGACCGCCTCGCTACCGTTCGCGTCGTCGCTGTGCGGCGCCTGCTTCGAGGTCTGCCCAGTCCGCATCGACATACCCGACGTGCTGTTGCACCTGCGCGCCAAGGTGGTCGAGCACAAGCGCGGGCACCTTGGCGCCGAGGGCGTGGTGATGGCCGGCATGCGGGCCACCTTCGCCAAGCCGGGCCGGCTGGCGGCGGCGCAGAAGGCAGGCGCGCTGGGCGCGCGGGTGGTCGGCCGCCGCGGGCGGCTGCGGCTGCGCGGCCCCTTCTGGATCAGATCCTGGTTCGGTACCCGTGACCTCGCGATCCCGGCCCGCCAGTCCTTCCGTTCGTGGTGGAAGCGGAACCGCTCATGACGACGCGCGCCGAGATGCTTGCGAAAGTTCGCGCCGCGCTCGCCGACCGGCCGGCGCCAGCCGCCGTCCCGCGCCGGTACCACCGTGAGCTGCCCGGCACCGACGTCGTCGCGCTGTTCGCCGAGCGGGTAGCCGACTACCGGGCGACGGTGCGCCAGGCGTCGCCGGCCGGCCTGCCCGAGGCGGTCGCCGCTGCCCTGCGCGAGCGCGGCGTGCGCCGGCTCGTCGTCCCGGCCGGGGTACCGCCCGAGTGGCTGGCGACGGCCGACATCGAGCCGCTGTCCGACGACCCGCCGCTCGGCGTGCACGAGCTGGACGGATCCGACGGCGTCATCAGCGGCGCGGCGGTCGCGATCGCGCTGACCGGCACGATCATCCTCGACGGCGGCGCCGCGCAGGGCCGCCGGGCGCTGACCCTGCTGCCCGACTACCACCTGTGCGTGGTACGCGCCGACCAGATCGTCGGCACGGTGTCCGAGGCGTTGACCAGGCTCGATGCCTCCCGGCCGCAGACCTGGATCAGCGGCCCGTCGGCCACCAGCGACATCGAGCTGAACCGGGTCGAGGGCGTGCACGGCCCGCGCAATCTGCACGTACTCCTGGTCGGCTGACCGCCACCTGTTGCCTCGCGAGTCCATTGACTGATATAAACCCATCAAAACATTTAGGTTTCTTTACGGATCACCCCCGAGGGAGCCACGATGCAGAGATCGGTGAGGCTCTTCGCCGCAGGTGCCGCCGCCCTCCTTCTGGCGGGAGGGGCCGCGACCGCGGCCGTCCTGGGTACCGGCTCGGCGCAGGCCGCGACAGTGAGCGGCGGAGTCAAGTTCGCCTACTTCACCCAGTGGGGCATCTACGTCAACGCGTTCTACCCGAAGAACCTGGACACCTCGGGTACCGCGAACAAGCTGGACTTCCTGCAGTACGCGTTCGAGAACATCAGCCCGACCAGCCACACCTGCTTCGAGGCCACCTCGGCGGCGTCGCAGGACGAGAACAACCCCAACGCGGGTGACGGCGCGGGCGACCAGTTCGCCGACTACGAGAAGAGCTACGGCGCCGACATCAGCGTCGACGGCGTCGGCGACGTGTTCGGCCAGCCGATCGCGGGCAACTTCAACCAGCTCAAGAAGCTCAAGGCCCGGCACCCGAACCTGAAGATCCTGGTCTCGCTCGGCGGCTGGACGTACTCCAAGTACTTCTCCGACGCGGCCGCGACCGACGCCTCGCGCAAGGCGCTGGTCTCGTCCTGCATCGACATGTTCATCAAGGGCAACCTGCCCAGGAGCCCCGGCGGGTACGGCGGCCCGGGCACCGGCGCC
Organism: Actinomycetota bacterium; assembly: GCA_046727455.1. Taxonomy (GTDB): domain Bacteria; phylum Actinomycetota; class Actinomycetes; order Mycobacteriales; family Micromonosporaceae; genus AC-43. The sequence goes on along the minus strand of JBKPCQ010000048.1, from coordinate 11,003 downwards.
GGCATCTTCGACGGCATCGACATCGACTGGGAGTACCCGGGCGCCGCCGGCCACACCGGCAACCACTTCACCGCGGCCGACAAGCAGAACTACACGCTGCTGCTGCAGGAGTTCCGCACCCAGCTGGACGCGCTGGGCGGCGGGAAGAAGTGGCTGACCGCGGCGGTACCGGCGGGCCAGGACAAGATCATGCACATCGAGACCAACAAGGTCGGCGGGATCCTGGACTACGCCAACGCGATGACCTACGACATGCACGGCGCGTGGGAGTCGACCGGGCCGGCCAACCTGCAGAGCCCGATCTACAACTCGCCGAACGACCCGATGGCGCCGGTACCGCCGGGCAACGGCAAGTACAACGTCGACTCCGCCGTCAAGGCGTGGATCAGCGGTGCCGCGAGCTACGGCATCCCGGGCGGCTTCCCGGCCAGCAAGATGACGGTCGGGTACCCCCTCTACTACCGCGGCTGGAGCGGTGTGTCCGCGGGCGCGAACCACGGCCTGTACCAGCCGGCCACCGGAGCCGCCCCCGGCCACCCCAACTCCGGCAACGTGCCCGGCGTGTCGTTCTACAAGGAGCTGACCGGCTTCGTGGACAACGCGTCGTTCACCTTCCAGGACCCGGTCACCAAGGGCGCGTACTTCTACGACGGCAACATTTTCTGGACCGGCGAGTCGGCGGCGTCCATCCAGGCCAAGGCCGACTACCAGCACTGCAACGGTCTGGCCGGAGCGATGATCTACTCGCTGGAGGCCGACCCGAACGGCGTGCTGCTCAACCGCATCATCACCGACACCAACGGCTCGACGTCCGGATGCACCAGCCCGACCGGCTCACCGACGCCCTCGCAGTCCCGCAGCAGGTCGCCGTCGCCTTCGCCGTCGGGTAGCAGGTCGCCGTCGCCTTCGCCGTCGGGTAGCAGGTCGCCGTCGCCTTCGCCGTCGCGCAGTAAGTCGCCGTCCCCGTCGCCGTCGAAGTCCAACGGCTGCACCGCGCCGCCGTGGAATCCCACCGTCGCCTACGTCGGCGGCCAGCAGGTCTCGTACAACGGGCACACCTGGACCGCCAAGTGGTGGACCCAGGGCGACATCCCCGGCAACAACGGCCAGGGTGTCTGGACCGACAATGGCCCGTGCGGCGGTGGTCCTACCCCGACCGGCGGTACCGGCAACTGCGCCGGGCTGCTCGCATGGAACTCCACGACCGCGTACAACGGGGGCCAGTCGGTGATCTACAACAACCACAAGTGGACCGCCAAGTGGTGGACCCAGGGCGACATCCCCGGCAACAACAGCCAGAACGTCTGGACTGACAACGGAGCATGCTGAGCGTCAACCATCCCACCGAAAGAGGGCCGGCATCCGCCGGCCCTCTTTCGTTATTAGCCAACAGACGCCACCGGTCAGATGCGGTTTCAACAAGGCCAACTTCTCCGCCAGAGCACGCCCAGTCCTCACACCCATATACTGGCAACGAACCCGATCACACCGAAACTACAAATATGTAATTTCCGACCGAGCCCTTAGGTCGACGGCTACTGCTTGGCAAGCTGGACGATGGCAGCCGCGCCCATCGCTAGCGCCGCATGGTTGGGGATTCGGCTGAGCGCTAGCCAGACCTCGGCCCACGCCTCCACTTCCGGCCAATCGTGGACCAGCAACCGAGCGCCGTTCACGGTCATGGCAAGGCTCTCGCGCGCTCCCGCGTAGTCCTGGTCCGCAGCGGCGAGCAGCCACGCGGGCGGTTGCCGGGTCACCGCGCACGCCTTGCTGCATGGCTGCTGCACGCCTTGCACGCCAACGAGCTCCCGCACTGAGGGCACCATCGCGCATGTGGACGCGACGCCCAGCCGATGGCCACGCCGAGCAAGAGAAACACCCCTCCGACAACGACGATCACGGCAACCATGATGCAACCCTCCTGCTGCCGCCGGTCGCTTACGGCGGCATAGACTTACGTGACCAGCACCTTTGAATACGTAGCGTGGCGCGCACTCGGCGTGAGCTGAACAATCTAGCTGTCTCCAGGCTGCTCCAAAGGAAGGTTCCGGACGGACAGGTGAGCGACCTAGGCCCGACACTCAGGGAAGCCCGCGAGCGGGCCGGAATAAGCCTGTCCGGCATGGCCGCGCGTACCGGCTACAGCCGTAGCTACTTGGGCAACGTCGAAACTGGCGTCCGACAGCCAACGCCAGCGGTTATCAGAGCATATGAACGAGCATTAGGAGACGACGTGCATCGGCGCAGTATGCTAGTGGGAATGGCGTCTGCCGTCGTGGGCGCTGCCCTCCCCGATGTTGCCGTGGACGTTGTCCGGGATATCGCGGCCGAACGGAGCCGGCTCTTATCAACCGTTCAGACCTCACACGAAGTCGATAAGGTCATCGGGTGGCTTGTCCCGAAGGATATGCCCAGCGTGGGATCGCTGCTCAAATGGATGCGAAACGGCCCCGCAGTGTTGCGGGTCAACGCTGCCGGCATTCTTGCGAAGGTGGGTAATACCGCGACAGATAATGACGTCGTGCAGGTGCTCAAGTCCGACCGCGAATCGCGCCAGCTTTACCTAACCGCCGTAATCAACCGAGTCTTGGGCCTGCCGTGGGATTCTGCCGGTCATCTCGCGAGCAGCGGCCAACCGCTCAGCGATTCTGCCCAGGTCGAATCGTTCGCTGCCGAGATTCGCAACCCCTACGATAGCGGCGCGCGACTGTGCGGAGTCCTCATGCTCGCGCGAACGCAAGCCGAGTTTCCACACGCGGTTAACGTCGCGCTGCGTGATGCCGTGAGAACAGAGACCTCTCGTGAGAATCTACGTGCGATTGGGTGTGCACTCGGCGGCATCGACCCTCTCACCGTTTAGGAGCATCGTGTTTGTCGTGTCCGTGGGCAAGGGGCAGGAAGTAATCGAGACGATCAGCCGTGAGGTGAGGGATCGAGGGATCGAGAACGCCGCTCTCACGCTGATTGGCGCTGTCGAGTCCTGTTGCGTCAGCGTCATGCCCAAGGGTGACCCGTCGTCTGACATCCTCACTGAGTACGAGCAGCCATTCGAGGTGTCCGGTACCGGCGAGATCACGGACGGGAAGGTCCACGTTCACTGCGTCATGGGCGGCGAGAACGGAACGGTGTCCGGTCATCTTCACTGGGCCAAGGTTGATCATTGGTTCGTCCGCGCGTATGTGACTCCGCTCTCTAGTTAAGACCTCTAGGAAACGGACAATCCGGGCCGGAACACTGCCCGGGACACCCCTGTCTCGGGCACCAGTCCGAGACGTCCCGGTACAGTGGCATAACCGCTGGTCAGCGGCTATTCACTGACCCGGGTCGGCATTCCCGCGCTGGCCGAGTAGTTCACCAGAACGGGCGCGCCGAACGGGCGGCGGGCGACCGCCAGCCGATCTGGTGTGGATGTTGACTCTCCGGTGACCTGAGACCCGATGCTGGAACGATGAACGGCAATGACCTGCTCAACATCGGTGCGTTCGCGGTGGCGAGCGGCCTGTCCATCGCGGCGCTGCGGCACTACGACGAGATCGGGCTCCTCAAGCCAGCTCAGGTCGACCCGGACACCGGCTACCGTCGGTACGCGCGGAAGCAGTTGGACCAGGCCCGCTTGATCTGCGGGCTGCGCGCGGTTGACCTGCCGATCGACGAGATCCGTGAGATGTTGGGCGGCTCCCCTGGGCAGGTCCGCCGGGCACTCGACGCTCATCGCGAACGATTGGTGACTCAGGTCCGCGAGCTGACCCAGCGGATCCTCGCCGTGGACGAATTCATCGAGAAAGGCACAGCGATGCCCCCGTTGCATGCGACTCGCCCCGTGCAGATCATGATCAAGGTCGACGACGTCCGCGAGGCGGCGGCCTTCTACACGACTGCGTTCGACGTCGTCTTCAACGAGGAGATCTCATCGTTGCAGTTCGGTGCCTATCGCAGCGATCGGTTCTTCCTCATCACGCTTGAACAGCGTGGTCCGGAGTCGTCCGGTTCTGACAGCGTGCGCTTCGGTCTGCTCGTCGACGACGTCGACAGCGCCCACGACCGCGCTCTCGCCGCCGGTGGCGCCGAGATCCATCCGCCGATGGAGTTCGCGTGGAAGCCGCGTACCTCCTGCGTGCGTGACCCTGGCGGCAATCTCATCGACCTGAGCCAGTCCTGAAACGGACTTGCGCGCCGGTCCGGCTCACTCGGTGTGCGAACCGGTCGCGGGCGCTGCCGATCCGCCGACCCACACGGTCTTGATGTTGCAGAACTCGCGGATCCCGTGCTCGGACAGCTCCCGCCCGTACCCCGAGTTGCGCACGCCGCCGAACGGCAGCTCCGGGTACGACGTGGTCATGCCGTTGACGAAGACCTGCCCGGCGTCGAGGTCGGTGGCGAACCGCTCCTGCTCGTCGGGGTCCTCGGTCCACGCGTTGGAGCCCAACCCGAAGGTCGTACCGTTGGCGACCGTGATCGCCTCCTCGTACGAGTGGACCCGGTACAGGCCGGCGACCGGGCCGAAGACCTCTTCCGACCACATCCGCATCGACCGGTCCAGGTCGGCCACCACAGTTGGCGGGTAGTACCAGCCGGGCCGGTCCGGGACGGTACCGCCGCACAGGACCCGGGCGCCCTTCGCCACCGCGTCCTCGACCTGGGCCACGACCCCGTCCCGGCCGGCGGAGGTGGCCAGCGGGCCGACGTCGGTACCGTCGTCCATCGGGTCGCCGACCGTCAGCGCTTCCATGCCCTTGACGAACGCGGCGGCGAAGGCGTCGTACACGTCCGCGTGCACGATGAACCGCTTCGCCGCGATGCACGACTGGCCGTTGTTCTGAACGCGTGCGGTGACCGCGATGGACGCGGCCCGGTCGAGCGCGGCGGACGGCATGACCACGAACGGGTCGCTGCCGCCCAGCTCCAGGACGGTCTTCTTGATCATCCGTCCGGCGATCTCGGCCACCGCCCGGCCAGCCGGTTCGCTGCCGGTCAGCGTCGCGGCGCGGACCCGGTCGTCGGTGAGCACGGCCGCCACCTTGTCCGGGCCGACCAGCAGGGTCTGGAACGCGCCCTCCGGGAAGCCGGCCCGGCGGAACAGGTCCTCCAGGAACAGCGCGGTCTGCGGCACGTTCGAGGCGTGCTTGAGCAGCCCGACATTGCCCGCCATCAGGGCCGGCGCGGCGAACCGGATCACCTGCCAGAGCGGGAAGTTCCACGGCATGACGGCGAGGACCGGCCCGATCGGCTGGTACCGCACGTACGCCCGGGACGCCTTGACCGCGGCCGCGTCCGCCGGTTGGTCGCCGAGGAACGCCTCGGCGTGCTCGGCGTAGAACCGGCACCCGTTCGCGCACTTGTCGACCTCCGCCTTCGCGGCGGCGAGCGTCTTGCCCATCTCGGTCGTCATGGTGGCGGCTACGCCTTCGCGCTCGGCGGCGAGCAGATCGGCGGCGGCGCGCATCCACCCGGCGCGCTGCGCGAACGACGTGTCCCGGAGCCGGCCGAAGCCGGCGACCGCCCGGTTCAGCCGCTCCCCGACCTGCGCGTCCGACATCGCCTCGAAGGTCTTGACCACCTCACCGGTAGCCGGATTGATCGTCGCTATGGCCATAAGCCGAACGCTACCCCGATGCGCAACCCACCCGGTCCAGGATCCAGGCCACGACGAAAGCCTCCTCGCGCCAGGTGTCGTACCGTCCCGAGGGTCCGCTGTGACCGGCTCCCATCTCCGTCTTCAGCAGCACCGGCGTCGATGGCGAGACAGAGCGCAGCCGGGCCACCCACTTGGCCGGTTCGTGGTACAGCACCCGGGTGTCGTTGAGGCTGGTCACCGCGAGGATCGGAGGGTACGGGCGGGCAGCGACGTTCTCGTAGGGCGAGTACGACTTCATGTACCCGTAGACCGAGGGATCGGCGAGCGGATTGCCCCACTCCTCCCACTCGGTGACGGTCAGCGGCATCGACGGGTCGAGAATCGTGGTGAGCGCGTCGACGAACGGCACCTCGGCGACGAACCCGCCGAACGCCTCCGGCGCGAGGTTGGCCACCGCGCCGATGAGCAGGCCGCCGGCCGAGCCGCCCCGGGCGACCATCCGCTCGGGCGCCGTCCAGCCGACCTTCACCAGGTGCCGCGCGCAGGCGACGAAATCGACGAAGGTGTTCTTCTTCGCCAGCAGCTTGCCGTGCTCGTACCAGGCCCGGCCCAACTCGCCGCCGCCGCGCACGTGGGCGATCGCGAACACCACGTCTCTGTCCACAAGGGACAGCCGGGCGATGGAGAACCACGGGTCGGCCGAGATCTCGTAGGAGCCGTACCCGAACAGCAGCAACGGGGCGGAGCCGTCGCGGGGTGTGCCGCGCTTGCAGACCAGCGATATCGGTACCCGGGTGCCGTCGTCGGACAGCGCCCACTCGCGGTGCTGCTCGTAGGCGTCGGGGTCGTATCCGCCGAGCACCGGCCGCTGCTTGCGCAGGGTCAGCGCCCCGGTCGCGAGGTCGCAGTCGTACACCGAGTCGGGCGTGACGAGCGAGACGTAGTGCAGCCGGAACGAGTCGGTGTCGTACTCCGGGTTGGCGTCCGGCCCGACCGCGTAGATCGGCTCGGGGAACCCGATGTCGAATTCCGCGGAGCCGGACATCACCCGGAGCCCCGTCAGCCCGTCGCGGCGCAGCGCCACGACGAGGTACCGGCTGAATGCCTCGACCGCGAGCAGCCGCGTGCCCGGCTGGTGGGCGATCAGCGGTGACCACTCCCCGGGGGCGTCGGCGGAGGTATGGGCAAGGGCGAAATCGAGCGCGCCGTCGTTGTGCAGGATCAGGAACCGGTCGCCCTGGTGCTCGACCGAGTACTCCACGCCCTGCCGGCGCGGCGCGATCACGGCCAGCGGGTCGAGCGGCCGGTCGGCTGGTAGGTACCGCACCTCGGACGTCACCTTGCTGCTGATGTCGACGAGGACGAAGCGCTCCGAGCGGCTCAGCGTGATGTGCACCCAGAACCGCTCGTCCGGTTCCTCGTAGACGATGACGTCGGTGTCGGCGGGGGTGCCGACGACGTGCCGCCAGACCCGGTACGGGCGCCAGGCGTCGTCGACGGTGAGGTAGAACAGCGTCGAGGCGTCGGCCGACCAGGCGGTGCCGTAGTACGTGTTGGTGATCCGGTCGGCCAGCACGACCCCGGTCACCAGGTCCTTGACGCACAGCGTGAACCGCTCGTCCCCGGCGAAGTCGGTGGAGTAGGCCAGCCACCGCCCGTCGGGCGAGACGTCGAAGGTGCCGAGGGCGAAGAAGTCGTGCCCCTCGGCCAGGGCGTTGCCGTCGAGCAGGATCTCCTCGCCGGGCAGCGGCTTGCCGTCCGCTGACGAACGCTGGCTGGTAGCCGCTCCGACAAGCTGCGCGGCTGTTGATGGCGGGTCGGTCTCGTCCGGCCGCACGGCGACGCGGCAGTGGATCGGGTACTGCTGCCCCTCCACCATCCGGTGGTAGTACCAGTACCGGCCCTTGCGTGCCGGTACCGACAGGTCGGTCTCCTGGGTCCGGTTCTTGATCTCGGTGAAGAGCGTCTCCCGCAGCCCGGCTAGGTGCGCGGTGGCCGCCTCGGTGTAGGCGTTCTCGGCCTTGAGGTAGGCGATCGTGTCCGGGTCGTCCTTGTCCGCGAGCCACTGGTACTCGTCTGTCACGGTGTCGCCGTGGAAGGTCCGCTCGCGGGGCACCCGCTTGGCCATGGGAGGAGAGTCGGTCACGCCCGCAAAGGTACTGCCTCGGCGTCGTTGCGGAGGGCGAGGATCGCGATGTCGTCCCGCGGCGGCTCGGGGGAGAAGGCCAGCGCCGTCGCGCGCAGGCGGGTCGCGACCGCGGCGGCGCTCAAACCGGCGAGGGTACCGGCGGCGGCGCGCAGCCGTTCGATGCCGAACAGCTCCCCGCCCCGCCGGCGCTCGGTGACCCCGTCGGTGTAGAAGATCATGACGTCGCCGGGTCCCATCGCCACCACCAGGTTCGGCGACTTGACCCGCGGAAGCAGCCCGAGCGCGGTGCCGGGGGTTCCGACGAAGACGGCTTTCCCGTCGGCGCCGACCAGTACCGGCTTGTCGTGCCCGGCGAGGTGCAGGGTCACGTCGAGCTGGCCCTCCGCGCCGCGCGCGACGGCCGCCATGGCGAGCGTGCAGTACCGGCCGCCACCCCGCTCCACCAGCGTCTCGTTGATCCGGGCCATGATGTCCGGTACCGGCCGGCCGTCCCGGACCAGGACCCGGATCACGTCCCGGACCAGGCCGGTGATGGTGGCCGCCTGGACGCCCTTGCCCGACACGTCGCCGATCACCACGAGCCAGCGCCCGTCCGGCATCGGTACCAGGTCGTAGAAGTCCCCGCCCACCTCGGCGTCACCCAGGGTCGGCACGTACTCGGCCCCGAACCCGATCCCGTCCACCGCCGGCAGGGCCGGCGGGAGCAGGGACTTCTGCAGGGTCTGCGCGACCCGGGTGCGCTCGGCGTGGATGCGGGCGTTGTCGATCGCGAGCGCCGCCCGGCGGGCCACGTCGTCGATGATCGCGAACTCCTCGCCGTCCTGCCGGAGGTTGGCCGGGCGCCCGACGACCAGCAGCCCGAGCCGCTGGCCGCGCGCGACGAGCGGTACCGCGATGCCGTCCACCGGCGGCGGCAGCGGCGTCTCCACCCCGGTGCGGGCGGCCTCGCGCAGCCGGCCCATCGGTCCGTCCGGGCCGACCCGCTGGAGCTGCTCGACCAGCTCGCCGACCAGGTCCTCGTCGACGTGCGCGGCGGCGGCGAAGCGCGGGTCCCCCCACTCGTCGGCGCCGTAGATCGCGCACCAGCGACCCAGGCGCGGTACCACCAGCCGAGGGATCAGCGCCATGGTCAGCTCGATGTCGAGGGACTGCGCGAGCAGCTCGCTGACCTCGGCGAGGAAGGTGAGCCAGGCCTGGCGGCGCAGATCGGTGCGGCGCAGCCGCTCGTTCTCCAGGGTCAGCCCGAGGCGCTCGGCCATCAGCTCGGCCAGCGGCCGGGCGTACGGGTTGGGCGCGTCGCCCACGCTGAGGACCAGCTCGCCCTGCCAGGGCCAGGACACCGGCAGGGGTGCCGTGACCAGCCGCGCCGGGTCGACGCTGAGCACGCCGTACTCGGCGATCGGCTGCGGCCCCTCCCCGTCGGCCTGGTCGAGCCGGATCTCGCCGCCGGTCGCTCCGGTGCTGCCGCACAGCCGGGCCAGCAGCCGCCCGGACGCCGGCCCGAACGCCGCGCTGTCGCCGAGCGGCAGCTCGCTGTGCGCGAGCGCGGCCAGCGCGGCGGCACCCGGCGCGCCGAACGCGGGTACCGCGCCGGAAAGCTCGGCGCTGGCCCGCCGGTCCCGGGTGAGCCGGAACCAGACGCCCTTGCCCGACGGCTGGTGGGTGGTGCCCCAGCTCGTGGCGAAATGGTCGACCAGCAGCATCCCCCGCCCGCCCTCGGCCAGCTCCAGCCCGTTCGGGGTGCTCCGGGTGGGCAGGTCGCCGACGAAGTCGGTCACGGTGACGGTCAGCTCGTCCCGGTCGGCGACGACCTCCAGGTCGATGTCGGTACCCGCGTGCACCACGCCGTTGGTCGCCAGCTCGGTCGTGAGGAGCAGCGCCTCGTTCATCAGGTCGGCCAGCCCGACCTCGGTCAGCGCGCCGCGGACGATCTCCCGGGCAGCCGCTGGCGTGCGACGATCGGCCGGCAGGCGGATCCGGCGGACGACAGCGGCGGACACGTGAGCAGTGTCCACCGAAGGATGCCGGGAAGCCAATCACCGGGTCGCGTACCCCCTCCCGCTGGGCGATGATTGTTCCTGCCCCGCCCCCCCGACGACCGTGAGGAGCGACATGACTGCGGTCGAGCACGCGCCCGCCCGGAGCGCGGACGCGGCCCTGCTGGCCGAGCTGGCTGAGGCGCTGCGCCGGGTGCGCAACGGTGACTTCAAAGTACGGCTGCCCCGCCGGACCGGCATCGCCGGTGAGGTGGTCGACGGCTTCAACGACGTCGTCGAGCTCCAGGCGCGGCGCAACCGGGAGCTGCTGCGGATCAGCCGGGTCGTCGGGCGCGAGGGCCGGATGACCGAGCGGCTGGACGAGGAGCCGTACGAGGGCGACTGGGTGCTCGGCGTCCGCGCGGTGAACAGCCTGATCGACGACCTGGGCCGGCCGACGACCGAGATCGCCCGGGTCATCGTGGCGGTGGCCGAGGGCGACCTGTCGCAGAAGATGGCCAACGAGATCGAGGGCCGGCCGCTGCGCGGCGAGTTCCTGCGGATCGGGCGCGCGGTGAACACCATGGTCGACCAGCTCTCGTCGTTCGCGGCGGAGGTCACCCGGGTGGCCCGCGACGTGGGTACCGAGGGCAAGCTGGGCGGTCAGGCCGACGTGCGCGGCGTGTCAGGTACCTGGCGGGACCTGACCGACAACGTGAACCAGATGGCGGCGAACCTGACCAACCAGGTCCGCTCGATCGCCGAGGTGTCCACCGCGGTGGCGCACGGTGACCTGTCCCGAAAGATCACAGTCTCCGCCAAGGGCGAGGTCGCCGAGTTGGCCGACACGATCAACTCGCTCACCGACACGCTCCGGCTGTTCGCCGAGGAGGTCACCCGGGTGGCCCGCGAGGTGGGCACCGAGGGGAAGCTGGGCGGCCAGGCCGAGGTACCGGGCGTGGCGGGCACGTGGAAGGACCTCACCGAGTCGGTGAACTCGATGGCGTCGAACCTGACCAACCAGGTGCGCAACATCGCCCAGGTGGCGACGGCGGTGGCGAACGGGGACCTGTCGCAGAAGATCACGGTGGCCGCGCTCGGCGAGATTCTGGAGCTGAAGGACACCGTGAACACCATGGTCGGCCAGCTTTCGTCGTTCGCCGACGAGGTGACCCGGGTGGCCCGCGAGGTGGGCACCGAGGGCAAGCTGGGCGGTCAGGCGCAGGTGCGCGGGGTCGCCGGTACCTGGCGGGACCTCACCGAGAACGTCAACCAGCTCGCCTCCAACCTGACCGGGCAGGTG
>JBKPCQ010000047.1:0-13661 GCA_046727455.1 Actinomycetota bacterium | reverse complement strand
CCCGGGCGCTCAGCCGTTCAGCCGGGGGTCACCGCTGGCGGTTGTCGAGGAGTTCGTTGAGGTACAGCGCAGTGGTGATCAGGGCGAGGTGGCTGAACGCCTGGGGGAAGTTGCCGATCTGCTCGCCGGTCTGTGCGATCTCCTCGGAGTACAGGCCGAGGTGGCTGCCGTAGGTCAGCATCTTCTCGAAGGTGAGCCGGGCGTCGTCGAGGCGGCCCGAGCGGGCGAGCGCCTGGACGTACCAGAAGGTACAGATCGTGAAGGTACCCTCGGAGCCGCGCAGGCCGTCCGGCGAGGCGCTCGGGTCGTACCGGTACACCAGGCTGTCGGAGACCAGTTCCTCGTCCATGGCGCGCAGCGTCGACTGCCACATCGGATCCGTCGGGGAGATGAACCCGACCAGCGGCATGTAGAGCAGGGCGGCGTCCAGCACGTCGGTGGCGTAGTGCTGGACGAAGGCCTCGCGCTTGGGGTGGTACCCCCGCTCGATGAGCTGCTCGTAGACCGCGTCCCGAGTGGCCGTCCAGCGGACCAGGTCGGCCGGCCGGCCGCGGCGCCGGGCGATCCGGATGGCGCGGTCGAACGCCACCCAGGACATCAGCCGGCCGTACGCGAAGTCCTGCCGGCCGCCCCGGGTCTCCCAGATCCCGTCGTCCGGCTGGTCCCAGTTGTCGCACAGCCAGTCGACGAGGTCGGCGGTCTTCCGCCACGCCTCGTGCGCCATCGGCAGCCCGTGGGTGTCCGCGAGGTGGACGCAGTCCATCGCCTCACCGAAGATGTCGAGCTGGAGCTGGGTCGCGGCGCCGTTGCCCACCCGCACCGGGCTGGATCCCCGGTAGCCCTCCAGGTGCGTCAGGACCTCCTCGTCCAGGTCGGGTGAGCCGTCGATCCGGTACATGATCTGCAACGGCGCGCCCGCTTCGCCGGCCTGCACGATCCGGTCCCGGAGCCACTGCAGGAACGCCTGCGCCTCGTCGGTGTACCCCAGTCCGAACAGCGCGTGGACCGAGAACGACCCGTCCCGTACCCAGGTGTACCGGTAGTCCCAGTTACGCTCGCCGCCGATCTGCTCGGGAAGGCCCGCGGTGGGCGCGGCCACGAGGGCGCCGGTCGGCGCGTAGGTGAGCAGCTTGAGCGTCATCGCGGAGCGCTCGACGCTCTCCCGCCACCGGCCCGCGTACCGGCACCGGCCGATCCAGCGCCGCCAGAAGTCCCGCGTCTCCTGGAACATCTCCACGATCTCGCCGGGCGGGACGGCGCGCGGTGGCCCGTCGGAGCCGGTTTCGAGCACCATGCCACCGACGTCGCCGGCGGACAGCGTCGCGATGGCGTGCACGCCGTCGTCGTCGTGCCGCACGTCCTGCTCCGGTACCAGCCGCTCGGCGCGCCGCGCCACGTGCACGGTGACCGACATGGTGGGGCTCCGGAACACCGCACCGTCCGCGCTCACCTCGGTCTCGTGCGCGTCGCGGCCGTAGTTGAACCGCGGTTGGCAGTCGATCCGGAAGCGCATGGCGCCGCGTACCACCCGGACCATGCGGACCAGCCGGTGCCGGTCGGTGGCGCGGTCACCGGCGACCGGCATGAAGTCGATGACCTCGCCGACGCCGTCCGCGCTGAGGAACCGGGTGATCAGGATGGGGGTACCCGGCAGGTACAGCTGCTTGGTCACGTATGCGACGCCGTCCGGCGCGATCCGGAAGTAGCCGCCTTTGCGGAGGTCCAGCAGCGCCGCGAAGATGCTCGGGGAGTCGAAGCGCGGTGCGCAGAACCAGTCGACCGTACCGTCGCTGGCCACCAGCGCGGCGGTCTGCAGGTCGCCGATCAGTCCGTGGTCTTCGATCGCGGGGTATGCGTCCATGGGGCATGCTGCGCCGCCAGGTACGCCTGCCACATCATCCACCGCGGATGATCGGCGAAACTGAGTAGGGGTTACTCAGGTGACGGCGCCGGATGCCGGGCACCCTCTAGGGTATGAAATCTACTTCGTGGACGGGCCCGCCCGGGGCCGCTCGATGCCCGCCTCCCGCGCGCCCTGGCGCCTGACCTGGCGCCACGACGCTCACGGAACCACGCACGCTTACCAGCGCCTCAGACATGTCCGGGGCGTCCAGTACTAGCGGCGTGGACCATGCTCGGCGGCCCGCCGAACATGCCGGCCGGCCCGGACGGCATCCACCACCTCTTCGCCACCATCGGCCGCGCCGAGCAGCGGTGGACCGTCGAGGAGATCGTCGCCGAGGGCGACACCGTCGTGGTACGGGCGACCAACGTCTGCCGCCAGGACAGTTTCCTCGGCATCCCGGGCGGTGGCCGCACCCAGGTGTTCACCGCGATGTTCATGCACCGGTTCGTCGGCGGCCGGATCCACCGGACCTGGCGCAACGCCGACGACCTGGGCCGGCTCCACCAGCTCGGCGCACAGATCAAACCCGGACGGTCACCACAAGGAGGGGGGCACATGATGGGTCGATGGCTGCCCCGCGTCCTGCGGTCGCTGGCGTACCTGTTCCCGGCCGACCGCGGTGCACCGGTACCGCCGCCACTGCGCGGCTATCCCGCCGCCCGGCGCGGGTGACCGGGCCTCCTCCGGGGTCGGGTCGGCTGGGGTTGCCGACCCGACCCCAACCCGGGCGTCACCACGGAGAAGGCGGAGGCGGCGGTACCACCGGCGGGCGGTCGTCGCAGGTGATGGTGTTCGGCAGCTCCCAGGGGGCGAGCCACGGCCCGGTGGTACCGCCGCCGTCGTTGCCGCCGAGGTCGGTCAGCGAGAACTCCGAGCCGGCCGGCGTGAAGTGGAACGACCCGCAGTTGTTGACGCCGACCGCGCCGACGTTGCGCGCGTCCACGTTGCGGAAGGACGCCGACCCGGCCGAGCGGGCGCTGACGACGGAGGTACCGGTGCCGTCGACGTGGACGTCGGTGAAGTGGACGTTGGTGATGGAGTACAGGTCCTTCACCGGCCAGTCGCTGACGACCATGATGGCGTTGTAGGTGTTGTCGAGGAAGTGGTCCCCGGCCACCTCGATGTCCGCGTCGATACTCTTCTCCAGCGCGTAGAGCCAGATGGCGCCCAGGCCGATGTTCCAGTTCAGCTCGTACGGGCCGGCGCGGACCGTGGTGTTGGCGGTGATCCAGGCGTGCCCGGTGAACGCCACGGCGCCGAACCGGGAGCCGAGCTGGATGCCGCTGCCCTCCCGGATCGGGTCGGCCACGAGGTTGTCCGAGACGGTGTTGTCGGTACCGCCGTAGAGCGCGATCCCGTTGGCCAGTACCGGCGTCTGTACCGTGTTGTGGTCGAACGTGTCGCCCGCGTCCGCGGCCTTCTCCGACCACATCGCGAGCCCGTCGTCACCCGTGTTGCGGATGAAGTTGTTGGACACCAGCGAGCTCGTCACGCCGGTGTGGAAGTTGATCCCGTCGGCGATCTGGTCGGCGATGACGTTGTTCGTGATGCGCAGGCCCGTCATCGGCCCGTCGAGCCAGATGCCCACCTTGGTGTGGTGGATGTAGAGGCCGTCGACGGTCGAGTCGCTGAGCGCCCCGCCGATGCCGTTCACCTGGTCGGTGTCGACGCGTTCGCGCACGTCGCCCTCGATGGTGAAGCCGGACAGGTGGACGTCGTGGCTGCCGCCGACCGAGGCGTCCTTCCCGTAGAAGCCGACGCCCGTGTGCGAGGCGGCGTGGCCCTTGACGATCGTGTACCAGCTACCGGCGCCCTCGACCGTCACGCCGTCGACGATGATGTGGCGGTTCACCTGGTACGTGCCCGGCGGCAGGTAGACCTTGCGGTGGGTACGGCGCGCGAAGGCGATCGCCCGGTCGAACGCGTCGGCGGAGTCGCGGCGGCCGGACGGGTCGGCGCCGAACGCGAGCACGTTCGCGGCGAACAGGTCGATGCGGGGCGGGCCGACGAGCTGGGTGTCGAGCAGGTCGACGACCGTCCAGGCGGCGCCGCTCGATGCGGGTACCGCCAGGCGGATCCGGTCACCCGCGCGGTACGCCCGGCCGAGGAACAGGCGCTGCTCGTCGTAGAAGTGGTTGGGCCGGAACGGTTTCGGGAAGGTCGGCGGCGGGTTCGTCGCGGCCGGCACGCACTGGCACTCGGTGACCCACCAGTCGGGATGCAGCAGGTCGGCGTTCGGGTCGTTGGTGAACGGGTACTGGTTGTAGAGCCAGGCGTACTGCGACGTGAGCGTCATCGTGCGGCGGTCGCGGCCGTTCACGGTGACCTCCAGCGGCGCGGTGATCCCGCCGCCGCCCGGCGCGTCCGGGATGCTGTACCGGACGGTGAGCGCGTTGGCCGCGCCCGGCAGCGTGAACTCGACGTGCTGCCCCGGCACCAGTCGCACCGCCCTGCGGCCCGATGCCTCCGCCGGCAACGTGTACGCCGACCGGTCCGGACCGATGACGGTACCGTCGGTCGCGGCGTTCTCCGCCTCCTGCTCGGCGAAGTCGACGCTGGCGCCCCGGCCGGCGACGAGCGACGGGTCGAGGGCGGCGCGGGTCACCACCGGAGCCGGTGAGCTGGTCTCGGCGGCGGCAGCGCCGCCCCCGGCCACGACAACGGTGAGCGCCACGGTGATCGCGGCGATGGTCCGTAACATCGGTCGACTCCTTTACGCGGTGCGCAGCCAGGCGGCTGAATCGGGGGACAGCAGGCCGTCGACGACGGGCGCGCTGGCGAGGATGAGGTCGCGGTGCGGCGGTAGGGGGACGGCGCGGGTGGACAGGTTCACCACGCAGGCGAAGCCGCCGTTGCGGGCGAACGCCAGCACGTCGCGCCCGGCGGGCGCCCAGCGCAGCGGGCCGTCGCCGAGGCCCGGCTCGGCGCGGCGCAGGCGCAGGGCGCGCCGGTACAGGGCGAGCATCGAGTCCGGGTCGGCCTGCTGGCGGTCCACGGTATACCTGGACCACTCGGCCGGCTGCGGCAGCCACGGCGCGCTCGTCGTGCCGGCCGGGCTGAAGCCGAACGGCGGCGCCTCGCCCGACCACGGTAGCGGCACCCGGCAGCCGTCGCGGCCCAGGTTCTCGCCGTCGCCCTGGTGGAACATCGGATCCTGGCGCAGCCCGTCCGGGATGTCCTCGACCTCGAACAGGCCCAGCTCCTCGCCCTGGTACAGGTATGCCGAGCCGGGCAGGGCGAGCAGCAGCAGCACGGCGGCGCGGGCGCGGCGGGTACCGAGGGCGCGGTCGCTCGGCGCGCCGAACTGGCGGTACTCCAGGCTGAACCGGGTGTCCGCCCGCCCGTACCGGGTCACGTGCCGGATCACGTCGTGGTTGGACAGCACCCAGGTGGCCGGCGCGCCGACCGGGGCGTGCAGCGCGATGCCCTCGTCGATGACCGCGCGCACCGCCGCCGCGTCCCAGGGGCAGCCGAGGAAGTCGAAGTTGAACGCGGTGTGCAGCTCGTCCGGGCGCAGGTACCGGGCGAACCGCTCGGGCGCCTCGGGCAGCCACACCTCGCCGATCAGCACGCGGGGTCCGGGGTAGCCGTCGGCGATGCGCCGCCACGAGCGGTACACCTCGTGCACCTCGTCCCGGTCGGCGAACGGGTGTGGCCGGGTCCGGTCGGCCGGGTCGAAGTCGGCCAGCGTCGGATCCTTCACCAGCAGCGCGGCCGAGTCGATGCGTACCCCGTCCGCGCCCCGGTCGAACCAGAACCGCAGGACGTCCTCGAACTCCTCGCGCACCTTCGGGTTGTCCCAGTTGAGGTCCGGCTGGCCGGGCGCGAACAGGTGCAGGTACCACTCGCCGGGCGAGCCGTCGGGGTTGGTCGTCCGGGTCCACGCCGGGCCGCCGAAGATGGACCGCCAGTTGTTCGGCGGCAGCTCGCCGTGGGTACCGCGGCCGGGCCGGAACCAGAACAGCTCGCGGACCGCCGCGCCCGGCCCCGCCTGAAGCGCCTCCCGGAACCAGGGGTGCGCGGCCGAACAGTGGTTCGGCACGACGTCCACGATGATCCGGATGCCCAGGCCGTGCGCGTCCCGGATGAGCGCCTCGGCCTCGGGCAGGCTACCGAACAACGGGTCGATCGCCCGGTAGTCGGCCACGTCGTAGCCGGCATCGGCCATCGGCGACGCGTACCACGGGCTGAACCAGACCGCGTCCACCCCCAGCTCGGCGAGGTACCCGAGGCGGGCACGGATGCCGGCCAGGTCGCCCACGCCGTCGCCGTTGCCGTCGGCGAAGCTGCGCGGGTAGATCTGGTAGATGACGGCCGAGCGCCACCAGGCACGCGTGTCCCGCAATGGAATCATCCCTTCAGGCCGCCCGTGGTGAGCCCGGCCATGATGTTCTTCTGGAAGACGAGGAAGAAGAGCACGGTGGGGACGGCGGCGATGACGGCCCCGGCGATCACCACGTTCTGGGTCAGCCCGGTGGAGAACGCGTAGATGCCGACGTTCACCGTGCGGTTGCCGGGCGACGGCTCCACCAGCAGCGGCCAGAGGAAGTCCTTCCACACCGCGGTGACCGCGAAGATCGAGACGACGCCGAGGATCGGGCGGGACATCGGCAGCACGACGGACAGCAGGGTGCGCAGCGAGCCGGCGCCGTCGATCGCGGCGGCCGCCAGGAGGTCGTCGGGGATCGAGTCGAAGAACCGCTTGAGCAGGAAGATGGTGAACGCGTTGGTGACCGCCGGCAGCCAGATCGCCCACGGCGAGTCGAGCATGTCCCAGTGCACCACCGGCAGGTCGAGCACGGTGACGTACTGCGGGATGACCAGCACCGTCGAGGGGATCATCAGGGTCGCCAGCATCAGTCCCAGGATCGCCTTGCCGAGCACCGGGCGCAGCTTGGAGAACGCGTACGCCGCCGCGACGTCGAGGACGAGCTGGAACGCGAGCGCGCCGAGCGCGTACCAGACGGTGTTCCAGAGGAGCTTGCCGATGCTCAGGGCGGTCCACGCGTCGGCGTAGTTGCGCGGCTGCGGGTGGCGCGGGTACAGCGTGGGCGGTACCTGCGCGACCTCCTGGCCGGACTTGAGCCCGCCGGTGACCATCCAGTACAGCGGGCCGACGAACACCAGGGTGAACAGCACGACGGTGAGCACGACGAGAGCCCGGTAGCGCCGCCGGTGCAGGCGCGCTGGCGAGATCAGGGTACGCATGCTCAGTCCTGCTTCGGGGCCAGGCGCGTGTACAGCGCGGAGAAGCCGGCCAGCACCACGAGGAGCATGACGCCCAGCGCCGCCGCGCCGTTCAGGTCGTTCTGGCGGAACGCGTGCTGGTACATCAGGTACACCACCGAGGTGGTGGAGTCCTCCACCCCGGCGCCGCCGGCCAGGATCAGCGGCTCGATGAACAGCTGCATGGTCGCGACGACCTGGAGCAGGAACATCAGCGACAGCACCAGCCGGGTCTGCGGGACGGTCACCGTCCAGATCCGGCGCAGGATTCCGGCGCCGTCGAGTTCGGCCGCCTCGTACAGCTCGCCGGGGACGTTCTGCAGCGCGGCGAGGTAGATGAGGATGGCGGCGCCCATGTTCATCCAGGTCGACGCGATGACGAGCGACGGGATCGCCATCGTCGTCGACTGGGTCCACTGTGAGGTGGGCAGGTGCAGCATGCGCAGGATGTCGTTGAAGATGCCGGCGCCGGGGTCGTAGGCGTACCGGAACAGCAGCAGCGCCGATGCCGGCGGCAGCATCACCGGCAGGTACACCAGCGCGCGCAGGTATCCCTGGGCGTGGCGGAACTCGTTGAGCACCACCGCGATCAGGAACGGCAGCGCGTAGCCGAACGCGAGCGCCAGGAGCGTGAACGTGGCGGTGTTCCGCCAGGCCGCGAGGAAGCTCGGGTCGTCCCACAGCCGGACGTAGTTCTGCCAGCCGACCCACGTGGTCACGCCACGACGGGTGCGCTGGAAGCTCATGAGGAACTCGCGCACCATCGGGTACCACGAGAAGACCGCGAAGCAGAGGACCGCGCCGACGAGGTACCCGTGCGAGGTGAAGCGACCCCGGCGGCGCGGGCGGCGCGGCGTGGATGTCGTGGTGCGCGGGCCCGGCGTCCTGGCCGCGGGCCGGACGGTGGTGGCGGTCATGCGGTCTCCCGGATGAGGCGGTGCCGGCGCGGGGGCCGAATCGGCGGCCCCCGCGCCGGTGCCGGTCACTTGCTCTGGTTGAGCAGAGTGTTGACCTTCGACTCCGCGGTCTTCAGCAACTCGGCGATGTTGGCGTCGGGCTGGGTGAGGACGGCGGACATGCAACTGTCGAGCACCGCGTAGATGGCCTGCGCCTGGGGCGGCTCGGTGCGGATGGTGACCGGGTTGTTCACGAAGGCCGCGTAGTCGTTCAGGTCGAGGTTGCTGTTGGCCTTCTTCAGCTCG
Organism: Actinomycetota bacterium; assembly: GCA_046727455.1. Lineage (GTDB taxonomy): Bacteria > Actinomycetota > Actinomycetes > Mycobacteriales > Micromonosporaceae > AC-43. The sequence continues at coordinate 5,327 of JBKPCQ010000047.1, read as the reverse complement.
TCGTCCCTCTTGTGCACGTCGCTTCCGGGCGTCCAGATCTGCGGCTGGGGCAGGCCGACCGGCAGGCCCATCGACTTCTGCGCGGCGTAGTTGAACTGGCCCTGGCCGGGCGTCAGCTCCTCGTAGGTCACGAACGCCACGCCGGCCCTGATCTGGTCGGGGGTCAGGCCCTTCTTGAAGAAGTACCCGTTGCCGCCGCCGAGGGTCGCCTTCGCCGGGCCGTTGTCGCCCGGCATCGGGCCCATCGCCCAGTCGCTGAACGAGCCGTGGAACGTGTTGACGATCGCGGTGATCGAGTCCGGCGCGCCGAGGTACATGCCGACCTTGCCGGCAGCCGCGTTGGTCAGCAGGTCGGGCCACTGCAGCAACTGCTTCTCCCCGACGCTGTTGTCGGTGAAGCGCATGTCGTGCAGGTTCTTCAGGACCGACTGGCCCATGCCGTTGTTGAAGCCGGCCGACTTGCCGTCACCGGCGACCATCTGGCCGCCGCGGGAGTACAGCTCCGCGGTGAAGTGCCAGCCACCGGTGTTGCCGGCGCTGTACTCCTCGTACCCGGCGATGCCGTTGCCCAGCGCGGCGATCTTCTTCGCGTCGGCGGCCACCTCCTGCCACGTCGTCGGCGGCTTGCCCGGGTCGAGGCCGGCCTGCTTGAACAGGTTCTTGTTCATGACCAGGCCCATGGTGTACGCGGAGTACGGGATCGCGTAGAGCTTGCCGCTGTCGGTGAAGACGGCCTTGGCGGCGGGGATGAGGCTGTCCCAGTTGGGCACCGTGGACGAGTTCACGTACGCGGTGATGTCCGTCGCCTGGCCGGCGTCGAGCACCTGGCCGAGGTCGGTCATGTACCCGTAGAAGACGTCGGCCTCGGTGCCGCCCTGCAGCCGGGCGGTGAAGTCCGGCGGGTTGTCGCACTGGCTACCCACCGAGATGGTCTTGACGGTGATGTTGGGGTGCAGCTTCTCGAACGCCGCGATGTCGGCGTTCCACTGCTCAAGGGACTTGCCGCCGTTGTCTGTCTTCAGCGGTGGGCAGTCGATGACGATCGTGGTCTTCGCGTTCGCGTCGGCGGCCTTGTCGCCGCCGCTGCACGCGGTGAGGCTGAGCCCCATAGTGAGGTCCAGCCCCACGGCGGTCGCAAGCGCCAGCGCCCCGACGGCCCGGCAATACCGTGCGGACATGTCGTCCATCCTTCCGGGGTGTGAGTGGGGCTCACTGTAGCTACGCGGACGAGTCAGCGCAATATTTCTACTGGGCCTCGCAAGAACATGGCATGGACCCGTCATGGCCCGCCGCCGGTCGGGTGGAACCGTAAGCAGCGCAGAAACTTGTAGGAGTCTTGCACAAAACTATGGACTTCTATCCGCCAGCGGCCTATTGTCTTGCCACAATCAGCCGCAACACCAACGTGACATGCCCGTAACTTGCCGGTCATGTTCGGGTGCTTGCCGCTGTTCTTGATCTCCAGACAGGGGACCGCGATGAGGAGCAGACTCGTATCCGGGCTGTCGGTGACCCTGCTCGCGGTCGGCCTGCTCGTCATCGGGCCGAAGGTGCTCGCCCTGGCGGGCGGCGGCCCGAACCTGGCCGCCGGCCGGCCGGTGGCGGTCAGCAGCGCCAACGGCCCCTACGTCGCGACCAACCTCAACGACGGCGACCCGGCCACGTACTGGGAGAGCACGAACAACGTCTTCCCGCAATGGGCCCAGGTGGACCTGGGCACCAGCACGAGCATCGATCAGCTCGTCCTGAAGCTGCCGGCCGGCTGGGGCGTGCGGACCGAGACGCTGTCCGTCCAGGGCAGCACCGACGGCAACGGCTTCGCAACCATCGTCAGCTCCACCGGGTACGTGTTCGACCCGGCCGCGAGCAACGTCGTGACCGTCAACTTCGGGGCCACCAGCACCCGGTACGTCCGGCTGACCATCACGGCCAACACCGGCTGGCCGGCCGGGCAGCTTGCCGAGTTCGAGGTACACGGGGCGGGTACCTCGAACAACCTGGCGCTCGGCCGGACCGTGACGGCGAGCGGGGTCACCCAGAACTACGTGGCGGCCAACGCGAACGACGGCAACCAGTCGACGTACTGGGAGAGCACGAACAACGCGTTCCCGCAGTGGCTCCAGGTCGATCTCGGCGCATCGGTCGCCATCACCAAGGTGGTGCTGAAGCTACCCGTCTCCGGGTGGGGCGCGCGCACCGAGACGCTCGCCGTGCAGGGCAGCACCAACGGCACGAGCTTCTCGGACATCGTCGGCTCGGCCGGGTATGTCTTCGACCCGGCGGCGGGCAACGTCGTCACCATCACCTTCGGGGCCACCAGCACGCGGTACGTGCGGCTGACCATCACCGCCAACACCGGCTGGCCGGCCGGGCAGATCTCGGAGTTCGAGGTCTACGGCCCGTCCTCGGGGGACACCCAACCGCCGACCGCGCCGGCCGACCTCGCCTTCACCGAACCGGCGACCGGCCAGATCAAGCTCACCTGGAACGCCTCGACCGACAACGTGGGCGTCACCGGGTACGACGTGTACCTCAACGGTTCGCTGCTCACGAGCGTGCCGGCGACCCAGCTCACCTACACCGACACCCAGCCGCTGAGTGCGACCGTGACCTACTTCGTCCGGGCGCACGATGCCGCCGGCAACCAGTCCGCGAACAGCAACAGCGTCACCCGTACCGGCCAGGGCGGGGACACCCAGCCGCCGACCGCGCCGACCAACCTGGCGTACACCCAGCCGCAGTCCGGCCAGATCCGGCTGACCTGGGGCGCGTCCACCGACAACGTCGGGGTGACCGGCTACGACGTGTACCGCGACGGATCCCTGATCGCCACCGTCACCGGCCTGACCTACACCGACAGCCAGCCGGACACCGCGACGGTCTCGTACTACGTCAAGGCGCACGACGCCGCCGGCAACCAGTCGGTCGCCAGCAACACCGTCACCCGTACCGGCACCGGCGGCGGCACGAACCTCGCGGCCGGCAAGCCGATCAGCGGCTCCCCGCACACGTACATCTACGTGCCGGCCAACGCCAACGACAACGACGTGACCACCTACTTCGAGGGCTCCTCGTACCCGAGCACGCTGACCGTGAGCCTCGGCGCGAACGCGGACATCACCTCGGTCGTCGTCAAGCTGAACCCGGACCCGATCTGGGCCGCGCGGACCCAGACGATCCAGGTGCTCGGCCGGGAGCAGAGCGCGACCGGCTTCACCAGCCTGTCCGCCGCGCACCTGTACGGCTTCGACCCGGCCACCGGAAACACCGTGACGATCCCGGTGAGTGCCCGGGTCGCCGACGTGGAGCTGAGCATCACCAGCAACAGCGGCGCACCCGGCGGGCAGGTGGGCGAGTTCCAGGTGATCGGCGTACCGGCACCCAATCCCGACCTGAGCGTCACCGCGTCGTCGTGGACCCCGGCGTCCCCGGTGGAGACCGATCCGGTCACCGTCTCGGCGACGGTTCGCAACGGCGGTACCGCACCGGCCGGCGCGACGAGCGTGAACTTCTACCTCGGTACCGCCAAAGTGGGCACCGCGTCCGTCGGCGCCCTCGCGACCGGCGCGTCGACCACGGTGTCGGCGACCGTCGGCACCCAGCCGGCCGGCTCGTACACCCTGACCGCGAAGGTCGACGAGTCCAACGCGGTCATCGAACTCAATGAGGGCAACAACAGCTACGCCAACCCGACCGCGCTCGTCGTCGCCCCGGTGCAGAGTTCCGACCTGATCCCCGCGTCGGTCGCCTGGACGCCGGGCAACCCGTCGGCGGGCAACACCGTGACGTTCACCGTCACCGTGAAGAACCAGGGCACGGTGGCGACCGCGAGTGGCTCGCACGCGGTGACCCTCGCGCTGATCGACGCGAACGGCGGCACCGTGCGGACGCTGTCCGGCTCGTTCAGCGGCAGCCTCGCGTCCGGAGCCACCACCAACGTCGGGATGGGTTCGTGGACCGCGGTCAACGGCCGGTACACCGCGCGGGCGACGGTCGCGGTCGACGCCAACGAGCTACCCGTCAAGCAGGGCAACAACTCCAGCGACACTCCGCTGTTCGTCGGCCAGGGCGCGAACATGCCGTACGACATGTACGAGGCCGAGGACGGTACCGTCGGCGGCGGCGCCACGGTCGTCGGCCCCAACCGGACGATCGGCGATGTCGCCGGGGAGGCGTCCGGCCGCCGCGCGGTCACGCTGAACAACACCGGCGCCTTCGTCCAGTGGACCTCGCGGGTGCCGACGAACACGTTCGTGGTGCGATTCTCCATGCCGGACTCCCCCGGCGGGGGCGGCACCACCGCGACCCTGGACCTGTACGTCAACGGCACGCTCGTCCAGCCGCTGAGCCTCACGTCGCATTACGCGTGGCTCTACGGGGCGGAGACCGCGCCGGGCAACTCGCCGAGCGCCGGCAGCCCGCGGCACATCTACGACGAGGCGAGCTTCCTGCTCCCGTCGTCGTACCCGGCCGGCAGCACGATCCGGCTGCAGAAGGACGGGGCGAACGGCTCGCAGTACGCCATCGACTTCATGAACCTGGAGCAGACCGCGCCGGTGGCGAACCCGGACCCGGCGCACCTGACCGTGCCCGCCGGCTTCGCCCAGCAGGACGTGCAGAACGCGCTGGACAAGGTACGCATGGACAGCACTCTGACTGGTGTGTACCTGCCGGCCGGCGACTACGCGGTGTCCGGCAAGCTGCTCGTCTACGGCAAGCCGGTGCGGGTCGTCGGCGCGGGCGTCTGGTACAGCCGGTTCCTCGCACCCACCAACCAGGAGAACACCGACGCCGACTGGGACCTGCAGGGCGGTGCGAGCGGCTCGTCGTTCACCGGGTTCGCCTGGTTCGGCAACTACACGTCCCGCCAGGACGGGCCGGGACACACCTGGGACCTGCGCAACCAGTCGAACATCACGATCGACAACGTGTGGATCGAGCACCAGGTGGTCGGCGTCTGGGGCGCGGCCGCGGTGATGAACTCCACGTTCACCAACATGCGCATCCGTGATCTCATGGCCGACGGCATCAACCTCACCAACGGCAGCCAGGGCAACCTGGTCAGCAACGACGAGGCGCGCACGACCGGCGACGACAGCTTCGCGCTGTTCGCCGCGCTCGACCAGAACCCGGGCGACCTGAAGAACAACACGTACCAGAACCTCACCGCGCTGCTACCGTGGCGGGCGGCCGGGATCGCGGTCTACGGCGGGTACGCCAACACGATCCAGAACTTCTCCGTCGCCGACACCCTGTGCTACCCGGGGCTGACCATCAGCTCGCTGAACTTCGGGTTCCCGTTCGAGGGCTTCGGCGCCAGCCCGCCG
>JBKPCQ010000046.1:0-5013 GCA_046727455.1 Actinomycetota bacterium | reverse complement strand
CTCGCCCTCTGGGCCGGCACGGCGTTCCTCGTGCTGCTGCTCGTCCTCGGCGCGGCCCGGCTGAGCCACCGGATGTCCTACAACCGGCGGTAGGACTCCAGTTTCAGCAGGTCGGCGAGGTCGCCCGAGCCTCCGGCGCCTGACCACGGCCCTGCGCCGCGGACGCGGCGGCGGGATCGTCCGCGGTCCCGGCGGCCGACCGCGGCCTTGCGTCGCGTGAAAGGCTGGTGCCATGGCACCCGCGCACCTGGCCGCGACGCTGCGCCGCATCGAGCGCGCCGGCGGCGGGTTGGCCACGGCCAGCGTGGCCCGGATGGACGAGGTGCTGCCCTGGTTCCGCGAGCTGCCGCCCGACCAGCGGGCCTGGGTGATGCTGGTGGCCCAGGCCGGGGTGCGCTCGCTGGTCGAGTGGCTGGACGGCACCGGCTCCTCGTCGCAGGAGCTGTCCGACGACATCTTCGACGCCGCGCCGCGCGCGCTCGCGCGCTCGCTCAACCTGCAGCAGACGCTGCAGCTCATCAAGGTCACTATCGATGTCGTCGAGGAGCAGGTACCGCACCTGGCCGCACCCGGTGAGGAGGAGGCGCTGCGGGAGGCGGTGCTCAGGTTCTCCCGGGAGGTGGCGTTCTCGGCGGCCCGCGTGTACGCCCGGGCCGCCGAGACCCGGGGTGCCTGGGACGCCCGGCTGCAGGCCACCCTCGTGGACGCGCTGCTACGCGGCGACACGCCAGACGTGCTGGCCAGCCGGGCGGCCGCGCTGGGCTGGGCGGACGTGCCGCCGGTCGCGGTCGCCGTCGGCCGCTCCCCGGGCGGGGAGGCGGCGGCGGTGGTGCACACGGTGTACCGGGCCGCGCGCCGGCTCGGCGTCGAAGTGCTCGGGGGGGTCCACGGAGACCGGCTCGTGGTGGTCCTCGGCGGCGCGCCCGATCCGCTCGCCGCGGCGGAGAAGCTGCTGGTCGGCTTCGGGGACGGGCCGGTGGTGGTGGGGCCGACGGTACCGAGCCTGGACGCGGCGACCGAGTCCGCCCGAGCGGCCCTGGCCGGGTACCGGGCGGCTCCGGCCTGGCCGGCCGCGCCCCGGCCGGTCGCCGCGGCCGACCTGCTTCCCGAGCGGGCCCTCGCGGGCGATGCCGAGGCCCGGCGGACCCTCCGGCAGGACGTGTTCGGTTCGCTGGCCCGCGCCGGTGGGGAGCTGCTGGAGACGCTCGACGCGTTCTTCGCGTCCGGCGGCGTGCTGGAGAGCACAGCACGGGCGCTGTTCGTGCACCCCAACACGGTCCGGTACCGGCTGCGCCGGGTATCCGAGTTGACCGGTCTCGTCCCCTTCAGCGGCCGGGACGCGTTCGCGCTGCGCGTTGCGCTGGCGGTTGGCAGACTGGACCCAACGGCGGCAGGACCGCAAGCGTGACTTAGTGCACCTGGACGACTACTTTTAGTCACGAGGACCTCAACAGTCCGTCGCTATTGGTAGATTCCTACAAAGATCTTGGTCGGGTTTGGTTACGATCGTCACGCCGTCCGGCCTGGACTTCCGGGACAGTCGTTGGTGTGCTCGCCGTACTCGCACCCGGGCAGGGGTCCCAGAAGCCCGGCTTCCTGACGCCCTGGCTCGAACTGCCCGGCGCGGCCGCCCGGCTGCGCTGGTGGTCCGTCCTCGCCGGGACGGACCTTCTGCACCTGGGCACCGAAGCGGGCGAGGACGAGATCAAGGACACCGCCAAGACCCAGCCGCTGCTCGTCGCCGCCGCGCTGCTCGCCACCGAGCACCTCCCGATGTACGACGTCTCGCTCGTCGCCGGCCACAGCGTGGGTGAGCTCGCAGCGGCGGCACTGGCCGGGGTACTCAGCCCGGACGCGGCGGTGACGCTCGCCGGGCTGCGCGGGCGGGAGATGGCCGCCGCGTGCGCGCTGGAACCGACCGGCATGGCCGCGGTACTCGGCGGGGACCAGGACGAGGTGCTCGCCGCCATCGAGACCGCCGGACTGTACCCGGCCAACCGCAACGGCAGCGGCCAGATCGTCGCCGCCGGCGCCGAGGACGCGCTGGCTAAGTTCGCCGCCGCGCCACCGGCGAAGGCGCGGGTCGTCACGTTGAAGGTGGCCGGCGCGTTCCACACGCCCTACATGGCCCCCGCCGAACAGGCCCTGGCGGCGGTCGCCAACGGGGTACCCACCGCGAACCCGCACAAGATCCTGCTGTCCAACCGCGACGGCACCGCCGTCACGAGCGGCGTCGAGCTGCTCCAGCGACTCGTGGCCCAGGTGACCGCGCCGGTGCGCTGGGACCTGTGCACGGCGACCCTCGCCGACCTCGGGGTGACCGCGCTCATCGAGCTGCCGCCCGCCGGCACCCTCGCCGGCCTGGCCAAGCGCGCGCTGTCCGGCGTCGAGATCCGCACCGTGAACACCCCGGCCGACCTGCCCGCGGCGCGCGACCTGCTGGCCCGCCACGGCGTGGCGCCCGGCGCCGAGCCGACCCCGCAGTTCCGCGTCGTGGTCGCCGGGGCCGGCGGCACGTTCGCCCAGGCCGCCGGCCTGGAGGAGGGCACCGAGGTCCGGTCCGGGCAGGTCATCGGGCAGATCGTGACGAAGCAGGGCGCGGTGGAGGTGGCCGCCCACGGCTCCGGCGTGCTCACCGAATGGCTGGCCCACCACGACGACCCGGTAGCGGCCGGCCAGCCGATCGCCCGCATCGGAGGACACCTGTGACGAACCCGAACCCGCCCGGCTCCAGGATCGTCGCGATGGGCCACTACCAGCCGGCCCGGGTACTCACCAACGACGACCTCGCGCACATGGTCGACACCAACGACCAGTGGATCCGCGACCGTGTCGGGATCGTCACCCGGCGCGTCGCGGACACCGAGTCGGTCGCCGACATGGCGACCGCGGCGGCCGGCAAGGCGCTCGCGAACTCCGGGCTCGCCGCCGCCGACATCGACCTGGTCGTCGTGGCCACCTGCTCGGCGGTGGACCGCTGCCCGAACATGGCCACCCGGGTCGCGTTCCGGCTCGGCATCGAGGCGCCGGCCGCGTTCGACGTCAACGCGGCCTGCTCGGGGTACGAGTACGCGCTGGCCACGGCCGACCACGCGATCCGGGCCGGGGCCGCCCGCAACGCCCTGGTCATCGGCGCGGAGAAGCTGTCCGACGTCACGGACTGGACCGACCGGTCGAGCTGTGTGCTGTTCGGCGACGCCGCCGGGGCGGCCGTCGTGGTACCTGTCGGAGACGGTGAGGAGCCCGGCATCGGGCCGGTGCTGTGGGGCTCCGCTCCCGACAAGAGCGACGTGATCACCATCGAGGGCTGGCGCCCGTACATCCAGCAGAGCGGCCAGACCGTCTTCCGGTGGGCGACCACCGCCCTGCCCGCGCTGGCCGAGCGGGCCTGCGCCGCCGCCGGCCTCACCCCGGCGGACCTGGCGGCGTTCGTACCCCACCAGGCGAACCTGCGGATCATCGAACCGCTGGCCCGCAAGCTCGGCGTCGCGGGCGCGGTGGTGGCCAAGGACATCATCGAGTCCGGCAACACCTCGGCGGCCAGCGTCCCGCTGGCCCTGTCCAAGCTCATCGAGCGGCGGGAGATCCCGTCCGGCGCCCCCGTGCTGCTGTTCGGCTTCGGCGGCGGCCTCACCTACGCCGGGCAGGTCATCCGCTGCCCGTGACCCCACCCACTGAGGAAGGAACCCCCATGACGACCCGTGACGAGATCACCGCCGGCCTCGCCGAAATCCTTGAGGAGGTTGCCGGCGTGAACCCGGACGACGTCGCCGAGGAGAAGTCGTTCACCGACGACCTCGACGTGGACTCGCTGTCCATGGTCGAAGTCGTGGTGGCGGCCGAGGAGAAGTTCGGTGTGAAGATCCCGGACGACGAGGTACAGAACCTCAAGACCGTCGGCGACGCCGTGTCGTACATCGAGAAGTCCTCGGCCTGATCGTGTCCCGTCCAGACGTTGTCGTAACCGGGCTCGGCGCGACGACCCCGCTCGGTGGGGACGCCGCGTCGACCTGGGAGGCGATGGTCGCCGGGCGCTCCGGGGTGGCCGCGCTGACCCAGGACTGGGCGGCGCCGCTGCCGGTACGGATCGCGGCCCAGCTCAAGGTGGAGCCGGCCGAGAGCATCGAGCGGGTCAAGCTGCGCCGGCTGGACCGGGTCGAGGCCGCGGCGCTGATCGCGGCGCACCAGGCCTGGTCCGACGCCGGGCTGGCCGACGGCGGCGTCGACCAGGAACGGCTGGCGGTCGTGATGGGCAGCGGGATCGGCGGCGCGATCACCCTGCTCAACCAGGACGACATCCTGGAGGCGTCCGGGCCGCGCAAGGTGAGCCCGCACACGGTACCGATGCTGATGCCCAACGGGCCGTCCGCCTGGGTCGGGCTGGAACTGGGCGCGAAGGCGGGGGTACACGCGCCGGTCAGCGCGTGCGCCACCGGTGCCGAGGCGATCGCGTGGGCACTGGACATCCTGCGCGCCGGCCGGGCCGACGTGGCGGTGGCCGGGGGTGCCGAGGCGGTGATCCATCCGCTACCGATCGCCGGGTTCGCCGCGATGCGCGCCATGTCGACCCGCAACGACGAGCCGGAGCGCGCGTCCCGGCCGTTCGACAAGGCGCGGGACGGGTTCGTGCTCGGCGAGGGTGCCGGCGCGATCGTCCTGGAGACCGCCGAACACGCCCGCGCCCGGGGCGCCCGGGTCTACGCCCGGCTGGCCGGCGCGGCGATGACCTCCGACGGGTACGACATCGTGCAGCCCGACCCCGAGGGCCGGGGTACCGTCCGGGCGATCCGGGCGGCACTGCGCGACGCGGACGTGGCGCCGGGCGACATCCGGCACGTCAACGCGCACGCCACATCGACCCCGGTCGGCGATATCGCGGAGATCGTCGCGCTGCGCAACGCGAAGGTCGACCACGCGGTGATCACCTCGACGAAGTCGATGACCGGGCACCTGCTCGGCGCGGCCGGCGCGATCGAGTCGATCGCCACGATCCTCGCCGTCCACCACGGCGTC
>JBKPCQ010000045.1:0-12489 GCA_046727455.1 Actinomycetota bacterium | reverse complement strand
CAACCTGGGTACCCGTGACGTGGCCAAGGCCGTGTCGCTGGGCTTCCAGGCCTCGGAGGACTCCGAGAGCAACTACGAGCGGATGAAGCAGAAGGTCAACGACGAGCTCAAGCAGCACTTCCGGCCCGAGTTCCTGAACCGCATCGACGACACCATCGTCTTCCACCAGCACGGCAGCACGCAGCTACTCGGCATTGTCAACCTGCTCACCGCCCGCATCAGAGCGCAACTGCGCGATCGCGACATGAGCCTGGAACTCACCGACACGGCGCGACGGTTCCTGATCGCCAAGGACCGCAACCCGGCCATGGGCGCCCGGCCGCTGCGCCGCACGATCCAGCGCGAGGTCGAAGACGTCCTGTCCGAGCGGATCCTCCTCAACGAACTGCGCGCCGGTCAGATCGTGGTCATCGACTGCGAGGGCGACCCGGACGACCCCGACAACGCCCGCCTCGTGTTCACTAACTCTGATTCACGCAAGGTCCACCACGACGGCGACACGCGTACGGCATTCACCCGCCAGTAGTCAAGGCCCCCGCGCCACACCGGCAAGGATGTAATGGGATCCAACCTCGATCTAACAAGCCAACCGGATTCCCCCCGCAGAACAGCGCGTTTCGCTCGTCGCCCCTGGACGGACGCGGCGAGCGGAGCGCCGACGCACCCAACGCAAGCCAGACTGACCCGCCCCCAACCACGCACCCCCCGGACCCCGTCGACTCGACCTCGCGATCAAGCGCGGCCAGCCCGACCGTCGCTGCCGCACCTGGCTCGGACCACACAACAAGCTGGTGACCAAGGATGCCGCTGATGGTGGCGTAACCGCTGGTGTCGTAGCGGGCGGCGAGCATGGCAGGGCGGGCGATGGTGGCGACGCCGAACCCGAGCCCGAACCCGATGACGGCGGTGACCGCGCCGAGGGTGGTGCGGCCGATCAGGGGCAGGCTGGCGGCGGCGATGGCTTGGATGGTGAACACGGCGGCGACCACGGTGGGCAGGCTGGTACGTCGCTGTAGGCCGGTGATGGCGAGGCGGCCGGTTACGGACAGCACGCCGAGTAGGCCGGCGATGGTGGCGGCGAAGGTGGCCGGGTGGCCGAGTTGGATGAGGTAGGCGACGAGGTGCACGGTGAGGGTGGACACGGCCGCGGCCTGGGCGAGGAACGCGACCGCGAGTAGCCAGAAGTCCCGGTCGTGCAGTGCGAGCCGGACCGCCGCCTGGCGTACGGCGTCGTTGCTTTGGTGCCTGTGCGGGCCAGCCGACCGTTCGGGTCGGCGGAGGACTACCGCGTGCAGCGGGATGGTGAGGACGCCGTGCACGGCGGCGAGGACGAGTACGCCGGTGCGCCAGCCGTAGGCGTGGATCACGGCTCCGGTGAGGGGGAGGAAGATGCTGCTGGCGAACCCGGCGACGACGGTGACGGCGAGCAGGGCGCTGCCGAGTCGTTGGGGGTGGCGGTACCAGGTGACGATGACGGCGAACGCGGCCTCGTACAGGCACATGGCGCAGGCGATGCCGATGCCGATCCACACCGCGTACAGGGCGGTCAGGGTGTGCACGGTGGACAGCAGCGCGAGCAGGACGGTGCCGGCGGCCGAGCCGGTGGTCATCAGGGCGCGTGCGCCGTGGCGGTCGAGCCAGCGGCCGACCGGGACGGCGGCGGCCGCGCCGGCGAGGGTGGCGGCGGTCAGCGCCCCGGTGACCGCGGTGGTGGAGGTGTGCAGGTCGTGGGCGAGCGGGGCGAGCAGCACGGCGAACGAGTAGTACAGCGCCCCGTAGCCCACGGTTTGGGTGGCGGCCAGAGCGGCGACGATCGCCCGCGCTCGGCGCGGTACTGGCGGGCCCGCCGGGTCGTCTCCACCGGCGGGCCGGCCGGTGGGGACGACACTGGCTTCTGCCGGGTGGGTCATCAGCCGCAGCAGCCGCCCGAGGACACGGACACGGTTGCGAGCTGCTGCCGGCCGTCGGGCTCTGGTGCCGAGGTGCCGGGCTGGGTCGGGGTGTCGAACTGGTCGGCGGCGAGGGTGGCGATCTGCGCGGCGGCGGCCGGGTCGATGCCGAGTTCGGCGGCGGCCCGCCGGGTGGCTTCCGCGACGCTGCCGGCGGCGGGCAACAGCCGGGTGGCCGCCGCGACCAGGTGGGCCGGGATGTCGGCCGGCAGGCCGAGCCGGTCGGCGGTGTCGGCGAGCATCGCACGGGCGCCCAGCGTGGTCGAGCAGACGCCGGTTTCGGGCAGGTCGAGGTGGACCTCCCGGGCGGCGGCCCAGTCACCGGCCAGCGCGGCGGCGATGGAGCGGACCTGTTCGTAGCCGGTGGCGAGCAGGAAGGTCGGGGCGCGGCCGTAGGACTTGACCCCGACCGGGTAGTAGCCGGGTTCGGGGTGGGCCAGCTCGTCGACGCCGTGCGGGCGCACGGTGCCGCAGGAGTGGACGTTGGGGTCGATCAGCGGGGCCAGGGTTCGGGTGGAGCCGAGGATCGGGTCGAGGTCCAGGCGCAACTCGGTGGCGATGCTGTGGTCGGGCCGGTAGCCGGTGGCGGCGACGATCCGGTCCGCGACCAGCGTGCGGCCGGCGCGGTCGACCAGTTCGACCCGCCCGCTGCCATCCGGTCGCACGGCGTGGACGTTGAACCCGGCGGCGAGGGTGACCTTGCCGGTCTGGACGAGGCTACGTAGGCCGGAGCCGAGTGCGCCACGGGCGGGCAGCGCGTCGGCGCCTTCCCCGCCGTAGGCGCGGTCCGGGTCACCGGAGCGGATGGCCCAGGTGATGCGGGTGCCGGGTTCCTGTTCGGCGAGCTGGGAAAGGCCCAGCAGGGTGGTCGCCGCGGAGTGGCCGGCGCCGACCACGATGGTGTGCCTGCCGGCGTACCGGTCCCGGTCAGCACCGAGCACGTCGGGCAGGGCGTGGTCGATCCACGCGGCGGCGTCGGCTTCGCCGTGCGCGGGCAGCCCGTTGCCGCCGAGCACGTTCGGGGTGGTCCAGGTGCCGGACGCGTCGATGACCGCGCGGGCCAGGACATCTTCTCCGCCCGCGAGCCGGACCACGAACGGGGCGGTGTCGCGGCCGGTGGTACGGACCCGGTCCACACCGACCCGGCCCAGCGCCACGACCTGAGCACGAAGCCGCAGCCGCGCCGCGATCACCGGCAGCTTCGCCAGCGGATGCAGGTATTCCTCGACCAGCTCGGCACCGGTCGGAAGAACCTCCGGGTCCGGGGCGGGCCAGCCGGCCGCCTCCAGCAGTTGCCGGGCGGCATGGTCGACGTCGTAGCGCCACGGGCTGAACAGCCGCACGTGCCCCCACTGATGCACCGAGGCGGCCACGTTGTCGCCCGCCTCCAGCACCAGGAACGGCAGGCCGCGCTGGTGCAGGTGGGCGGCGGCGGCCAGCCCGACCGGACCGGCGCCGATCACCACCACCGGCAGCTCGTCGTCGGTTACTGGCGTCGGCGAGTCCTGCGGTTCGGCGGCGGTGGCCGTACGGGCCTGGGTCGAGGTGGTGGCCGGGCCGCAGCAGCCGACACCCGAGCCGATCGCCTGGGCCTTGGCCGCCGGGTCGCAGCAGGCACCGGCCTGAGCCGCAGCCTCGGCCGTGCCGCAGCACGGACCGGGCACCGTCGCGCTCGCCGTTGCGCCCGTGGCTGCCATGTCGGTGGTCACGTGGCCGGTGGTCGTCGTGGCCTGCTCGGTCGCCGGGGTCTGCTCGGTCGCCGGGCCGCAGCACCCGGGGGTGGTACCGGGACCATGCTGGTCCTGGGTCATCGTCGTCTCCTCGCCAATCAGCAACGTCAGTCTTATCCAGGCAGTCGAAATCGAGTCGGTCAGCGCAGCGGCGGCAGGTGGGCCAGGGCACGCAAACGGACCCGGTCGAGGTGGGCGGTCGAGCGGCAGTGCGCCGTGCACACCTGGGCGCACTGGTCGCAGAAGCTCACGCCGCCGGTCGCCCGGTCGGTGCGCCGTCGGAACAGGCTCCGCATCTGACCCTCCCTGTCTTGACGTCCGTCGAATCAGGGTTCGAGCCTGACACCTGTCTTGACGAACGTCAACCTAGACAGCTATCGAAATAGAGTGCGGAAGGTCACCGCGCAGACGTTGCCGCAACGGGCCGTGGCGTGCCAGTCTAGACGCATGTCGAAGCAGGAGACCGGGTCCGGTGCGGGGCAGCGGTGCTGCACGCCGCTGGCGGCCGGGCCGTTGAGCGAGGCGCAGTCGGTCGAGCTGGCGCCGGTCTTCAAGGCGATCGGCGACCCGGTCCGGCTGCGGCTGCTGTCGATGATCGCCTCCACCGACGAGGCGTGCGTGTGCGACCTGACCGACGCGTTCACTGTGTCCGGGCCGACGATCTCCCACCACCTGCGGGTGCTGCGTGAGGCTGGCCTGGTCGACTGCGAACGGCGCGGTACCTGGGTCTACTACTGGGTGCGCCACGAGCTGCTGCGCAAGCTGTCCGCGCTGCTGGAGATCGCCGCCCCGGTCCCGGCCTGACCGCGCGGCTGCGCGCAACGTTCGCGTGTCACCAAGAGTTCATCCGGGAAGGCCGCCGTTTCGTGGACCCCCGCCGGCTGGGCATGATCTGATCAGCCCGTGCTGATATCAGCCTCGCCTGATGTGATCCGGTTGCTGGTCGACCCGCTACGCGCCCGGATCGTCGAGCTGCTCGCCGACGGCCCAGCCTGCGTGTGCCACCTCGTCGCCGACACCGGGGCCAAGCAGCCCACCGTGTCGCACCACCTGCGGGCACTGCGCGAGGCCGGGTTGGTGGTCGCCGAGCCACACGGCCGGTTCACCTACTACCGGCTGCTCCCCGACGCCCTGGCCGCCACCGCCACCGCACTGGCCGACCTCGCCCAGCGGGCTGGGGCCACCGCCACCACCCGCCGAGAATGCTGACCGGAGCACCAAACATGACGACTGATATGTTCACCCCGCCGCTGCTACGCCGGCTGGTCGCCGAGTTCACCGGCACCGGGCTGCTGGTCACCGCCGTGGTCGGCTCCGGGATCATGGCGACCTCGCTGTCACCCACCGATGGCGGGTTGCAGCTGCTGGAAAACAGCACGGCGACGGTGTTCGCTCTCGCCGCCCTGATCCTGATCTTCGGGCCGATCTCCGGGGCGCACTTCAACCCGGTCGTCTCGCTCGCGGACTGGTGGCTGGGCCGGCGTACCGGCACCGGCCTGCGCGGCGCCGACCTCGGCCCGTACCTGCTGGCCCAGATCGCCGGGGGGATCGGCGGCTCGATCCTGGCCAACCTGATGTTCGCCCTACCAGCGGTGCACCTGTCGACCAAGCACCGGGCGGCCGGGCACCTGTGGCTGGGCGAGGTGGTCGCCACCGCCGGCCTGCTCCTGCTCATCTTCGCGCTGGCCCGGTCCGGTCGCGCCCCGGTCGCCCCGGCGGCGGTCGGGGTCTACATCGGCGCCGCGTACTGGTTCACATCCTCAACGTCGTTCGCGAACCCGGCGGTCACCATCGGCCGGGCGTTCACCGACACCTTCGCCGGCATCGCCCCCAGCTCGGTACCCGGCTTCATCGCCGCACAACTGGTCGGCCTGCTCGTCGCGATCGGCCTGCTCGCTGTTCTCTACCCGCACGTCGGGCAGGCAGCCGGCGAGGTCGTCGTCCCACCCACCAACACCACCGCTCCCGACACCGAAACCCGGGACACTGACGCTCGGGAAACCAAAGCCCTGGCAGGTGCCGACCGCCCCACAGCCCGGACTAGGCGGTGACCGGCCATACCCGACCAAGCGGCGGCGGCCGGCCGACCCGCGCAATGCACAACCGGCGCACCGCCACCCATCACCAGCAGTCCTCGACCAACCCGCACCTAACCACCCGCCCCTGAGTATCCGTACCTGCAAGCGAAGGAAGACCGATGTCGGACAGACCCAGCGCCGTGCCCAGCGTCCTATTCGTCTGCGTGCACAACGCCGGCCGTTCCCAGATGGCCGCCGGCTGGCTACGCCACTATGCCGGGGACACCGTGGAGGTGCGCTCGGCCGGCTCTGAACCCGCCGACCAGGTCAACCCGGCCGCGGTCGAGGCGATGCGTGAGGTCGGGATCGACATCACCGGCCAGACCCCGCGCAAACTCGACTACGCCACCGCTCAGTCCTCCGACGTGATCATCACGATGGGGTGCGGCGACGCCTGCCCGGTGTTCCCCGGCAAACGGTACGAGGACTGGAAGCTCGACGACCCGGCCGGCCTGGGCGTGGCGGCGGTCCGGCCGATCCGCGACGAGATCGGCCGGCGCGTCCGGGAACTGGTCGCGGAGCTGGTCCCGGAACGGGGCGGGCCGTGACCACCCGGTTGGTCATCGTCGGTGGCAGCGACGCCGGGATCATGGCCGGGCTGCGCGCCCGCCAGGTCGACCCGAGCGTGCAGCCGCTGCTGGTGGTCGCCGACGCCTACCCGAACTTCTCCATCTGCGGCATCCCGTACCACGTCTCCGGCGAGGTACCCGACTGGCGCAGCCTCGCCCACCGCAGCCGCGCCGACCTGGAAGCCGCCGGCCTGCGTCTGTGCCTGGACACCCGCGCCGAACACATCGACCCGGGCGCCCGTACCGTGACGGTGACCGGCCCGAACGGGCGTACCGAACAGGTGGGCTATGACCGTCTGATCCTCGGCACCGGTGCCGTGCCGGTCCGGCCGCCGATCGCCGGGCTGGACCGGCTCGGCCCCACCGACGGGGTGCACCTGTTGCACACCATGACCGACACCTTCGCCCTCACCGCCCAGCTCGCCCGCCAGCCCGAAACGGCGCTGATCGTCGGCGCCGGCTACATCGGCCTGGAAATGGCCGAAGCCCTAGCCACCCGGGGCCTGCGAGTCACCGTCGTGGAGCAACTGCCGCAGGTGCTGTCCACCGTCGATCCGCCGCTGGCCGCCCTGGTCGCCGACGAACTGGCCCGCCACCGGGTCGAGGTCCACACCGGCACCACCGTCACCGCGATCGAGCCGAACACTAAGACCGCCGGTGGCCGGTTGACCGTCACCGGCCACGCCACCGACAACACCACCGGCGACACCGGCGCCCGGTTCAGCCGTACCGTCGACCTGGTCCTTGTCGTGGTCGGCGTACGGCCCGACACCGCCTTGGCGCAAACCGCCGGAATCACGCTCGGGGCGCGCGGCGCCATCGCCGTGGACCGGCACATGCGCACCAACATCCCGGGCATCCTCGCCGCCGGGGACTGCGTGCACACCTACCACCGTGTCCTGGACGCCGACACCTACCTGCCGCTGGGCACCACCGCACACAAGCAGGGCACCGTCGCCGGGGAGAACGCCGTCGGCGGCGAGCGGGTCTTCGGCGGCTCGCTGGGTACCCAGGCCGTCAAGGTCTTCGATCTGGTCGCCGCCCGCACCGGCCTGCGCGACCACGAAGCCGCACCCGCCGGGTTCACCCCGGCCAGTACTACCACCGTCGCCGACGACCACAAGGCGTACTACCCAGGCGCCAAGCCGATCACCATCACCGTCACTGGCGACACCCGCACCGGCCGGCTGCTCGGCGCCCAACTTGTCGGCCACCGCGACACCGCCGTCGCCAAACGCGTCGACACCTACGCCACCGCCCTACACGCCGGCATGACCGTCGCCGAGGTCGCCGACCTCGACCTGTCCTACACCCCACCGCTGGGCAGCCCGTACGACGCCATCCAAACCGCCGCCCAACAGTGGGCACACCAGCACCAACCGAGAAGGATCGTACCCGCCACCCGCCCTTGACCAACGCCACATACCTCAGCCATCATTGAGTCAATGAAAGCTGAGCTAACCGACGAGCTGGTGACCCGGGCACGCGTACACGCGGCCCTCGGCGAACCGACACGACTGGCCATCGTGGACGCGCTGGTCCTCGGCGACGCCTCGCCGGGCGAGGTCGCCGCCGCGCTCGGCCTGCCCACCAACCTGCTCGCGCACCACCTCAGCGTGCTGCAGGAGGCCGGGGTCATCGAACGCTCCCGGTCCGAGGGCGACCGCCGCCGCACCTACCTGCGCCTGCGCCCCGAGGGCCTCGCCGCGCTGACCCCGACCAGCGGGCAGACGGTGGCCCGAGTGGTGTTCGTGTGCACCCACAACTCCGCCCGCTCTCAACTGGCCGCGGCTCTGTGGGCCAACCGCAGCAGCATCCCCGCCGCCTCCGCCGGCACCGACCCGGCGCCGCGCGTGCACCCCCGCGCCGTACGCGTCGCCCGCCGGCACGGCCTGACCCTGCACGCCAGGCGCACCGCCCACGTGCGCGAGGTGCTGCGCGAGGACGACCTGGTCATCGCCGTCTGCGACAACGCCCACGAACACCTGCCCGCCCAACCGCGACGCCTGCACTGGTCCGTGCCCGACCCCGCACCGGTGGACACCGACGCGGCGTTCGAGGCCGCCTACACCGACATCGCCACCCGCATCGACCGCGTCGCCCCCGCCCTCACACCCCGGAGCAGCCCATGACCGGCACCGGCATCGACGCCGCAGACAGCTACCGCCGCGACGACCTGTCCATCGACCAGCAACTCGCCCTGCGCACCGCCGCCGTCCGGCTCGCCGACGAGTTCACCGACATCTTCGGCAGCGAAACCATCGAACGGTTCCTGCACACCAGCTACGACCAGTTCGCCGCACGCAGCAGCATCCCGCACTTCCTGCCCCTGCTCGCCGAACGCTTCGCCCGGCAGCGCCTGACCGCACTGGCCAAGGTCGAGGGCCGCCGCGACGACGGCCGCCCCGTCGTGCTGTTCCTGTGCGTGCACAACGCCGGCCGCTCCCAGATGGCCCTCGGCTTCTTCCAACACCTCGCCGCAGACGCCGCCGTCGCCTGGTCCGGCGGCTCCGAACCCGGCACCGAAATCAACCCCTCCGCGGTCGCCGCCATGGCCGAACGCGGCATCGACATCACCGGCGAGTTCCCCAAACCCTGGACCGACGAAGTCGTCCGCGCCGCCGACGTCGTGGTCACCATGGGCTGCGGCGACGCCTGCCCAATCTTCCCCGGCAAGCGCTACCTCAACTGGATCCTCGACGACCCCGCCGGCCAGAGCGTCGAAGACGTCCGCCCCATCCGCGACGAGATCGAACGCCACGTCCGCGCCCTACTCGCCGAGCTGGAGGTGCCCGTCACCACCTGACCGGGCCGCGCAGGGCCGGCAGGGAACACGAACGGGCAGCCCTTCGCCGACGAGCGACCGCTACTCACCGCGCTTGCCGCGACGGCTGACGATGCGCCGACCGGTGCGGCGATCCCGCCCGCAGACGGCCTCGATCAGCGCCGCCAAGCGTTCGGTACGAGCCGCGTCCGAGAGCACCCAACGACCGGCAACCAGGGCCACGATCGCAGCGACGAGAACCGCGATGACGAAGTACCAGCCGGACGAGCACAGGGCGTAGACCCAAACCAATCCGCTGATCTTGCGCACGAAAAAGGGCACCAGCGTTCCCCTTCGGGAACCGGTGCCCACGGGCCGGTGTCTGCGCGTTGTGTTCGCGCGGGCAGATCAACTACCGGCAGTGTACACGGCCCGCCCTCGCCGCTCGGCGAGCCGCGCGCGCAACCAACCCGCCCGCAGCTCCGCCGTGTCCTTAGACCGGCACCGGCACTGCACGATAACCGCTTGCTCGTCATACAACGGCTCCAGCAACACCGCCACCGCCGTCTCGCGTGGGCGCCCGTGCCGACGAACATAATCGATCCAGCCGTCCGTCTCGGTGCGATACAAGGTCATCGTGGTGTACCGGCCAATCACGACCAGTCCCTCCGCGGTCTCGACCACCCGCGCAAGCACGTGCCCGGCCCCGCACGCCACCGTCAACCGGGCGGGCGGCTCGCGACCGGTCGATTCCTGGTATCGGCGAAGCGCCGCCGCCGCCCGATCGTCAGGCCCACCGGGATAGTGACGCACCGCCTGCACACCAGACTCCCTCCGAACGCGGTTGGCGCTCCTACCCGCCACGCCCGACCGACCAACTCCGCCGGCAATCCTCGCGAACTTCCGACAGTCGAGCAAATGGGGGCACCGCCTGGAGGCGGTGCCCCCAGGCTCGAGTCAGGTGAGCTTGTACGTGGCAGTCACGATAAGTCGCTTACCGATCACGCTGCGATTTTGCGGATCTGTGACGTGCCCCCCGGGTGGCCGTCCGGTTCCGGGAGGCTGACTTCACCGACCCGACCTGCGGCCTGCGCACGGGTGTCGTCGACGTCGCTCTCACCTGGACCCCGTTCGACCGGTCCGGTCTGACTGTCCGGATGTTGCGCCGCCACCCGGTCGGTGTGCTGGTCCGTGCGGACGACCCGCTGGCCCTGCCGGCGTCGGTAACGACAGCTGACCTGGCCGGCCGCAGCGTGGGCCAAGTCCCCGATGATACGGACCAGGTCTGGCGCGACTACTGGAGCGGGCGAACCTTCCTGACCGGTGTGGAGGGACCGGTGGTGCGCACCTTCCACGAGTGCATCCAGCGCATCTTGTGGAGCAATCTGGTCGGCTCGGCGCCGCTCGACCACCGGTTCCCCGACGGTCTGACCGTGGTCGCCATCGACGGCATCCCGGCCACCCACCTTGTCGTGGCCTGGAGGCGCCACGACCCGAAACCCTTGGTACGGGCGTTCGCCGGCGTGGCTGCGACGTACTTCCATCGGGCCGGGCGCCCGGCCGATCGCCTCGGTCGATCGGGCGCAACGACCGGCTGACGCACGTCCCGCCCGCGGCGTAGGCAGCTCCTCGGCCCGAAGGCTGAGCTGGCACCAGAACGGGTGGGCTCGGCAGCAAGCTCCTCGACGCCGAGCAGGCACACGTCGCTGTCACGGCCTGCTTGAGGTCGAAGAAGGCGCTACGGCGCCGCAGCACACGCCCCCCGAACCCCACCAACCGGCCGTGGCTGACCGTGGCCGGGCCAGATCAACGATGAGCGCCAGCGGATCGGCCAGCCCGGGGGTGCGGTGTCGCTAGTCGATTCCGGAGGTGTCGATGCGCGACACGATGCGGTCCGCGGCAATGCCGAGGCGTCGCAGCTGTTCCGCCGACAGCACGTCGATGACCAGCGATCGCACGTGTGTCACGTGTCCGGGTGCGGCTTGGGCTAGTGTCTTGAAGCCATTGTCGGTCAGGATGGCGTTGGTGAACCGTCCATCGGTGGGATCAGGCTCGCGGCGCACCAAGCCCCGCGCCTCCAGGCGCTTGACCAGGTGCGACAGCCGCGACAGTGAGGCGTTGGTGACCTCGGCGAGCGAGCTCATCCGCATGGTGCGGTCGGGGCTTTCGGACAGCATGGCCAACACCTGGTACTCCACCATCCCCAGGTTCGAGTCGCGTCGCAGCTGCTGGTCGATCGACCACGGGAGCCAGGTCATCAACCGCACCACGGATAGCCAGGAATCCAGTTCGGCTTTAGTCAGCCACTTCACCGGTGGCGGATCGGCACGATGGTCGGCTCCCTGGGTCACCTGATCACGGTACCAATCACTCGACGGTTCAAGTCACGCTGTGCGGCGCGGCGGCTCGGTGTCCACCAGTGCCGGGGCGATGCCGGCGATGATCAGCGTCAGACCTTGAACGGCACGGCACCGACCTCTGTCCGGACGGCCCAGGGGCCGGAATAAGAGCCCCGAGAGCCGAGCAACTTGAACTGTCAGGTGAATCGCGATGGTACGTCGAGTCGAAGACCCCCGTCCAGGAGCGACGATCGAGCCAAGGATGGCGGCTGGGAAGTTGCAACCCGCACTTGACCCCTCAAGTCATCGCGGCTACGGTCTACTTGAACTAGCAAGTCAAGCCGCGAAAGGCGGCGCTGGTACGTGCCGCAGCCCTAACCAACGGGCTCGGCACGGCCCATACGTTGCTCTGCGACTACCACGGGAGGCTGTCCGGCCATGAAAGTCGCACTCACCGGTGCAACCGGGTTCATCGGATCTCACATCCTGACCGAGCTGCAAGACCACGGCCACGAGGTGACCGCGCTCGTACGTGACGACGCCCAGGCGGACGTCATCGCGGCCGGCGGCGCCACCCCCATCGTGGTCGACCTCTACGACCGACCGACGGTCGCGAGCCTGCTCGGCAAGGCCGACGCGGCCATCCATACCGCCAGCCCCGGCGACGCCACCAGCCCGAACCTGGACTCGGCCATGGTCGACGCCGTCGTCGACGCGTTCGCCGGCACCGGCAAGGCGTACCTGCAGATCAGCGGTCTGTGGGTCTACGGGGCCAACCCCTCCATCACCGAAGCGTCGCCCTTCAACCCGCCCGCGCTGGTGTCGTGGAAGGAGCCGATCGAACACCGGGTGCTCGGCACGAAAGACATGCGCACGGTCGTGATCGTCTCCAGCGTCGCGTATGGCGACGGCGGCGGAGGGATCCCCGGGCTCCTTCTCGGCTCACCCCGCGACGACGCCGGCAACCTGATCATGCTCGGCAACGGACAACAGCACTGGTCCACCGTGCACGTCGCGGACCTGGCGAACTTCTTCCGCCGCACCCTGGAAACCGATTCGG
>JBKPCQ010000044.1:0-8294 GCA_046727455.1 Actinomycetota bacterium | reverse complement strand
CGCGATCTCCACGACCAACTCCGGACGCACCCGCACCACCCACTCCCCACGGTCGGTCGCCAGCTCCAGGAACCGCTCGGTCTGCCAGCGCAGCAACTCGTCGGTCAGGCCCTTGAACGTCTTGCCGAGCATCACGAACCCGCCGGTCTGCGGGTCGCGGGCGCCCAGGTGCAGGTTGGACAGCCAGCCCCGGCGCCGCCCGTGACCCCACTCGGCCGCGAGAACCACCAGGTCGAGGGTGTGCCGGGGCTTCACCTTCACCCACGCCGAGCCGCGCCGGCCGACGTCGTAGGGCGCGCCCGCCGCCTTCACCACCACGCCCTCGTGTCCGGCGACGAGTGCCGCCTCGAAGGCGAGCCTGGCTTCGTCCACTGTGGACGCTGTGGTACGCGCGACCAGCAGCTCCTCCGGCAGTGCCCGGCCGAGCGCCGCCCAGCGGCCGGTGCCCGGCTCGTCGAGCAGATCGGTGCCGTCCAGGTGGAGCAGATCGAAGAAGTACGGCGTGAGGTGGATGCTCGCCACGCCCCGCTGGGCGGCGCGCGAGGACGTCTCCTGGAACGGCCGGGGCCGGCCGGCCGCATCGAGCGCGATCGCCTCCCCGTCGAGGACGAGCTGGTCGGCGGGGAGACTCTTGACGGCAGCGACGACCTCCGGCACCCGGGCGGTGATGTCGTCGAGGCTGCGGGTGAACACGGCGACCTCCTCACCCGACCGGTGCACCTGGATCCGGATACCGTCCAGTTTCACGTCTACGGCGGCCGGCTCGCCGGTGGCGGCCAGCGCCTCCTCGATGGTCGGTGCGGCCTGCGCCAGCATCGGCGCGAGCGGCCGCCCGACCTGCAACCGGAACGTCGCCAGCCCGGCCGCGCCCTCGGTCAGCGCGGCGCGCGCGACGGTCTTCAGGTCTCCCGACAGCAGCAGCGCCCGACGGACGTCGACGACCGGCACCCCGGCCGCCCTGGCCACCGCGTCGACCAGCAGCCCGGCCTGCGCACCCTGGCGCAGCTCCCCCGACAGCAGGCCGAGCAGCATGCGGTGCTCCTCGGCCGTCGTCGCGGCGAACAGCGCGCGTACCAGGTCCCGCCGCCGCCCCTGCGACCCGGTCCCCGACTGGGCGCCGATCTCCGCCAGCGCGGCGTCGACCGCGGCGACGCTCAACGTCGGCTCGGCGGCCGGCGGTGGGGTCTCCCGGACCGCGGCCCAGCCCACGCCGATCTGGCGCTGACGCAGCTCACCGGACAGGTAGGCGGCGCCGGCCTCGATCTCTTCGGGGGCGAGCGCGCGCAGCGCGCCCGCGAGCAGCTCGATCTTGCTACGCCGGGCCGAGACGGCCGCGACGGCGGCGGAGGTGGCGGCGAGGTCGACGAACCGCATGGGCCCGATCCTCGCAGCCACCTCCGACACTTTCCCCGGGCGTACCGGCCTACCGGCGGCCGGGCTTCGGCTGAGACTTGGCTTCGGCCGACGGTTCGGGTTACCGGATCGCCGGTTCGGCGACCCGGAAGCCGCGGGCGCGGACCGCCTCGGCCAGCCGCGCCAGGTGCCCGTCGACCTCGCAGAGCGCGGCGGACAGTTCGTCCAGGTGGCCGCGCAGGGCGGCGTCGGACCAATCGGTGAGGTCGACCTCACCGAGCGCATGGATCGCCGCCTCAAGTCGCGCGATCACCTCGTTCGTACTCATGTTCGATGAGCGTAGGGGGGCGCCATCCGGTGGCGCAAGCGGGTGGCCAAACCTTGGATCTTGGAGGTATCCACCCCCCAGAAGGGGTCCAGGCGTCCAAGATCTGCGGCTACCGGCTGCCCACGCCGGGCCGTACCCCTGCCGCGACGTTGCCGAGCAGCAGCACCTCCGCGAGGCAGACCCGCGCGAACTCGCCCAGGTGCAGGCTCTCGTTGGGGCCGTGCGCCCGTGAGTCGGGGTCCTCGACGCCGGTGACCAGTACCGCGGCCGACGGGAACAGGTCCTGAAAGGTCGCGATGAACGGGATCGAGCCGCCGACCCCCACGTCGACCGGCTCGACGCCATCCCAGGCCGTACGGAACGCGGCGCGGGCGGCGTCGTAGGCCGGGCCGGTCGCGTCGATCTGGAAGGACGCGCCGAGCTGCTCCAGGGTCACCTCGACCGTCGCGCCCCAGGGGCGATGGCCCTCCAGGTGCGCCTTGATCGCCTCGTACGCCTTGGCCGGGTCGTCACCGGGAGCCAGCCGGAGGCTGACCTTCGCGCGGGCGGCGGGGACGAGCGCGTTGGGCGCCTCGTGGGTCCGCGGCGCGTCGATGCCCAGCACCGAGATCGCGGGCTTCGTCCACAGCCGGTCGACCACCCGGCCGGTACCGATCAGCTCGGTGTCCGGCAGCATCCCGGCCTCCGCACGGAACCGGTCGAGGGGGTACTCCAGCGGCGCGGCCCGGCCACTGACCAGACCCGGTACCGCGACGTCGCCGGTGGCGTCGTGCAGCGTGGCGAGGAGGCGGCACAGCCCGGTCAGCGCGTCGGGTAGGGCGCCCCCGTAAGCGCCGCTGTGTACCGCGTGGTCGAGCACCCGGACATCGACGAAGAGGTTCACGAGGCCACGCAGGGAAGTGGTCAGGGCCGGTACGCCGAGGTCCCAGTTGGCGGAGTCGGCGATCACGATCACGTCGGCGGCGAGGTCGTCGCGGTACTCGCGGATGATGTCCTCCAGCGACGCCGAGCCGAACTCCTCCTCGCCCTCGACGAAGACGACGACGCCGACCGGCAGCGCGTCGCCGTACGCCCGCAGCGCCGCGACGTGCGCCAGTACCCCGGCCTTGTCGTCGGCGCAGCCGCGGCCGAAGAGCCGCCCGTCGACCACGGTCGGCTCGAAGGGCGGCGTCCGCCATGCGCCCGGGTCGCCGGTCGGCTGGACGTCGTGGTGCGCGTACAGCAGCACGGTCGGCGCGCCGGGTGGCGCCGGCCGGCGGCCGATCACGGCTGGCTGGCCGCCCTTGCGGACGATCCGCACGTCGGGCAGCCCGGCATCGCGCAGCAGCTCCGCCACCGCCTCGGCGGAGCGCTCCACCTGCGAGTGGTCGAACCCCTCGAAGGCGATCCCCGGGATCCGAGCCAGCCGGACAAGGTCTTCCGTCACTGCGGGCAGTACGCGCGCGACGGCGGAGCGCAGATCATCCTCGGTCATCCCGCGATCGTAACGCCGGGCCGGTCGCTGCCCGGCTCATGGCACCGCGCGACCCATGGCGGGGGAGGCGAGGTGGACCACCGGCTCGCGCCGGCGGTCCACCTCGGTCAGTCGTCGTCGGTCGGTGGCCGGCGGGGCGGCTCGTTGGAGTCGCCGTCGCCCCGGCGCGAACCCGAGTTCCACCAGTCCCGTACCCGCCCGGCCCCGCTGCCCACCCAGTCGCCGACCCCGGCGGCTCCGTCGCCGAACCGGCGCAGCAGTCCGGCCAGCGGATCCTCCGAGCGGGCGAAGTTGCGCCGGTACTCCTCGGCGGCCTCCTTGGCGTCGGCGCTCACCGACGCGTCGCTGTCATGCTCCCGGCGCGGATAGTCACCGGCGAGGATTCGCGCATAGGCGCCGTCATCGACCCAGCGACGCAGGTCGGCGGCACGGGCCACCGGCAGCGGGTGGGTCAGCCCGATCAGCATGCGCAGCTTGATGAGGCTGTCCCGCAGATCCCCGCCGCGGTCGTACTCGGCGGCCTGTTCCAGGAACGTCGCGGTGTCGATCTCCCGGAGGTCGCCGCCGCCGGCCAGCTTCATGTGCGCACGCAGCGCCGCCGCCGGATCCTGTCCGGCCAGGAGCCCGGCCCGGTCGGCCGACAGCTCGGCCTTGCGCCACCACTCATACAGCCCGTACAGGATCACCCGGAACACCATTCCCCCGAACGGGAGCCGGACCGCAAGGCTGGTGAGGATGGCCATCATCGTCCGGTACACCGCGTGCCCGCTGAGCAGGTGGCCGAGCTCGTGCCCCAGGATGTAGCGCAGCTCCTCGTCGTCGAACAGCTCGACCGCCCGGCTGGTCACCACGATGAACGGCCGGGACATCCCGACGCAGCTCGCGTTGAGCCCGGGCGAGAACTCGATGAACAGCTCGGGCAGCTCGGCGATGTCGAGCGTCGCCGCCGCCTCGGCGAAGAGCCGGTGCACGCGGGGATGCTGGCGGTGATCCACGCGGATGGCCCGGCCCAGGTACTCCATGCGCCACGCCCGTTCGTTCCACAGCCCCGAGATCGCCTTGAGGAGGTCGTCGAAGCCCTTCAGCTCGCGCAGCGCGGTCAGCGCGCCACGGTCAGCCGGATGTTCCCACGCGCGCGAGCTGATTCCGGTCAGAACCACTCGCCGCCGTGCCGGTACCGTCTCTTCCATCACTCCCCCGAACTCAACGCAGCCGGACGTACTCCTCCTCCGGATCGTGCCCCACCCGCGCCACCCCGTCCACCAACCGGTCGACCCGGCCGGCGGTGTCAGCCGTCGCGAAGTAGTCGTCCTCCGCGGCCATCCAGCGACGTAGCGGCACCTCGATGTCCGGGCCGTCACGTGCCAGCGCCCGCTGGAGGCGCAGGTCACGGTCCGCGACGAGAAGGACCGACAGGGACAGCCAGGGCTGCGCCTCGGCGCGCGCGCTGGTCGCCCCTTCCACGATCAACACGTCCGGTACCGGGACGTACATGGTTCCGCCGAAGCGCTTCCCGATCCAGTCGTAGATCTGGTACCGGCCCGGCTCGCCACGGGCCAGCGGTTCGAGGACGCCGTGCTCCAGCCGGGGCCAGAAGGTGAACTGATCGGCCCAGCCGTCCAGCAGATCGTCGGTGCGCACCGTCTCGACCCGGTACCCCCGCCGCTCCAGCGCCGCCGCCAGCCGCGACGCGAACGCCGTCTTACCCGACCCGGATGCCCCGTCGACCGCCACGAGCCGGACCCTGCCCAGCCGCGCCGGCCGGCGCTCGACCTCCACGGCCAGGTCGGCGAATCGCTCAACAGTCATCCCATCGCCTCGCTGACGCTGGGCGACGGGCATCGCCCACGGACCGAGCCGACCATCCGCTCGCTCATTCCGGCGCCCCGGGCGGCAGGAACGGCATCCCGGACGGCGGTCCGCACTCGATGAGCCGCCAGAGCGCGTCCGTGTCGAGGTGCTTCTCGACCAGGTCGCCGAGCAGGTCGAGAAGGCCCTCCCGGCGACGCGCGAAGCAGGTGTCCGGCGCGACCCGGAACCCGTCGCGCCCCGCGAGCCGGGCCGCCTCGGTGAGGAACGCACGACGGTACCCGTCGGATTCGAAGGTACCGTGCCAGTGGGTACCGAAGACGTTGCCGAGCCGGGCACCCTCCCCCGGCTCGATGAGCGGGTCGGCCTTGCTCGTCGCGACGTACCCGTGGTGGATCTCGTACCCGCTGACCTCGCCGCCCCACGCCCGCCCCGTCGGCCGGGCCAGCGTCTTGCGTGCCGCGAACCGGAACTCCACCGGCAACAGCCCGAGCCCGTCCACCCGCCCCCGCCGGCTCTCCACCTCGTCGTCGATCGTCGTCCCGAGCATCTGGAAGCCGCCGCAGATGCCCAGCAGCGGCTTGCCGGCCGCCGCGTGGCCGGCGACCGCGCGGGCCAGTCCGGTCGCGCGCAGCCACTCCAGGTCGTCCACAGTGGACTTCGAGCCGGGAAGGACGACGAGATCCGCCTCGGCGATCTCCGCGGTGGACGTGGTGAGCCGGACGGCGACGCCCGGTTCGGCGGCGAGGGCCTCGATGTCGGTGGCGTTGGAGATGCGCGGCAGCCGGACCACCGCGACCCGCAACCATCGGGTGCCGGCGGGCGGACCGGGTCGGCCGACCACCCGTCCGTCCACATAGGACAGCGAGTCCTCGGTGTCCAGCCACAGCTCCGGATGCCACGGTACGACGCCGTAGCTGGGCCGGCCGGTGAGCCGGTGCAGCGCGTCCAGCCCGGGCTGCAGCAGCTCCCGCGAGCCACGGAACTTGTTCACCACGAACCCGGCGACCAGTGCCTGATCCTCCGGCGCGAGCAGGGCCACGCTGCCGAAGAAGGACGCGAACACGCCGCCGCGGTCGATGTCGCCGACCACGACCACGGGAAGCCCGGCGTGCCGGGCGAGCCCGAGGTTCACGAAGTCGCCGTCGCGCAGGTTGATCTCGGCGGGGCTGCCCGCACCCTCGCACACCACCACGTCGAACTCGCGGCGCAGCTCGTCGAGCGTCGCGAAGGCCGCCTCCCCGAGCGTGCGCCTCATCTCGGCGTAGTCGCCCGCGCCGAGGGCGCCGACCGCCTGACCGCGCAGCACCACCTGGCTGCTGTGGTCGCTGCCCGGCTTGAGCAGTACCGGGTTGAAGCGCACGCTCGGCTCGAGGCCGCAGGCCGCCGCCTGCAACGCCTGCGCCCGGCCGATCTCGCCCCCGTCGAGCGCCACCGCCGAGTTGTTGGACATGTTCTGTGCCTTGAACGGCGCGACGCTGACCCCGCGCCGGTGCAGCCACCGGCAGATCCCGGCGGCCACCATGCTCTTGCCCGCGTCCGAGCTGGTACCGGCGACGAGCAGCCCACCCCTCATCGGGCCAGCCTCGCCCACAGCGCCCGGCGGGCGGGACCGGCGAGCGCGTGCCCGGCGGTCAAGGCGACCGCCACGGCGCCCACGGCTGCCGAGATGCGCACCGCGGCGTAGATGTCGGCAGGCTTCGGTGCGCGCCCGTCGCCCATCGTCGGCCGGTCCTCCACCCGGCCGGCGTAGACGTTGCGCCCGCCGAGGCGTACCCCCAGCGCGCCGGCCATCGCCGCCTCGCACCGGCCGGAGTTCGGGCTGGGGTGCCGGCCGCCGTCGCGCAGCCACGTCCGCAACGCACCGCGCCAACTCCCACCGGCCGCGCGCGCGGCGACGACGGTGAGCGCTGCGGTGAGCCGGGCGGGCACCAGGTTGGCAAGGTCGTCCAGCCGGGCTGCCGCGGTGCCGAAGCGCCGGTACCGCTTCGAACGGTGCCCGACCATCGCGTCGAGCGTGTTCACCGCGCGGTAGCCGACCAGGCCGGGCAGGCCCGCGACCGCACCCCACACCAGCGGGGCCACCTCGGCGTCAGAGGTGTTCTCAGCGACGGACTCGACCGTCGCCCGGGCCAGCGCGGACTCGTCCAGCGTCGACGGGTCCCGCCCGCAGAGGTGCGGCAGTCGTCGCCGCGCGGCCGGCAGGTCGCCGTCGGCGAGCGAGCCGGCGACGGCAGTGGCCTCGCGGCGCAGGCTGGTGCCGCCCAGTACCGCCCAGGTCGTCACGGCGACCAGGCCGGCGCGGACCCAGGGATGGCGCCGGGTGGCGAGCGTCACGCCGAGCGCGGCGGCCACCGGTACCCCCGCGGCGATGCCGGCGTACCGCGCACCCGCGGCGTGACCCGGGGCATAGAGCCGGCGCTCCAGGGCACCGGCCGCCCGGCCGAATCCGGCGACCGGGTGGAGCCGGCGCGGGTCGCCCAGCGCCGCGTCGAGCAGCGCCCCCCCGACCAGCCCGCCCGCGTTGGCCGCGGCCAGCGCCCACGCCTGTCGCCCGTTGACCACCTTCGCCCACCCCTCACCGTCTCGGGTCACCTCCCGGCAGCCTAGTCACCCCGTCCGATCCCCTGCTGTAGCTGGTGGATCCGTTGGTGGGACAGCTCCACCATCACGCCGAGATCGCGCTGGGACAGGGCGGGCGCCAGTTCGAGGATCTGCTCGGTCAGCAGCCGCGCGCGGTCCTCGGCGAACCGGGCGGCGCGCCGGCTCGCCCGTACCGCGGCGACGAGCCGATCGAGTTCCGCGTCACCCGTGTGGAACTGGTAGTCCACCCAGCCGGGCCCGAGTAGCTCGCGGACCCTGCGATCCAGGGCGTACAGCGTGCGGGCCCGGCGCCACGCGCGGAGATCCGGGATGTCCGCGCGCCAACCGGTGCCCTCCCGGACCACCACGACCCGGGAGTTCCGGTCCCCGGCCATCGTCAACCCCGCCAGCCGACGGAACCGCGCCGGATCAGACGCCCGCTGGCGCAAGTGGTTCCTCGCGGGGCGGCGGGATCGGCGACGTGTCGTACATCGCCGAGTCGAACTCGTCGAACAGCTCGCTGTCGGGCGGCAGATCGTCCGGGCGCCCGGGGTCGTCCATCGGCTCGGTCAGCTCGCCGCCGGCCGCCACCGCGCCGGCCGGGTCGTTGACCATGTCGGTCGCGCCGACGGCCTTGCGCCGGGCGAACTTGTCCACACCCCTCGAAAGGTCGTGGCCGATCGCGAGAGCGTCCAGCTCGTACGAGGTGCGCCGGTTGCCCTGCTCGTCGGTCCAGTCGCGGCTGTA
>JBKPCQ010000043.1:0-15045 GCA_046727455.1 Actinomycetota bacterium | reverse complement strand
CACGCCAGCTACGGCTCGTTCGCGACGTTCCGGGACCCGGACGGCAACGGCTGGCTGCTGCAGGAGATCACGAGGCGGTTGCCCGGCCGCGTCGACGCCGCCGAGACGTCGTACTCCTCGGTGAACGACCTGGAGCGCGCGTTGGTGCGCGCGGCGACTGCCCACGGTGAGCACGAGAAGCGCATCGGGCAGCCGGACGAGAACTGGCCGGCCTGGTACGCCGCGTACATGGTGGCCGAGCAGGCCGGTGGCGAGCTGCCGTCATGAGCGGCGGGCACCCTTGGTGAGCGGGCCTCGGTGATGCCGCGGGTCCAGGCAGGCTGGTGGCGAGGACGAGACGTCCAGACGCCGTCGAAGCGGCTGCTGGGTACCCACCGGGCCACCAGGTACGGATACTCCCCGCGCGAACTGGAGATCTTCGTCAACTGACCGTGATCGTGCGAGCGGGGGAAGGCTCATCCGACGACGCGGTCGCGTCCGTCGCGCTTGGCCCGACGCAGGTTGGTGTCGGCGGTATGGAAGAGTTCGGTGGCGGTCATGCCGGGCCGGAGGATCGCGACGCCGGCGCTGACGGTGACCGGCGTGCCGGGAATGACCTGCGCGAAGTCCGCCGTGGCTACGGCCTCCCGGATGCGCTTGGCGATCGCGACCGCGGTGGGCAGGTCGCCGCTCACGAAGACGACGAACCGGTCGCCGGCGTAGCGGATCGGCGGGGGATCGGCGGCGCGACAGTTCGCCTTCAGGATGGTGCCGATCTCGCGCAGCACGTAGTCGCCGGCGCTGTGCGAATGGGTGTCGTTGATGGCGGCGAACTTGTCGACGTCGATGACGACCATGCTGGTGGGGGTGGGTAGGTGGCCGTCGTCGACGGCGTTCATCAGCTGGTCGAAGCGGCGGCGGTTGCCCAGGCCGGTGACCGGGTCGAACAGCAGGGCGGCTTCGGTACGCGCCCGTTCCATCTCCAGTTCCTCGTGCCGGCGGGCCTGGCGCAGCATGGCCATTCGTTGCAGGCGTTGCTGCCAGAGTTGGCGGGCCTGCTGTCGGATGTATTCCAGGAGGTCGACGCAGGCGTCGACGCCGAGGGTCTGTGCGGTGAGCATGGCGAGTTCATGCTGGACGGTCGGCCGTTCGTCCGTGGGGATGCCGGAGTCGGACTCGGTCAACCATCGCGCGGCCAGGAGCTCGCGGCGGGCGGCGGCGAGGTCACCCCGGGCACGGTACGCGATGCCCAGCGCCAAGTGGCCAGCCCACGCGCCCCAGCCGAGTCCCTTGTCCTGGAGTGGGACGATCACCGGTTCGGCCAGAGCCACCGCCTCGTCGACCTGGCCGAGCTTGGCCCGTACCAGCGCCCGGACGGCTGCGATCTCGCGCTTCTTGTCCTCGTCGGTGACGGTCTGTAGCCAGTCCTCGGCGATGCGGTCGGCATGGCGCAGCCGGCTCGTCGCCTCGGGGAGGTAGCCGAGCTGATCCAGCCGCACCCCCCAGGTCGTCAGGATGTGCAGCTGGATCTCGTGGATGTCGGGGTTGCCCAGGGCGCTGCTGATGGCCGGCGTCATGGTCGCCCACAGCTCCTCGAAAGCGGCGGCCCCGATCTCGTACAGGTCCGCGACCACGGCGCCCCAGGCGTAGGAGGACAGCGCGGAGACGTACCGGTCGCCTCGGCGTGTGGTGTTCTCCAGCAGCAGGCCGGCGCGGGCCAGGTAGGTTATGCCCTCGACGAGCAGGCCGCGCCTGATGGAGTAACACGCCACATCTGACAGCGTTTTCGCCTCGCCCAGGACGTTCCCGGCGGCCCGGTGGCGCGCCAGCAGCCGCTCCCCGACGGCCGCGGCCTCGTCGTAGTGCCCGAGCCAGAAATAGGCGTACATCTTGGCCTGCATCACGTGCCCGACGGTCTTCTCGTCGCCGAGCGCGCGCGCCACGGCCTCGTGCAGGTCGGCGAGCGCCAGCATCTCGTGGTGTCGCCGGGCCTCTCTGAGGTCGTACAGCCGGTGCCCCAGGAGCGAGAACGGGCCGAACGCGGAGACCGGTACGGGCAGGCGTGCGTCGGCAGACGTGTCCTCCATGCCGTACTCCCGATGGTCCTCTGGCGCGGGCCCCGCCGTACAGGAGCCCACCGTACCTCTCGATCGCCGTCCCGCCCTGGGACAAATGTCCCGGTTCGACGGCGCGGTCCTCAGGTGCCGCCGTCGTGGGACAGGAGACCGGGTAGGACCGCCCGGATGGTCGTGGACCGGCTCGGCGAGCTGTCGACGGTGAGCCGGCCACCGATGCGTTCGATGCGTTCGCGCATGATGTGCAGACCGAGGTGTCCGGGGCGTGGCAGGTTGGGGTCGAAGCCGGTGCCGTCGTCGGCGATCTCGACGACGAGGGTGCCGGACAGGTCGACCGGCGCCTGCACGCTGAGCTCGATGCGTCGGGCCCGGGCGTGCTTGACGCTGTTGTGCACGGCTTCCTGGACGACGCGGAAGAGCTCCTCCTCGGCCTGCTCGTCCAGGGGCAGCTTGTGGTCGGGGGCGTGGACGCCGACGTTCAGCCCTTCCCGGGCGGCCACCGAGTCGGCGTGCCGGCGCAGGGCCACGACCAGGCCCTCCTCGTGCAGCGACTCGGGCCGCATCTGCAAGATCAGCGCCCGTAGCTCGGCCAGCGCGTTCTGGGTCAGCTCGCGCAGGTCGGCCACGCCGCGGGCCAGCCGGCCCTGCGGGTCGGTGCCGTCGCGTTGGACCGCGAGCTGTAGCGCCCGGGTGTGCAGGGTCATGGAGAACAGCGCCTGCGAGACCGAGTCGTGCAGCTCTCCGGCCAGCCGGTGGCGTTCCGCCCGCCGGTGGGCCTCGGCGACCGCGGCCCGGGCCGCCCGGTCGCTCTCGATCAGCAGGCTGCGGTGCAGCGCGCTGCTCAACTGCTCCTGCAGCGCCAGGTAGATCCAGCCGATCCGCGGGCCCAGCTCGAACAGCGCGAATCCCAACTGCTGGTCCCGGAAGTACAGCGGGAGGGCCACCATGGTCGACGGCGACGGCCGCGGTAGCCGGCCGCGGGGCACCAGCCGGACCGAGGGGAAGACCTCGGCGTCGGTACCGGTCCTGACCCGCGCGTCCGCCTCGTATGCCAGCAGTAACTGGGACCGGCTCGGCCCGGCGGGTTCGTAGCGGGCCAGATAGCAGCCGGGAATGCCGAGCTTCGGCAGCTCGTGGGCGAGCACGTCGGCCAGCGCCGCCGCGTCCGGCGCGGTGACGAGCTGGTGGCCAACCTGACGGACGATCTGGTAGCGCTTCTCGCCCAGCATCTGCCCGTACCGCCAGTACCTCTCGGCGGTCTCGCTCAGCAGCGTCTGGGCGAACCGCAGCAGATCGTCCGCGCGGGCACCCGCTACCGACTCCACCGGGTCGCCGACCAGCGCGCGCAGCGCGGACAGCACCTGCCACCAGTGCTCCACCCGCTCACCCGACCACACACTGACCGGCAGAAGCTGGCTGAGCAGAGCGCGGAAGTCGCCGTCGGGCCGGCCTCGCGTCGCGCCGATGAACGCACCGGACAGCCGCTCGGCCCAGTCGTCCGGCAACCGCGCCGGCCGGTCCGTCAACGCCGCGCGAAGCTGGTGGACGTGGTGCTGTTCCCGGGGCACCGGGCGGGACGGAGCCAGGGTGTCCGGTGGGCAGCCGCACGTGTGCCGGACGACCAGCTCGGTGGGGATCTCCACGACCGGCGGCACGGTCTGCGCGCGGATCAGGCCGAGCAGCAGCTCGACCGCGTGCCGCCCCATCTCGTAGAACGGCGCGCGCACCGTGGTCAACGACAGGGCGATCAGGTTGTCCGGCCGGTCGGCCGCCCCGGGCCAGTCCTGGCCGCCGCCGTCGAAGTACAGACCGTTGGGGGCACCGATCGTGTCGAGCGCACCGCCGGGAAGCAGGTCGATCCGGTCGTCGAAGCCCACGACCGCGATCTCGCCCGGGGTAGCCACCCCGGCCGCCGCCAGCGTCGACAGGATGCACACCGCGAAGTCGTCGTGCGCGGTGACGATGGCGTCCGGCGGCTCCGCCAGCCGCAGCATGCGGGTGACGGGGGCGGCCACCAGCTCGGGATAGGACAGCGGCGCGGACACCAACTCCGGCCGTACCGCCAGTCCGTGCCGCGTCATCGCATCCAGATACCCCCGGTAGCGCCGCTGGGCTCCACTGTGCGTCTCCGCGCCCCGGACGAAAGCGATCCGCCGGTGACCGTTTACCTCGATCAGATGGCTGACCGCCTCATCCATGCCCCGCCGCTCTGCCATGACCACCACGGGCGTGTCACCCACCGGCTCCTCGACGGCGACCACCGGCAGCGGGTCGAACCGGCGGCGGAACCCGGCCATCCGCTCCGGGCTCGCGTGGACCCCCAGGGCCGTGGTCCACAGGATCAGCCCGTCCACCGTCTCCCCGCTGACCAGGTCGTAGATCGCGTTGGCCTGCCGCCCGAAGCCCGGCTCATCGACCTGCCGGCCGAAGAAGCAGATCAGATCGCAGCCGAGCCCCCGGGCCGCGTCCACCACCCCCAGCCACTGCTCGGCGTACAGTCCCAACGGATCCCGCTGGAGCACGCCGAACACCGGGCGGGATCGACCTCGGCCACCGGATGCCGTCATGACCAGCCCGAACAGCCCGTACGGGTGCGCAGCACGGATCCAGCATAGCCACGGATCAACACAACCCGGCCGACGATCCGGACCACCGCGCAACCAGGCCCGGTACCCGCGCCGTCATCGAGCGTCATGCCCGGCCCGACCCGCCATGTCAGGCGGTGGCGGCTGAGATCCCCGGGGTCAGACGGCGACGACGACCTTGCCAGGGGCGTGGCCCTCTTCCTGGTACCCGACGGCGGCCGGGATCTCCGCGAACGGGTAGTGACGGTCCACCACCGGGGTGACCCTGCCGTCCTCGATGAGTTCGGTCAGCGTCGACAGGCTCTGCTTCTTGTCGGCGTACCCGACGGTGTCTGCCGTCACGATCCGCTGGGACACGAACGGAGCCAGCGCGAGCGCCGAGATCATGCGACCGGCGGGCCGGATCCAGCGGCCGGCCGGCCCGCCGACGGCCACGAACGCACCCTCCGGGGTGAGTGCCTTCAGGCACGCCCGTACCGGGCGGCTACCCGCGATGTCCACGATGAGGTCATACCGCTGGGCCGTGCGGGTGAAGTCCGCTGTGGCGTAGTCGATGACCTCGTCCGCGCCGATCGACCGGATCAGCTCGGCGTTGCGCGCGCTGCATACGCCGGTGACCTTCGCGCCCGACGCTCTGGCGATCTGCACGGCGAACGTACCGACGCCTCCCGATGCTCCGTTGATCAGCACCTGCTGGCCAGCCTGCAGGCGGCCCGATTCGCGTAGGCTCAGCAGCGCGGTGACGGCGGCCATCGGTACCGCCGCGGCCTGCTCGTAGGACAGGTTGCGGGGTTTGCGCGCCAGCAGATCTTCCTGGACCGTGGCGTACTCGGCGAAGCCACCGCCGGACAGAAGTGCGTATACATCGTCGCCTGGCCGGAACCGGGTGACGTTCCTGCCGATCGCCTCGACCGTGCCCGCCATGTCGCATCCCAGAACGTTGATCTTCGGCCGGCGTACCCCGAGGTTCCCGGGCATCAGGCGGGCCAGGTACGGCTCGCCGCGCATGAGGTGCCAGTCGTACGGATTGACGGAGGTGGCCCGTACCCGCACCAGTACCTCGTCGTCGCCGGGGGCAGGCGTGGCTGGCTCGGCGAGCGTCAAGTGGTCGGCGGAACCGTAGGTATGCAGGACAAAGGCTTTCACGGCTCAATCCTTCCTTGCGAGGCGCATCTTACGTTGTAAGTCTTACGTCGTAAGGTAGCTGTACATCGTAAGGTGGGTCAACAGTGGGCAGGTACCGAAGCAGAAGGTGAGCGGTGGCGGCCGTCCCAACCGGATCGAAACGCGAGCCCCGGACGCCGTTGAGCAGGCAGCGGGTTCTCTTGGCCGCGGTGAAAGTGGCCGACGAGGATGGGATCGAGGCGGTGACGATGCGCCGCCTCGCCGAGGAGGTCGGCGCTGAGGCGATGTCGCTGTACTACCACCTTTCCGGGAAGGACGACGTGCTGGACGGCGTCGTGGACCTCGTGGTCCGGGAGATCAACGACGCGGTCGACCGGCTGGCGGGTCCGGCCGAGGGTGCCGCCTGGAAGAAGGCGGCTCGCCAGCGGATCCTGACCGCTCGCGAGATCCTCCTGCGCCACCGGTGGGCCCCGCGCGTCCTGGAAACCCGTACCACCACGTCAGAAGCTGTCCTGCGCTATCACGACGGCCTGGTGGGGATCATGCGCGACGGCGGCTTCTCGTACGACCTGATCCATCACGCGCTGCACGCCCTCGGCAGCCGAGCGCTGGGCTTTGTGCAGGAGCTGTTCGATCCGAGCGGGCAGCGGGGTGGTGCCCAGGCCGACGACCGACTCGCGAGCATTGCCGACCAACTCCCGCACCTGGTCGCGATGATGGCCGAGGTCGCCCACGACGATCCCGATTCCACGCTGGGTTGGTGCGACGACCAGACCGAGTTCGAGTTCGGGCTCGACCTGATCCTCGATGGCCTCGACCGGATGCGCGACACATCGTGATCCCGAGGATCGCGCGTCGTCAGGAGGCGGGGCCGTCGGCCGGATCCGGCGCCCGGCGTTTCAAGCAGAACCTGGCTACGCAACCTTGCGCGCCGGACCGGCTACTGCCGGCGACGAGTTGACGGTACGGTATCGCAGTCGGAGTTCTTCGATGACCACCGGAGTCGGTTGGCAGGAGGTGCGGCATGCCGGTCACCGGACAGCGGGTGGTTCGGCGGGCTCTCGGTCGCCGCCTGACGCGGTTGCGCACCGCGACCGGTAAGAGCCGGCGGGAGGTTGCCGAGGCCAGGCTGGGTATATCCGAGCCCACCCTGCACCGGATCGAGACCGGGAAGGTACCGGTCACCGTGGCCAACGTCCGCGCCCTGTGCTGGTTGTACGGTGCCGACGCGAGCATCACCGACGCGCTGGCCGAGCTGGCGCTGGGTACCTCGCTGGAGGAGTGGTGGGACGCCTCTCCGATGATCCCCGACTGGTTCAAGCTGTACGTCGGGCTGGAGGCCAGTGCGTTGCGGATTTCCAGCTACGACGGTGAGGTCGTGCCGGGGGAGTTGCAGACCGAGCAGTACGCCCGAGCGGTGTTCGCCGCCGAGCAGCCGCCCGACCCGGAGGCCGCGGACCGCCACGTCAAGCTGCGGATGCAGCGGCAGCAGACGCTGTTCGGCCGGCAGTCGGCGCCGCAGCTGGTGACCGTCCTTGGCGAGGGCGCGCTGACCCGGCCGGTAGGTGGCGACGCGGTGCTGCGGGGCCAGATCGACCACCTGCGCCAGGTGGCGCGGCGGGACAGCGTCCAGGTCAGGGTGTTGACGTGGTCGGTGGGTGCGCACGCCGCGATGGCCGGCGCGTTCCGGATCCTGGACTTCGACGACCCCGAAGATCCGGACGTGGTCTACCTGGAGTCGCACGTCGGTGCGCTGTACCTGGAGGAGCCGGCCGAGGTCGAGGAGTACCGGCGGATCTTCGAGCTGATCAGCAAGGATGCGGTACCCATCGAGGACTATGGATAGCGGGGGCGATCGTGATGGACCACCCGATGCGCGACACCACACAGAAGCCGGCCACCGCCGCCCGGATCTATGACTACTACCTGGGTGGCATCCACAACTTTCCCGCCGACCAGGAGGCTGCCCGGACGCTCGTGACCCAGTTTCCGTGCATACCAGCGGTTGCCCGGGCCAACCGCGCGTTTCTCCGCCGGGCGGTCGGTTACCTGGTCGACGCGGGCATCCGCCAGTTCCTCGACATCGGCTCCGGTATCCCCACCGGGGGCAACGTCCACGAGATCGCCCAGCAGGCGGCGCCGGACACCCGGGTGGTCTACGTGGACATCGACCCGATGGCGGTGATGGAGAGCCTGGAGATCCTCGAAGGTAACAAGCTGGCCACCGCGGTACATGCCGACGTGCGGGACGCACCGGCGATCCTGGGCAATCCCGCGGTACTGCGGCTGCTGGACTTCCGCCAGCCCATCGGGCTGCTGATCGTCAGCGTCCTGCACTTCGTACCGGAGGACGCACTGGCCTACAACGCGGTCGACCATCTGGTGGCCGCGCTTCCGCCCGGTAGCTACCTGGCCTTGTCCCACGCCGCGTCCGAAGCCTTCGACCACCTGTTCCAGCAGGCGGCGACCAAGGACGACGTGTACCGGCAGCAGACCCCGACCCCCGGTACCTCGCGTGACCGTGCCGGCGTCGAGCGCTTCTTCGCCGGACTCGACCTGGTGGAACCGGGACTGGTGCGGCTGGGGGAGTGGCGGCCGGAGGCAACCGTGCCGGACGACCCCGGCGGCCTCGGCTCGTGGGCGGGCGTCGGCCGCAAGGCATGACTGCGCGGGTCCGCTTCAGCCGGCGAGGAGCTGGTCGAACTCACCCTTCTTGGCGCCGTCGAGGAACGAGTCCCACTCCTGCGTGGTGAACCGGACCGTACCGGCGTCCGGCCTCTTGCTGTTGCGGACCTCGATCAAGCCCGCGTGACGCCGAGCCTGCACGCAGCTGCCCCCGTTGCCGGTGGATCTGCTGGACATGATCCATCCGGTATCGCTATCCATCGCGGTACTCCTCTACTGGATTTCGTTACAGGCGTATGGCTGCCGGCTGATCACTCGCGGTAGGTGGCCAGTCGGCGGTCGAGTCCTCGTGGCTACGCCCTCCGCTGCGTAGCGCCCTGACGTCGGTCGTCTCACCCGCTTCTCTCTTTCAAAGAGAAATTCTTGAAACGGAGGGTAGCCGAAACCAATCGTGGTGCACGAGGTCACTGACACAAGAAGTACTCATGAAATCTTGCACGGCATCCACGTTCACTGCCATGATTACGGACGATCGGTGCGATTGAGCCCGGAGATGGACGTCCGCGGTCTGGCGCGGCCTTGGAGGAAGGGCATGGCAGTCCTCAGCCCTGCTGTCGGGATCGGTACCGGCCCCGAGCGGTACGCCGGGGCCGAGCTGACCCGGTTGCGGGCGCAGGTGGCGCGGCTGGAGGCCGAGCGCGCCGCGCTGCAGTGGGCGGTCGGCCACGACGAGCTGACCGGCCTGGCCAATCGAGGACTGTTCTGTACTCTCGCGCCGCCGCTGCTGGGTACCGGGCGGCCGGCTGTGGTGATGGTCCTGGACCTCAACGGCTTCAAGCCGATCAACGACCGGTGGGGGCACGACGTCGGCGACTGCGTGCTGCGGACCGTCGGGCAGCGGCTGGCCGCCTGTACCGCCTGCGACCTGGTGGCGAGGCTGAGCGGCGACGAGTTCACCGGGATCAGCACCAGCCGGGCCCGGGACTGCGCCGCGACCTGGTGGCGGCCGGCCGTCACCGCCCTGGTGGCGGCGGTTGCCGAGCCGATGCTCGTCGCCGGCCGGGTGGTCAGCGTGACCGGGTCGGTCGGCGTCGCCCCGGCCCAGGACGACGTACCGGTGCATGAGCTTCTGCGCCGCGCCGATCTGGCGATGTACCGGGCGAAGGCCGGCGGCGGCGGCTTCGCCGCCTGGAGCGAGGTGGCCGCGGACCGCCCGCCGACCGTCGAGTTCACCCTGTCTCCGCTCGGGCAGCCCGGCGCCGCGCCCACCCTCGATCCGCACCACCGCGACTCCGCCGACCTCGCGTCGGCCGGCACCTATCGGCGGGACGATCCGGTCTGGATCTACCGCGACGGAGCCTGGCGCCCGGGGGTGGTGGAAAACGCATCGCGGCGGGCGGTACTGGTCACCTACCGGCACGGCGCGGCAACCGGGACGGTGGTCGACACCGTGACCGCCGAGTACGTCGCCGCCCGTAACGGCGTCGACCCGCAACTGGACCGGAGGAACCGCGCCCCCGGGGTCGCCGCCTGATCGTCGGCCTGCTCCGGCACCGGGAACCGCCAGATGGCTCCTCGATGCGCCTGGCGTGATCAGCGCCGGGCGGCGGCCTTACGGGCCCGGTATGCGGTGACGGCGGCCCGGTTGCCGCATCCCGCGTCGCAGAACCGCTTGGACCGGTTCTTGGACAGGTCGACGACGACGTTGCCGCAGTCCGGGTAGTCACAGATCCGCAGGCGGTTCAGCTCCCCGCCGCGTACCACGTCAACGAACGCCATCGCCGCTTCGACCGCCATGCGTGTGGCCAGGGGCGCGTCGGCCGAGCTGGCGTGCAGATGGTAGGGCTCCCCGTCGTGCCTGACGAGCTGCGGGAGAGCACTCGACTCGCGCAGCAGCGCGTTGACGATCGCCACGACGCCGTCCTCGTCCGCGTACCAGACCCGCCGCAGCCGGGGTCGCAGCTCGCGCACCGACCGCAGCTCGGCTTGGCTGTGCTCGTGCCGGCCGGTCCAGCCGAAGGTGCGGAAGAATTCGTCCAGCGCGGCAACGTCCGGCAGCTCTTCGCCCGCGCGGCCGTCCGTGTTGACCAGTGCGGCCGCCGCGGCGAGGGCCACCTCTGTGTCATGGGCAAAAACCAACTTGACTCCTGTCCCTCCCGTCGGTAGCGTCATCAGCATACAAGCGTTTTGCTTATTACACCCGCCTGTCGGGAGGGAGGACCCATGCGTCCGCACCGGTCCGCCGGTCTGGGGCTGGGGGTCCTGTCCGCCGTCACCTTCGCCACCTCCGGAACGTTCGCCCGGTCATTGATCGAGGCCGGCTGGTCGGCGGAGGCCGCGGTCGCCTCCCGTGTCGGCATCGCCGCCCTGGTGCTCGCGGCACCCGCCGCGTGGTCGCTGCGCGGCAGGCGGCACGTCCTGCGCCGCAACCTCGGCATGATCGGGTTGTTCGGGCTCCTCGCCGTCGCGACCGCGCAGGCCTGCTTCTTCAACGCGGTACGGTATCTGCCGATCGGCCTCGCGCTGCTGCTGGAGTACCTCGGCATCATCCTCGTGGTCGGTTGGATGTGGGTGGTGCACGGCGAGCGACCACGGCGCCTGACGGTCGCCGGCTCGACGGCCGCCTTCCTCGGCTTGATCTTGGTGCTCGACCTGGCCGGGAAGGGACGCCTGGATCCGGTCGGCGTGCTGTGGGGCCTGGGCGCTGCGGTAGGGCTGGCCACCTACTTCGTGCTGTCCGCCCGCAGCGACGACAGCCTGCCGTCGATGGCCCTGGCCAGTGGCGGCATGGCCGTCGGGGCCGCGACACTGGTCGCGCTCGGCCTGGTGGGCGTGCTGCCGCTGCGTGCGACGCCCGGCGACGTCGCCCTCGGCGGTCACCGGGTGAGCTGGCTGGTCCCGATCGCCGGCCTCGCGCTCGTCGCGGCCGTCGT
This sequence comes from Actinomycetota bacterium, assembly GCA_046727455.1. Classification (GTDB taxonomy): domain Bacteria; phylum Actinomycetota; class Actinomycetes; order Mycobacteriales; family Micromonosporaceae; genus AC-43. The sequence continues at coordinate 3,723 of JBKPCQ010000043.1, read as the reverse complement.
CCCCTACGTCGCCGGCATCAGCGCGGCCCGGATCCTGGGCGCACGCCTGTCGTCATTCGTCGGCCTGACCGAGGTCATGTTCGCGTTCCTGATCGCCTGGCTGGTCCTCGGTGAGCTGCCGACCGCCGTACAGCTGCTCGGCGGCCTGCTGATCATCGCTGGCGTCGCGCTGGTACGCCTGGACGAGCTGCGGCTGCCGGCGGTCACGCCAGCTTCCGACGAGATCGCGACCGAACCGGCCCTGGCCGTGGACCACACCGCGTGAAGCCGGTCGGCTACCGCGATACCCACTCGGTGATGACCGTGCCCGCGTCGGTGCGCAGGTGCAGCCGGAACATCGGCCCCGTGACCGGCCGGACGGCGAACCAGCCCGCCTCGTCGACAGGTACCACCTGGGCTGAGCCGTGGACGGTGTGCATCTCGATCTGACCCGGCTGCGGCGGCACGACCTGACCGAGCAGCGTGTCGCCGGTCAGCTCCACCTCGATCGACAGCCCTCCGGCGACGAAGCTGAGCGAACGTGCCGCCGGTCCGGCCCGGGTACCGGCCGCGGTGGGGCTGGTCGCGGAGTCGTGGGCGAGCGCGGCCAGCTCGGTGTCGACGGTGCGCCAGGCGAACGCGGCCTTCCCGGCGGCCACGAAGGCCGGGGGGACCTCGTCGGCGGCGCGCACGGCATCGCCGAGCTCGGCGAGGAGGTGCTCGTCGTCGGTCATCGCGCTCACCTGCTCTCCGTCGAGGCGGACGGCGCGTCGCGCAAGGCCGCAAGGCCCGGGCTGCGGCGCAGTCTGTCCAGGCAGCGCTGACGGGTGGGGCCGATCGAGCCGATCGCGATCCCGGTGCTGGCGTTGATCTCGGCATACGGTGCTGGCGGGTCCCGGAACAGCATCGACAGCAGGCGCCGGCAATGCTCCGGCAGCTCGGCGAACGCGACCCGTAAGGCGATCTGCCGTTCCTGCGTGAGTAGCCACTCGTCGGCGGCCCCGGGGGCCGGGTCCGCGATCCGGTCGTCGTCGACCGGTACCTGCCGGAGCCTGGCCTCCAGCAGGCGCAGGCATTCGCGCCGGGCGGTGGTGGCCAGCCAGCCCGGCAACGCGGCCGGGTCCCGGATCGTGGCGAGCCGTTCCACCAGCCGCAGCCACACGAAGGCGCCCATGTCGTCGATGTCCGCGCCGGACAGACGGTACCGTTTGCCGATCGCCCAGACCAGCGGGGCGTAACGCGCCACGATCTCGTCCCAGGCCGCCTGCTCGCCGCTGTTGGCACGGGTGACCAGGCTCGCCACCGCGGGGTCGTCACGCACACTGGCAATCATCACGCCACAGGTACCTGCTGACCACCGGGTTGGGCGTGTCGAGCAGGTAGCGCAGCGCATCCTGCGCGCTGACCTGCCCGGGTACCGTGCGTGCGGCGATCGCACCGCTCACCGTGGCTGCGGCGAACGACGTACCGCGCCACCTGGCGAAGCCGGTGAAGCGATGGGTCGGATACTGCTGGTCCGGGTGGACCAGCACGGTCGCGGTCACGTAGGTGGAGACCAGGTCGATGCCCGGCGCGATGCAGTCGACCCACGGGAGCCGCGGGCTGATGTCGGCCACCGTCGGCTGGACGCCCGGGACGAGCTGGTGATCCTCCATGGCCCCGACGGCGAGCACCCCGGGCAGCGCCGCCGGCCAGATCGGCCGGCGGCGGTCGTCGGTGTTGTCGGTGTTGCCATGGTTGCCCGCCGCGGCGACGATCACCATCCGCGGGCCGAGCACCTCCACCGCCCGCCGCAGCACCAGCGGCGGCCGGCCGTCCAGGGTGCGGCAGCCGAGGGACAGGTTGAGCACGTCGACCCCGCGGTCGGCGAAGGCGGCCATGGCGACGGCGGTCTCCCACACGGGCGCCTGGCCGGTCAGGTTGTCCAGCACCTTCCCGAGGACGATCTGGGCGCCGGGCGCCTGGGCCGCGATCAGGCCGGCGACGAACGTCGCATGCCCGGCCCAGATCGGCAGCCTGAAGGTACCGGGCTCGAACCGGTCCACGTCCGACACCTCGACGTGACCCGCCAGGGCGGGATGGCGGGCGAACCCGGTGTCCAGGACGCCCACCCGGACACCCCGGCCAGCTGTGGAGTCGGACGAGGGCCGATACTCCGCCCCGGTCGCGTCGTCGGGCGCGCCGCCCTCCAGCGGTTTGGACTGCGGCAGGCCGATGACGCCCCTGAGGTACCGGTTCTTGCCCATCTCCGGCACCCAGCCCCCGCAGCGCCGGATGAAGTGGTCCCGCACGGCGTACAGCACCGCGTTGAGATCGTCCACCTTGGGCTCCGGTGGGGGGTGCGCTTCGGCGTACGCCTTCACCCCCTCCAGGGACAGCAGGGCCAGGCCGAGCTTCTCGCTCGGGTAGACGGCGGTCACCTGTACCGGGGGGTCGAGCGCGCTCAGGGCGTGTTCGACCGGTTCGCAGTACGGCAGGTCGACGACCAGGTCGCCGCCCACGATATGCTCGTTCGGTTCGACGAAGAGGTCCATGCGTGTCCTCCCAGAGCGCGTCGCATCGGTGCGTCCAACCCACGGATACGCCTGTCGCCCGCCTGATACACCATCCGGAGCGGTGGGTTTGACGGACCACCTGGCTGGGGCCGAGGGTGTCTAGTGTGGATGCCGGTACCGCTCGGGCGCAGGCACAGGAGGCGGTGCGGATGGCCGACACCGACCCCGGCCGGACCGCACCCCTCGCCGAGCGGGCCGTGCGCAGCGCCCGGCGCGCGCGGGACCCGGTGGCGGCGGCGCTGGCGCAGCGGGCCTGGGGTCACGCGTTGATCCAGACCGGGGAGGTGGATGCCGCCGCCGTCCACTTACGACGGTCAATCCGCTACAGCCTGCTGGCCGGATCGGCCGGGCTCGCCGCGGAGGCGCGCAGCAAGCTGGCGTACGCGCTGGTCATGCGTGGCCGGCCACGGGCGGCGCTCACCGAGATCGACGCCGCGCTGCGTGATCTGGACGGCCTGGCCGCCAGCCGGGCCCGGGGCCAGCGCGGGGTGATCCTCAGTGAGATCGGCCGCCTCGACGAGGCGCTGGCCGAGTTCCAGGCGGCGCTGCCGGCCCTGCGCGCGGCCCCTGACCAGGTGAGCGTGGCCCGGATCCTGGTCAACCGAGGGATCCTCCACGCCCACCGCCACGCGTTCACCGCCGCCGTCCACGACCTGAGCGAGGCGCAGGCGCTGTCCCAGCGGCTGGGGCGTGATCTGGCGGTCGGCATCATCGCCGAGAACCTCGGCTTCGTCGAGACCCTACGCGGTGACGTCCCGGCCGCCATGGCTCACCTCGACCGTGCCGCGGAGATCATCAGCCAGCACGGCGGCCAGGTCGCCTTCGTCCAGCAGGACCGGGGGGTGCTGCTGCTGTCGGTCGGGCTCGCGACGGAGGCGCGCCAGGCGGCCGAGCAGGCGGTGGTCGAGTTCCAGCGGGAAGGGCGCCGGCTGAAGGTACCCGAGGTGCGGTTGCTGCTGGCCGAGGCGGCGGCGGTGGCGGGCGACTGGCCGGCGGCGGCGCAGTCCGCCCGCCAGGCGGAGCGGGATTTCGGCCGGCAGCAGCGCACGGAGTGGGCGGCCCTGGCCAAGGTCGCCGCGCTTCGGGCGGCGCTGGCCGGTGGCGGGCGGGTGGACGGTCGCGGCGCGGACGAGATGGTACGCACGTTGGCGGCCTCGGGTTGGCCGGCCGCCACGGTCGAGGCGCAGCT
>JBKPCQ010000042.1:0-2329 GCA_046727455.1 Actinomycetota bacterium | reverse complement strand
ATCCCGGCGGTACCGGCTGGCGCCCGGTCTTCCTCGTCAACGTACCGATCGGCATCGTCCTGATCATCCTCGCGGCCCGTCTCCTGCCCGCCGACCGCGGCGAGCCGGGCCGGCGCTTCGACGTCCCCGGCGTGCTGACCATGGGCGCCGCCGTGCTGCTGGTGGTGGTACCGCTGGTCCTCGGCCACGAGGAGCACTGGCCGGTCTGGGGCTGGCTCAGCCTCGGCGCCTCGGCGCTGCTGTTCGGCATCTTCGCGCTGATCGAACGCCGGGCGCCCGCGCCGCTGATCCCCGGCCGGGTGCTCCGGGCGCCCGGCATGCTGCCCGCCCTCGGCGCGATCGCCGCGACGCTGGCCGGATACGGCGGGTACCTGCTCACCCAGACCCTGCACCTGCAGGGCGCCCTGGACTTCTCGCCGCTGCGGGCCGGCCTGACCTTCCTCGCGGGCGGCGGCGCGTTCGCGGTCGCCAGCCTGAACTGGCGCCGCCTGCCGGCACGCTGGCACGGCCGGATGATCCCGTTCGCCATCGTGCTCGGCGCGGGCGGCCTGGCGCTGCTCGGGCTGTCCGTGCGCGGCGGCGGTACCCCCGGTCCGCTGTTCTGGGTCGCCCAGCTCTGCTACGGGTTCGGCTTCGGTGCCGCGTTCTCGCCGCTGCTGGCGCTCGCCGTCCGGCACGTACCGGTGACCGACGCCGCCGACGCGAGCGGCATGCTCGCCACCATGGTCCAGCTCGCCCAGGTGGTCGGGGTGGCCACGTTCGGCACCCTGTACCTGTCGCTGGTGCCCGGTACCCCGTCCGGCCGCGCGCTCGCGCTGACCTGCTCCTGCCTGATCGGCGCCAACCTGCTCGGCGCCAACCTGCTCGGCGCCGCCTTCGCCGCGCTGCTGCCCCGGAGCTCCCCGCTCAGATGACGAAGTCGTGGTCGGCGAACGGGCCGATGACCGCCAGCGACACCGGCCCGGCGAGCAGGTCGGCCGCTACCGCGCGGACCCGCTCCGGGGTCACCTCGTCGACCCGGGCCAGCAGGTCGTCGACGGTGAGCAGTTCCCCGTAGAGCAGCTCGCCCTTTGCCAGCCGGGTCATCCGGGAGCCGGTGTCCTCCAGCCCGAGCACCAGCGCGCCCTTGGTCATCCCGCGACCGCGCGCCACCTCGGTGTCGGTCAGCCCCTGGGCGGCGGTCCGGGCCAGCTCCGCACGCGCGAGGTCGAGAACCTCGTCGACCTTGCCGGGCGCGCAGCCCGCGCACACGGCGAAGGTACCGGCGTCGGCGTACTGGGACGTGTACGAGTACACCGAGTAGGCCAGCCCGCGCCGCTCCCGGATCTCCTGGAACAACCGGCTGGACATGCCGCCGCCGAGGCAGTTGTTCAGCACCCCGAGCGCGAACCGGCGCTCGTCGAGCCGGCTGATCCCGCGCCCGCCGAGGACCAGGTGCGCCTGCTCGGTCTCCTTGTCCCGGACGATCACCTGCCCGCGCCGGACGGGTACCGCTCCGGCGCGGCGCAGCGGGGCCGGGGCGGCGGGCGGGCCTTCCGCGAGCCGGGACGCGCGGACCAGCTCGACGAGCTTGTCGTGGTCGAGGTTCCCGGCCGCGGCGACGATCATGTTGGGCGGCGTGTACCGGCGCCGGTAGAAGTCGTGGATCTGGTCGCGGCGCAGCGCGCCCACGGTCTCGCCAGTACCCGAGACCAGCCGGCCCAGCGGGTGGTCGCCGAAGATCGCCCGGGCCAGCAGGTCGTGTACCTCGTCGTCCGGCTCGTCGTCGTGCATGGCGATCTCTTCGAGGATCACCGCCCGCTCGGTCTCCACGTCCGCCTCGCCGAGCACCGAGGAGGTGACGAGGTCGGCCAGCACGTCGACGACCAGCGGCAGGTCGGCGTCGAGTACCCGCGCGTAGTAGCACGTGTACTCCTTGGCGGTGAACGCGTTGGTCTCCCCGCCGACCGCCTCGATCTCGGCGGAGATGTCCAGCGCGCTGCGCCGCTCCGTGCCCTTGAAGAGCAGGTGCTCCAGGAAGTGCGAGGCGCCGGCGAGCGCGGGAGCCTCGTCCCGCGAACCGACGCCGACCCAGATCCCCACGGAGACGCTGCGCATCGCCGGTACCGGCTCGGTCAGGATGCGCAGCCCGTTCGGCAGGACGGTCCGGCCGACCGTCCCGCCGAGCATGTCCCCGTGAATACCAGTGTTCAGCGCTGGCGCCGGCGCCGCCGGCGCTGCTCGTCGCCCTCGCCGCCGCTCTCGTCCTCGCCGGCCGGCGCGTCACCGGCCGGGCCGCGGTCCGCGCCGCGGGACGGTCCCCGGTCGCCGTGACCGCGCTCGCCGCGAT
>JBKPCQ010000041.1:0-12075 GCA_046727455.1 Actinomycetota bacterium | reverse complement strand
GGCCGGTACCGGTGCCCCGAACACCGTCGCCACCAGATCGCTCACCGCATGCGCCCCGGTGTGGATACCCGCGCTCGTGGTCGGTACCGACGCGGGCAGGTGGTACATCGCCGCCACCACGTAACGCTCGTCCGGCCCGGCGAACCCGACCGTGTCGGCGACCCAGTGCCGGGTACCCCCGTCCGGCTCGACCGACCACCCGTCCTTGGTACCCGGCCGGAGTGTGGCCCCGGCGCCCCACACGCCCCACCGCTGCACCGGCCCGACGCCGCGCATGGCCGTCACGACGTAGGAACGGTCGTCGGGCAGGGCCTTGTCGAGGATGTACCCCATCAGCGCGGCCAGGTCGTCGGGCGTGCACTTCATGTGCCCCCACCGGTGCGGGAACCCCGCCTCGAAGGTCAGGTGCGCCATGCCGTACCGGCCGGTGAAGCGCGGTACCACCGCCTCGCCCCCGTACCGGTCCCACAGCGCGTCGGCGGCCTTGTCGCTGGACCAGTTCAGCATGTCGGCGATCTGCTGCCGGGCGGCCGCGTCGAGGGTGATCCGGCCGACCCGGGCGTCCTCCAGCAGCGCGACCGTGAGCACGAGCTTCACCGTCGACGCCGCCCAGGTCAGGTGATCGACGGCACCGGCCCGCCAGACCGCGCCGGTCTGCCGGTCACGGACCACGATCGCCAGGTACCCGGGCTGTCTGGCCAGAAAGGCCGACGCGGCGGCGAAGCGCTGCTGCTGCCCGCAGTCCCATTGCCCGCAAGAGGGCCGCGGCGACGCAGAAGAGGCGGACGGCGCCGGCGAGAACAGCGCGGACGGTACCGAAGCGGATCGGCGGGCGAACCCGGCCACCATCATCACCGCGCCGAGCGCGAGCACCCCGGCGGCGGCGGCGAACAGCCCTAACGAGCGGCGCGCGACGGCCGGCGCAGGCGCTCGCGGGCCAGGATCCACAGGGCCTCCACCCCGTCCCGCCAGGTGATCTTCTTGCCCTCCTCGCGGGTACGCGCCCGGTAGCTGATCGGCACCTCGTAGGGACGCACCCCGCGGCGCAGCAGCTTGCCGGTGACCTCGGCCTCCATGCCGAAGCCCTTGGACCGCACGTCGAGCGACCGGTACAGCTCCAGCGGCATCAGCTTGAAGCAGGTCTCCAGGTCGCCCAGATAGCAGTTGAACATCATGTTCGCGGCGGTGGTGACGGCCTTGTTGCCCATCACGTACCAGAACGAGAACGAGCTGTGGCTGCCGAAGGTCCGGTTCCCGTAGACCACCACGGCCCGCCCGTCCAGCACCGGATCGAGCAGCCGCGGGATGTCCTGCGGGTCGTACTCCAGGTCGGCGTCGAGGATCACCAGGTAGTCACCGCCCGCGCGGTCGACGGCGGTGCGGATCGCCGCGCCCTTGCCCATGTTGCGGGGCTGGCTCACCACGACCACCCGGCCGTCGTCGACCCGGGCGAGGATCTCCGGCGTGGCGTCCTGGCTGCCGTCATCGACGACGATCATCTCGATCTCGCACGGGTAGTCCACGCTCAGCGCCTGCTTGAGCGCCTCAGGCAGCCGTGCTTCCTCGTTGTAGACCGGCATGAGGATCGACAGCTTCACAACCGACTCCGACCGTTGACACTGGGACCGCCATAGACTACTTGCTCCCGCTGCCCAGGTCACAGCGCCGCTGCGTACCCTGTGCGGATGCTCCTGCCACTGGGCCTGCTGCCTGCGCTGACGGTGGTCCTGGTCGGCTACGCGGCGCGCCCGGTCGCCCCGGTGGCCGGCGCGCTGCGGCTGGCGCTGGTCCGGGCCGCGGTCATCTGCGGCGCGGGGGCGGCCCTGCTGGTGGAGGCGCTGTCCGCGCTGGGCGCGCTGACCACGCCGTGGCTGCTCATCACCTGGTCAGCAGCGGTGGTACCGGCGGCAGGCGCGGCCTATCGACGGTACCGCCGCGATGGCCGGCTGCCGTCCGTCGAGCTGGGCCGGTGGCGGAAGCTGAGTCGGGGCGAGCGGATCCTGGTCCTCGCGCTCGCCGGGCTGGTCCTCGCCGAGCTGGTCGTGGCGCTCGTCTCACCGCCGAACAACTACGACTCGCAGACGTACCACCTACCCAAGATCGAGCACTGGGTGGCGCAGCGGGACGTCGAGTTCTTCCCGACCCGCATCCACCGGCAGGTGACGATCGCGCCCGGCGCCGAGTACCTGCTGCTGCACCTGCGCCTGCTCACCGGCGGCGACGGCTGGTACAACCTGCTCCAGTGGTGCGCGGGGCTGGGCTGCGTGCTGGTCGCCGCGCGGATCGCCGGGCAGCTCGGCGGGGGACGGCGGGCGCAGCTCGTGACCGCGTTCGTCGTCGGTACCACGCCGATCGTCGCCCTGGAGTCGAGCAGCACCCAGACCGACCTGGTCGTGGCGGCCTGGGTGGCCTGTGTGGCCACCCTCGTGCTCGACGAGCTGGGCCGGCGTACCTCCGTCGCGGCGGCGACCCTGATCGGCGCCGCCGCCGGGCTGACCGTGCTGACCAAGGCGACCGGGTTGGTCGGCGTGGCGCCGCTGCTGCTGGTCTGGCTGGTCGCGCAGCTCCGTCTCGCCCCCGTCCGGGCCCTCGCCGAGGGCGTGCTGGTCGCGGCGCTGGTCGTTGCCGTGGCCGGCCCCTACATGTACCGGCTGGAGCGGACCTACCACAACCCGCTCGGCCCCGCCTACCTGCGCAACTCGATCTCGATGGAACGCCACGACCCGGCCGCGGTCCTGGTCAACGCCCTGCACATCGGGCATACCGCGCTCGACACCCCGATCGCCCCGCTCGACGATGCCGCGGCCCGCGCGATCGACGGGCTCGCCCGCGCCCTGGGCGTCAACCCCGACGACCAGCGGATCGTATTCTGGGGCGCCAGCTTTCCCACGGTGGCCTGGCCGCCCGACGAGGACCGGGCGTCGTTCCCGGTACCGGGGGTGCTGATCCTGGTCGGCGGGGTGGTCCTGCTCGTCCGGGGCCGGGGCGTCCCGCGCGGCTACGCGGCGGGGTACTTCCTGGCGCTGATGCTGTACGCGGCGACGGTCAAGTGGCAGCCGTGGGGCAACCGGCTGGTGCTGTTCCTGCTCGTGCTCGGGGCGCCACTGGCCGGGCTGTGGCTCGGCGAGGCGCTCCGCCGGCCGGCCCCGCGCATCGCGGCGGCGTGGGCGGCCACGGTCGCGCTCACCGTGGGCGCGTGCGCCGGCTGGCTGGCGGTGGGGTACGGGTGGCCGCGCCGGCTGGTCGGCACCGGCTCGGTGTTCACCGAGAGCCGGATGGAGCAGCGGTTCAACCGGCGGTCCCCGTGGCTCGGCGACTACCTGTGGGCCGCCGACGCGGTCCGGGCCTCGGGCGCCCACCGGGTCGGCCTGGTGCAGGGCGAGGACACCTGGGAGTACCCGTGGTGGGTGCTGCTGCGCGGCGACGACGTCGAGGCGCTGCAGTCGATCGTGCCCGGCCACGATCCCGTGGTGGCACCGAAGGACGTGGACGCGATCGTCTGCGTGGCGGACGCCACGATCTGCCGGTACTACACGCCGCCGGGCTGGCGGCTGGAGCTGCACGGGACCGTCGGCTACGCGCTGCGGCCCCGGTGACCGGTCAGCCGAGCATCCCGATGTCGCCGAGCACGGTGTTCGCGATCACCGCACCGTCCCGCCGGACCTGGCGCAGGTACCAGCGCTGCAGCGGGGTCCGGCTCTGGCTGAACTGCCAGCCGCCGCGCGGGCTGTCGAGCTGGCCGACGCTGCTCAGCGCGGCGTTGACCGCCTGCGGGGTCAGGTCGCTCCCGGTGAACCGGAGCGCCCTGTCCACGGCGGCGGCGGCGTCGTAGGAGGCCATCGCGTAGGTGCTGGCCGTGTGGCCGTAGGTCCGCTCGTACTCGGCCGCGAACATCCGGTTCGCCGGGTTGTCGAGGCCCGGCCCGTAGTTCATCGCGGTGTACAGGCCGAGCGCCGGCTCGCCCAGCCGCTGTAAGGCGTCGCCACCCTCGGTGACGAAGCCGGGCGAGTACAGGGGAAGCGTGAGGCCCGACGACCGGTACCCCCGGAGGAACGCAGCCGCCCCGTCTCCGGAGAGGACGGCGAACACCTTGCGCACCCCGGAACCGCGGATCGCGCTGGCGATCTGGCTGAAGCTGCCGCCCGGGGTGATCTGCACCGGGCCGGCGAGGTCGGGGTGGCCGAGGGCGCCGTTGAACGCGGCGAGGAAGCCGCCGACCTGCTCGCGCGCTGCCGCCGAATCCTCGGAGACGACGAGCACCGACTCGCCCTGCCGCCCCGCGAGGTACCCGCCGAGCGCCGTGCTCGGGTCGGTGTTCACGTACGAGGTCCGCCAGATGTACTTGACGCTGGCCAGCGAGCTGGGCGAGGCGGCCGAGCCCAGGAGCGGTACCTGGGCCGCCTCGACCTGGTCGCGGATCGCGGTCATCACGGTCGAGCTGGCGACCCCGGACATGACGTGTACCGACTCCTTGACCAGCCGGTCCACCGCGGCGCGCCCGCTGTCGGCGGACTCGCCCTCGTCGACGGTGGCGATCTGCGCCGGGCGCCCGCCGAGCTGGTTGCCGTGCAGTTTGAGGTAGAGCTGAAAGCCCGCGTTCAGCTCGTCGCCGACGGGTTTGTTGGCGCCGGTCTGTGGGATGATCAAGCCGATCCGCACCGGACCTGTCGGAGCGGCGGCCGGGCCTGACGTCGAACACGCGGATAATGCGGGGGCCGTCGCTCCGGCCGCGCCCACGGCGCCGAAGAGCCGGAGGAGCTGACGGCGGTCAAGCGGTGACACTTGGGTGGTTCCTCCCTACGGGTTGGACCAGGGGGGATGGTCCGGAGGTTTCGTATCGCCTCACCCCGCTGGGCGTCAACGTACAGGTGACGGACTTCTTGGGTCCGGTCGGGGCCAAATCTCGGCCCGCCGGACTAGTCTTTGACGGAGTCAACGGTTTCGGATGCGGGGAGTGCCGATGTCGTCGCCGGTCGCTGAGGTACGCGAGTTCAACCGCTTCTACACCGCCACCATCGGGGTACTCCGGGAGGGCCTGCTCCGGACCCCGTACTCGCTGACCGAGGCGCGGATCATCTTCGAGCTGGCCCAGCGCGACGAGACCGAGGTCACCGCGCTGCGGCGGCAGCTCGGCGTCGACGCCGGGTACCTCAGCCGGATCCTGGCCCGGTTCGCCGCCGACGGGCTCGTCGACCGGGCCCGCTCGGCCACCGACGGGCGCCGGCAGGTGATCCGGCTCACCCCGGCCGGCCGGGCCGCGTACCGGATGCTCGACGAGCGCTCGGCCGCCGAGATCCAGCGGATGCTCGACCGGCTGCCAGCCAGCAACCAGCGCCGCCTGCTCGGGGCGATGGCCACCATCCGCGGCGTGCTCAACGACGAGCGCCGGCCGGGTGTCCTGCTGCGCGAGCCCCGCCCCGGGGACCTCGGCTGGATCGTCGCCCGGCACGGCGAGCTGTACGCCGCCGAGTACGGCTGGGACGCCACCTTCGAGGCCCTCGTGGCGGGCATCGTCGCCGACTTCGCGCTGAGCGCCGATCCGGTGGGTCGCGAGCGGGCCTGGCTCGCCGAGATCGACGGCGAGCGGGCCGGCTGCGTGTTCTGCGTACGGGAGGACGAGTCGACCGCGCGGCTGCGGGTACTTCTGGTGGAGCCGGACGCGCGTGGCGCCGGCGTGGGCAGCCGGCTGGTCCGCGAGTGCATCGCGTTCGCCCGGTCGGCCGGTTACCGGCGGCTCGTCCTGCTGACCTACGACGTGCTCGCCGACGCGCGGCGGATCTACCAGCGGGCCGGGTTCCGGCTGGTACACCAGGAGCCGGTGCGGCGCTACGGCCACGACCTGGTCGAGCAGGAGTGGGCGAAGGACCTGTAACCGGGATGCGGGAGGATGGGGGGCATGACCGAGCCGTCGGAGGAGAAGCGGACAGTGGTGGTTGTCGGGCCTGATGGACAGCCGGTGGGGACCATGCAGATTCCCGGGCAGGACGGGCCGGACAAGAGCGAGGAGGGCGACGGCGAAGATCCCGGTTCGCTGGTCCAGCAGCCGGCGAAGGTGATGCGGATCGGCAGCATGATCAAGCAGCTGCTCGAAGAGGTCCGCGCCGCCCCGCTCGACGAGGCCGGCCGGCAGCGGCTCACCGAGATCCACCGCCGCTCGATCACCGAGCTGGAGGACGGCCTGGCGCCGGAGCTGCGCGAGGAACTGGAGCGGCTCTCGCTGCCCTTCGAGGAGGGCAAGACCCCGTCCGAGGCCGAGCTGCGCATCGCGCAGGCACAGCTCGTCGGGTGGCTGGAAGGGCTGTTCCACGGGATCCAGGCCGCGCTGGTGGCCCAGCAGATGGCCGCCCGGCTGCAACTGGAGCAGATGCGCGGCGCGCGGCCGGCGCTACCGCCGGGACTCGGCATGATGCCGCCCGGTCAGCAGCAGCCAGGGGAGGGTGGACGCACGGGGCAGTACCTGTAGGCAGGAGCTACGAGCCGGTCTCGATGTCACACCAGCCGCTCCAGGTAGTCCGCCACGCCGTCGTCCACATTGGACAGCGTGACCTCGTCGGCCGCCTCCCGGGCGGCGGGGTGCGCGTTCGCCACCACCACGCCGCGCCCGGCCCAGCGCAGCATCGGTACGTCGTTGGGCATGTCGCCGAACGCGAGCACGTCCTCCGGCGGGATACCCAGCCGCCGGGCGAGGGCGGCGAGCCCGGTCGCCTTGGTCACCCCCCGCGCCGACATCTCCACAAGGCCGGTGAACGAGGAGTGCGTCGCCTCCACCCGGTCCGCCACGGTGATCGTGACGAGCGCCGCCAGCTCGTCCGGGTCGTGCTCGGGGGCCCGGCCGAGCAGCTTCACAGCCGGCGCGGCAACGACCTCGGACAGCGGCGCCGCGCGGGAGTCCCCCTCGAACACGACCGGGTACGCCGGCTCGTGCACCATCCGCCGCCCGTCGTCGATCTCGGCGGCGAAGGCGATCCCGGACACCGCCGTCGCCAGCTTGGTGCACACGTCGGCGAGCGCGTTCGGCATGAGCGGCGTGGACGCCAGTACGGTGTCACCGGCCGGGTCGTAGGTCACCGCGCCGTTGGCGCAGATCGTCCGGTACCCGGCGTCGAGGTCCTCGTAGGCCGGGTACAGCCAGCGCAGTGGCCGGCCGGTGACCAGGACGACCGCCACGCCCGCCGCGGCGAGCTGGGCCAGGATCTTCGCGCTGCGGCGGCTGATCGCCTCGTCCCGCCCGACCAGCGTCCCGTCGAGGTCGGTGGCGATCAGCCGGGGGAGGCTCACCGTTCCGACAGTAAGCGGTCGAGGTGGTGGGCCACCCCGTCCGCGTCGTTGGACAGGGTCACCTCGTCGGCCATCGCCAGTACCTCCGGATGCGCGTTGGCGACGGCCACCCGGCTCCACCCCGCCCAGCCGAACATCGGCAGGTCGTTGGGCATGTCCCCGAAGACCAGCACGTCGCGGGGATCCACCCCCAGCGAGTCGGCGACCACCGCGAGCCCGCTCGCCTTGGTCACCCCCGGCGGGCAGATCTCGATGTACCCGAGCCCCGCCTGGGTGATCGTCACCTCCCGGGCCGGCGGCAGCTCGCGCGCGATGGCGAGCAGCTCGTCCGGCTCGTACCGCTCGGAGTGCGCGAACGCCTTGAGCACCCGCCCGGCCAGCGCCTCGGACCGGGCCCGGTACTCCAGCACGTCAGGGTACCGCCAGGCCGGGTGGGCCTCGCCCCACAGCGGCGCGTTCGGGTGGTCCAGCGCCTCCACCATGACCACCAGCGGCCCGCCCGCCGCCTCCAGCGCCTCGATCACCCCGGCGACCACGGCTCCGTCGACGGTCTCGGCCCGCAGCGTGATCGGCTCGCCCGGGTCGGTCAGGTCGACCACCCGGGCGCCCTGCGCGAGCACCAGGAAATCGGCCTCCGGGATGTCCTGGCGGCACAGCTCGATGATGCGCGGGCCGCGCCCGGTCACCCCGACGATCGGGATACCGGCCGCCTTCACCCGGCCGAGCACGTCGTGGGAGTAGGCGCTGACCGTGTCATCCGAGCGGACCAGCGTGCCGTCCAGGTCGGTGGCGATGAGTTTGGGCAGGCCGGGGCGCGCCATACGGATCCCCCTTCACAAGGCGGATCCGCAACGTTACTCCGTGATTGCCAACCCGGGGCAGCCGTCACCCCAAGACATCACGACCACCGAGGAACGGCCGGAGCACGTCCGGTACCCGGACCTTGCCGTCGGGCTGCTGGTGGTTCTCCAGGATCGGGATGAGCCAGCGCGTGGTGGCCAGGGTGCCGTTGAGGGTCGCGGCCGTCTGGGGACGGCCCCGCTCGTCGCGGTACCGGATGCCCAGCCGGCGCGCCTGGAAGGTGGTGCAGTTGGAGGTGGAGGTCACCTCGCGGTACCGGCCCTGTGACGGGATCCACGCCTCGCAGTCGTACTTGCGGGCGGCGCTGGTACCCAGGTCGCCGGCTGCCACGTCGATCACCCGGTACGGGATCTCGACCTTGGCGAGCATCTCCTCCTCCATCGCGAGCAGGCGCAGGTGCTCGTCGTGCGCCTCCTCGGGCCGGCAGTAGGAGAACATCTCCACCTTGTCGAACTGGTGTACCCGTAGGATCCCGCGCACGTCCTTGCCATGGCTGCCGGCCTCCCGGCGGAAGCAGGACGACCAGCCGACGTACCGCTTCGGGTGCGCCAGGTCGATGATCTCCCCGGTGTGGTATGCCGCGAGCGGCACCTCGGAGGTGCCGACGAGGTACAGGTCGTCGGCTTCGAGCCGGTACACCTCGGCGGCATGCGCGCCGAGGAATCCGGTACCTTCCATGGATTCCGGCTTGACCAGCACCGGCGGGATGACCGGGGTGAACCCTTGCTCGACCGCCTGCTGGAGCGCGAGCTGGAGCAGCGCGAGCTGGAGCAGCGCGCCGACCCCGGTGAGGAAGTAGAACCGGCTGCCCGACACCTTGGCGCCGCGCTCCAGGTCGATCGCGCCCAGCGCCTCGCCGATCTCCACGTGGTCGCGCGGCGCCGCGATGTCGGGGATCTCGCCCACGTGGCGGATCACCCGGAAGTCGTCCTCGCCACCAGGCGGGGTGCCGTCCTCGATGACGTTCGGTACCGCGAGCTGCGCGGCACGCAGCTCCGCCTCGGCCGCGTCGACCGCCGCCTGGGCGGCCTTGACCTGCCCGGCCAGCTCTCTGGTACGGGCGAGCAGCGCCGCCCGCTCGTCGCCCGTGGCCTGGCGAGCGCTGGCTGGAAGCTGCTCCGACAAGCTGCGCAGCTTGGCAACCCGCTTGCCGAGCTGGTTCTGCTCGGCGCGTACCGACTCGAAGGCCGCCACCGCGGCCCGCCGCGCCTCGTCGGCCGCGAGCAGGACATCGACCGCCGCCGCGGACTCGCCGCGCGCCCGCTGGCTGGCCCGTACCCGGTCCGGATCTTCGCGCAGCAGTCGCAGGTCAATCACAGTTCGCAGGATACCGGCGGTCGCTAGTGGTTATCCGGCCGGGCGAAGTAGCTCTCGTCGAGCGGCTCCATCGGGGTCACCGTCAGCTCGCGCTCGCCGCCCCGCGTGAAGACCGGCTCCTCGTCGGCCGCTGCCGGTACCGGCGCGGGCTGTTCCGTGCGGCGGACCCGGCGCAGGCCCGCGGCGGTGACCGCCGCCGCGGCGAGGACCAGGACCCCGGCCACGGCCAGGTAGACTCCCGGGCCCACCGAGAGGGTCGGCGTGGTCTCCGGGCGCGGCGCGAGGCCGAACCCGGACAAGGTGTCGAAGCTGTGCAGCGCCGCCCGGGCGACCAGGATGATCAGCAGCAGGTTGCCCGCGGCCACCCCGACGGTCGTCCCCACCGCGACGCGGCGCCGCATCGCCGACGTGGTCAGCGTGTACCCGACCGCCCCGAGGAGCGCCACCATCCCGAGCTGGAACGCGAAGGCGTCGTTGGACACCACCCGGTCGAGGGTGACCGCCAGCTCGCTCGCGATCGACGCGTCCGACCGCAGCGTCGAGCCGCCGCCCAGGTCGACCCGGGCCCACGGGACGAACTCGGCGACGGCCAGCAGGACGAACCCGGCCAGGGCCAGGGCCGGCGCACCCAGTCGGGGCACCGAGTACCGCAGCCGGGGAACCCAGCGCGCGCGCCGCTCGGAGGTGCCCCACTCCACGGTGTCCACCGCCGCATCATGACACGTCCGGGGGTTGATCGGCCCCCGGCGCGGGAGGTCGGCTAGGTTCTGAAGCATGCCGACTCGTACTTCTTCCGCCAACTGGCAGGGCACCCTCAGGGAGGGCGCCGGCACGATGCGCCTCGCCTCGGGCGCCTACGAGGGACCGTTCTCGTTCGTCTCGCGCTTCGAGAGCGGCCCGGGTACCAACCCGGAGGAGCTGATCGCCGCCGCCCACGCGGGGTGCTACTCGATGGCGCTGTCCGCCACACTGGGCAAGGCCGGGTTCACCCCAACCGCCATCGACACCACCGCCGCCGTCCACCTCAACCCCCCGGACGGCATCACGAAGATCGAGTTGTCCGCCGTCGCCGAGGTACCCGGCCTCAACGAGGCGGACTTCCTCAAGTACGCCGAGGAGACGAAGGAAACCTGCCCGGTCTCCAAGGCCCTGTCCGCCGTGGAGATCACCCTCTCCGCCCGCCTGGCCTGACGATGCCGGTCCGGATGGACCGGGACCGGTTCGAGGAGCTGGTCGGTGACGCGCTCGACGCGGTACCCGCCCAGCTCCTCGACCTGCTGGACAACGTGGTGATCCTGGTCGAGGACGACCCGCCGGCCGGGGACCCGCACCTGCTCGGAGTGTACGAGGGGTACGCGTTGACCGAGCGCGGCTGGGACTACGGCGGCGTCCTACCGGACCGGATCATCATCTACCGCCACCCGATCCTGGCCATCTGCGACAGCGAGGACGACGTCGTCGAGGAGGTACAGGTGACGGTGGTGCACGAGATCGCCCACCACTTCGGCATCGACGACGCCCGCCTGCACGAGCTGGGCTGGGGCTAGCCAGAGCTAGGCGAGGTCACCGGCGCGGATGCGGGCCAGCCAGGCGGCCGAGTCCGCGAAGTCGTCGACCACCGGCCGGGACCGGCGCGTCGGGCTCGTACCCCCGGCGCGCGGGTACGAGCCGAGGAAGCGGACGTCGGCACAGGTACGCCGGAGTCCCTGGAGGGCCTCACCGAGCCGGGCCTCACCGACATGGCCGGAGCAGTCGAGGAAGAACACGTACCGGCCGAGCTGCTCGCCGGTCGGGTACGACTCGATGCGGGTGAGGTTGATCCCGCGTACCGCCAGCTCCATGAGTACCGCGAGCAGTGCGCCGACCCGGTCGTGCGCGATGTAGACGGCCAGCGACGTGACGTCGTCTCCGGTCGGTGCCGGCGGCGGCCCCGGCCGGGCGACCAGCGCGAACCGGGTCACCGCGTCCGGATGGTCGGCGATCTTGTCAGCCAGCACGACCAGCCCGTGCCCGGCGGCGCCGATCGGCGCGCAGATCGCCGCGTCGTACTCCCCGGCCGCCACAGCGGCGGCCGCGGCCGCGTTGGACAGCACGTCGACCACGGCGGCGTCCGGTAGGTGGGCGCGCAGCCAGTGCCGGCACTGGGCGCTGGCCTGCGGATGCGCGGCGACCGCCCGGATGTCCGCGAGCCCGCGGCCAGCGCCGCCGGCCGGACCCGGCGCCCCGGCGAGGACGAACTCGACCGGGAGCACGACCTCCCGCGTGATCACCAGTGGTGAGCCGTTGACCAGCTCGTCGAGCGTGACGCCGACCTGCCCGCCGATGGAGTTCTCCAGCGGTACCAGGGCCGCGTCCGCATCACCGTTGCGCACCGCCTCCAGCGCCTCCGGCACGCTGCGCGCCGGCATCCGGGTGCCCTTGGCCGCCGCCGGTACGGTCAGCAGCGCCTGTTCGGAGAAGGTTCCCTCCGGTCCGAGGTACACGAAGCGGGTCGGTGGTACGCCAGGCATGCCGCTCAGCCTAGACGCGCAGCTTGTCGGAGCGGCTACCAGCCAGAGGTTGTCAGTCCGCGCAGCTTGTCGGAGCGGCTACCAGCCAGAGGTTGTCAGTCCGCGCAGC
>JBKPCQ010000040.1:0-13109 GCA_046727455.1 Actinomycetota bacterium | reverse complement strand
GCGTGGTCCTCGTCGTGCAGTTCCTGGTCGACTTCGACAAGCGGCTGCAGATGGTCGAGCTGGGCCAGAACCGCCACTTCCAGACGGTCGAGGACCTGATCACCAACAAGTTCGCCAGCATCAGCGAGGCGACCGAGCTGTTCGGCCAGGTGGAGACCTCGGCCATGCACACCGACCTGGTCAAGCAGCTCGTCCGGCACGCGGCCAACCTGGACCGCTCGGCACACCAGCTCATGCACCTGTTCGCCCACGCCGAGATCTCCCGGGTCTCCGATCTGATGAAAGGGCTGAGCGAGCGGGGCGAGATCACCTACGACGGCGAGGACCGGGACTGGCTGCTGGCGCTCACCCGCAACGCGTCGACGTCCATCGACGCGACGAGTTTTGCCGCCGTCGACGCCACGGCCAGCACCATCCAGGGGACCGAGGACGGCGAGCTGTGGACGAGCGATCTCGGCCAGCGGTACCTGGAGGCGCAGCAGAAGGCGCTGGACCGCGGCGTGACGGTCCGGCGGATCTTCATCCTGGACGACCCCGACGGCGCGAGCGACGCGGAGCTGCTGCGGATGTGCGAGATCCAGCAGAAGCTCGGGATACACGTCCGGATCCTCGATCCGATGACGCTGCCCGGCCTGCACCACAACTGGATGTTCGACTTCGTGGTGTTCGACTCGGTGGTCAGCTACGAGAGCACCCCGGCCGCCTGGGCGCGCAAGGGCAGCAAGCCGGCCATCGTGAGTACCCGCCTCGTGCTCAGCCCGAAGCGGCTGGCCGAACGGGTCGATGGCTTCCAGGACCTGTGGTCGGCCGCGCGGGACCCGCGCGGTCGCGAGTTACCGCCACCCCGCGAGCTACCGCCAGGCGGCGGTACTGCCGGTTAGTACGTACTCCACCCGGTCGACCAGCTCCGGCGACAGCTCGACGCCCTCCGCCGCGCTCCGGTTGCGCGCCTGCCGGTCCGCCACCGCGTCGACGGCCACCTGGCTCAGGATCGTCCGGACGGCGTGTTCGACCGGCAGGAACCGGCCGGCGAGGATGGACAGCGTCCGGTACGCGAAGAAGGAGTCGGCCTCGGCGCCGAGCCGGATCACCGGCGGCAGCCGGTCCCAGTCCGCCGGCCACGTCTCCGGCCCCGGTACCGGTGCGGCGACCGCCCTGCCGTCGTGGCGCAGCAGGCCCAGCCGCAGAAGCTGCCACACCGCCGCCAGGAACGGGCACGACCAGGTGCGGTGACCGCCCTCGTCATCCCACAGCTCCACGTCGATGAAGATGGAGTGCCGGTTGGCCGCGGTCTGCCGGGGCGGGATCCACGGCCGCAACTCGCCCATCGCCTCGACCGGCTGGTCCGACGGCGACCGTTCACCGTTGCACAGCCAGCCACTCTGCGGTGGGGCCGGCCGGGAGCCGTTGGTGTTGGGCGGCGGCTCCGCCACCAGCCGCCCGGCCACCATCTCGGCCAGCGATACCTCACCCGCCCGGGCGCAGCCGGACTCGCGCGCCAGGTAGTCGATACGTAGCCCCGCTTCGGCCGCCGCGTCCACGAGTTGGGGAATCACGACATCGGGTGGGCTCAGGCGGGTGAAGTAGTCGTCGACCAGGAAACACGTGCTGATGCGGGCGGTCCGCGGGCCGAGACTGTCCACACAGGACTGCTTCGCCGCGTGTACCCACGGTGCGATCTCCCGGAAGTGCCGGCGCAGGAACGGGGTACCGCGTTGCAGGTCCTCCATGTAGAGGTGGCCCAGCTCGATGGACAGGTGGGCGTACGACACCGACTCCACCCGTGGATGCGCCGCCGCCTCGGTGAACTCCACCTCGGCCGCCATCTACAGCCCCTCCCACGCCGCGTCGTCGAACATCCGCTTGGCGATGGTGTTGAACGCGTCGACGGTGGCCTGGTTGGCGATGTGCCGGGTCAGCACGTCGTTGTCGGAGATGAGCTGCTCCCGCCATTGCAGTACCGGGTCCAGCGGGACGACGCCGAGCACCGCGGTGCGGCCGACCCGCCGGGCGCTCGCGATCTCCTGCAGGTCCTGGTTGCAGTCCCGCAGCCAGGCGACCTGCGCGGCCCGCAGGCCGGCGAGGTCCGGGGAGTCCGGATCCACGACGGCGGTGCGCACGAACCGGATCGCGGAGGAGAGCCGCTCGCGGTCGTGGCCCCGCGCGGTGCCCGCCTCGATGATGCCGCGCGGGCCGTACACCAGGTTGGCCGCCGCGATGATGTGCTGGCGGGTCCACCGGTGGTAGATCAGCCAGCGGTACGGGATGGCCAGCATTTCGGGATCGGCGGTCGCGGCCAGGGCGATCTGGGTGGCGTACGAGCGGCCGGCGCTGAGGTCGACCAGGCACAGCTCGAACTCCTCGTCCAGGCGCAGGAACAGGTGCACGCAGCGCCGCACGATGTCCTTGTCGGCGGAGAACTCACCACCGCCGCTGTCGCCGGGGTAGAGCACGAGCCGGCCGGCACCGGGCGGGCGCCCGCGCAGGCTGCTACGGTCGGACGAGCTCCAGACGTCGTACCGCACCGGCTCGGCCGCCTTCCCGAGCAGGTACGAATGCAGCCCGCCGTCCGGCGCGCCGTTCACCACGGCATTGATGGTGAAGATGGTGCCGGCCGTCGGCGAGCCGAAGTCGAAGTCGAGATAGCACACGTCGCCGCCCTGCAACGCGCGCCGGTACGACACGTTGCTGCTGGTGACCGAGCGACCCGTGCCGCCCTTGTCGGAGGTGGCGAAGACGAGCACGGCTACAACCCGCCGGGGAGGTCCGACCGCGCCGCCGCCAGCCGGTCCAGGTCGCGCAGCACCTCACTGATGAGCACGACGGCGGTACCGGGATGCTCTGCCAGGATCTCCCGGGCCCGCCGCAGGTTGGCCCGGGCGCCCTGCAGTGTCGTGCGCATCGACGGGCCCGCCTCGGTGGAGCCCCGCAGCAGCTCCTGGTCGAACCGGTGGTCGGCCTCGCTCAACAGGTCGCTGGCCAACTCGGTGAGGCGTTCGTTGCGCAGCGGCGGATTGCTCACCACCTCCGCCGCGGTCACCAGGCACTCCACCACCCGGCGGGTGTAGTACCACGAGGGGGCGTCGCTGCCGGGTGGGATCTGGCTGAACACGTTGCCTGGTTGATCCCACAGGTCGTTGCCTGGCTCGCGGTTGATCCGCCGGCTGAGCAGGTGGTCCCACACGCTGTCGGCCAGGTTGAGCAGCGCGTCGCGCAGCTCGGTCTCCCGCATCAGCCCAGCGATCCGGACGGTGCGCTTGAGCAGCAGCGGCGCGAAGTCCGGCACGATCCAGCCGAGCCGGACCTCCTCGGCGCCGTCCCTGCCGAGCAGCTCGACGCGGACCCCCGGCGAGTGCATGGGCAGTGCCGGGTCGTCCTTCTCGAACGGCCGCCGGGTGATCCGGGCCCGGTTGGACAGCTCGGCCAGTACCGCACCCACACGGTTCAGCGCGGCGTCGGGCGCCCGCCGGCGGACCAGGTCCTGCACGACGATCGAACTCACCAAGAGGCTGAAGTAGTCGGACTCCAAGCGGTCGGTGGTCCGCCAGGGAATGTCCTCCAGCGGCCACCGCCCCGAGCCGAACGTCGCGATCGTCGACCAGTACGACTGGGTGAGGTCCCACCGGAGTTGCAGCGCCTGCGCCAGCCGGGTCTGCTCCTCGTTGAGCAGGCCGAGCAGCCGGGTGCGCTCGGAGAACAGTGCCGGGATGACGTCGAGGGCGACCACGGTGAAGTACAGGTAGGGCAGCGGGTCCGCTGCGCCGTCCCGCTGGGTGCCGACGTTTTCGGTGGTGACGATCGCGGGCGCCGCCCGGGCGATGCCCCACGACCAGCCGCACTCGAACAGCCGGTTGGGGTTGTCGAGCTCTTCGGAGATACCTGCGCCGGAACCGATCGTGACGTCGCGGAGCCGGGCGTTGATCTCCCGCAGCGCCTTCCGAAGGTCCTCGATGATCTGGCGCTCCGGCAGGCCGTTCTGGTTCGCGGTGCGGCACAGCGCCCGGCCTTCGGGCGAGTGCGCGTCGAACACGCTGACCGTGAAACTGCGCAGCAGGCCGACCATGGCGGCGGACAGTCGCTTGCTGGCCAGTGCCTCCAGCGTCTCCACCTCGTGGCGGAGATCCTCGCGCTTGATGATGTCCTTGAACACGCGGAGGAAACCGATGGTCGCCAACGACAGCGCGACCGAGGTGGAGAACGAGTCGACGACGTCGATCTTCCGCTCGCCGGTGCTCAGCTCGGACCGTCCAGCCGCAGGCGCGAAATAGTCCTCAGCCGCGAAGACCGGAGTACCGTCCTCAGCCGAATAACGCTCCATGTATTCGGTCAGCACCCGGATGAGCAGCCGGGGTATCTCCACGCTGTCGCCGAGAGCGCGCAGCGCGCGCAGCACGTCCTCACTGGTCTCGTCCGGCCGGTCCAGCTTGAACATCGGAACCTCGGTGGCCGGTGTCATGAGGCACAAGAGCTGCTCGGCGTCGCTGATGGAGTTGCTGGTGTCGCGCCCGCCCCAGATCCACTTGCTGTCCTGGAACGAGTTGCGTGCGGTGGACTGCCAGATCTCAAGTATCTGCTGGCGCGGTTGCAGCTTCATCTGTCGTCGGCCGCCATCTCTGTACTGTCAGCGCCGCGCGACTCTCCCTGTCACGAGCACCATGCCCACGCCGTCGCGCAGCGGCTTCTCGCTTACGATCGTCTCGACGATGGGCTTTTTGATGCCCTCACCGTCCAGGCATTTTTGCACATCGTCCTCGGTGATGGCGACAGCCGGGAAATGAACACCCTTCACTTCGTATCCGTGCGAGTTGCGCATGAAGGCCGCGGCGAACGGCGCGTTGGGGCGCAGGGAACGGAGAAAACACCTCAGCGCGCGCATGAACTCGTCGACCCGCTCGGTGATCGACTCAGCGACGAAGAACATGGTGCCGATGTCGTACGCGGCTCTGGGCAGCTCGAAGATGCTGCCCCTCCTGACCTGGGTGCGCTCGTGCACGGCCCAGCGGGGATCGCGGATCGGCTGGTACAGCGACCGTTCGGTGAGAACGTCCCAGTACGGGTCCCACACCTCGGAGTACTTGGCTGTCTCATTGTTCAGCCACCGGCAATTGGTCTTCGCCCGCTCGTGCAGCGTGATGCGACCGCACAGCGGAAGCATGGCGAGTACCGGGTACAGGTTCGTACCGCTGCCGACGTCAATGCCGTCCCAGAGCCGGTTCGGGCGACCAAGATCACCGAAGAACGCGGCGAGCCGTTCGAGGATGTGGTGATCATCATCGCGGAGCTTGCCGTAGTTGTGTTCCAGGTACCACTCGGAGTCGAACGAGTCCCATGGGAACTCCTCGTTCGAGTGCTGCAGGACGGCTGTGTCCTGGTTCGGCTGCGCCACGCGGGGACCCCTCGAAGCCCTAGTTTGTCGGCGGCCTGCCCGCCGGGAGGCCGGAGACAGTCCCAGGCTTGCGGAGCTTACTCGATGCCCACTCAACGACACAGTCCCACCTGAGTAACCAACTCCTTTCTGACGGTACTCCACGGGGCGGAATGCCGCTGTAGTTGCAGTCACGTTGTCCTGGTGGCGCCCGCTCTGAGGGCAGAAACGCGCAGGTCGTGTACCATGCGGCCGGCTCCGTCGATCGTCGGCCCGAGCGAGCCGGCGGTGCGCGGAAACCGGACAACTGAGGACCGGAATGTGACCGGTGGACCGGCTATTGTCGACCGCGGATGTCCGCCATGTGGACGGCCCGGCGGCCGAGCCCGTTTCCCGGTACGGCGGCGCGGCCTGGCGCCGGGGTTGTCGTTCACGCCCGTGGCACGATGCCCCGTCGGGTAGCCTTGGGGCGGCGGTGGGCCGCTAGCTCAACGGCAGAGCTGCTGACTTTTAATCAGTAGGTTCGGGGTTCGAGTCCCCGGCGGCCCACAAAAGATCTTGGCAAGGCTGATTGATGTTCATTCACGCGATTTCTCATGGAGCGTGACGAACATGGCGATGTTCGGCCGATATGTTCGTTTGAGGGCCCACCTCTGATTACGGCGAGTGAGAGATGGGGGCGGTTCGCGGGTGTTCGCGGCCCAGCCGGAGACGCTGCTCGCGAAGAGCCGCTGAGCTGTGGTTAGCGGCCCAGCGCGGGGTTCTGCTTGGTGGAGTTGGGTTGGCGGGCGCGTCTGCGGCGCGGGTGGTGTTTGCCGGAAGACCGGAATTGCCTAGACCGCGCAGGGCATCGGCAGAATGGTCGCCAAACCCCGGCCCAAGCCAGCCGGGTGGCAGCAGTCGCAAGAACTCCTGTCATGCGGATCTCCGGTGTGCGGCGTCACCGGCTCGGTACCAGGGGTTTTCAGGGCACCAGGGCGAGTTTGCCGACCGTGGCCCGCGCTTCCAGTTCGGCAAGTGCTTTCGGGCCGTCGGCCAGCGGGTAGGTGGTGGGCTGGCCGGTGCCGAGCACTCCGGCCGCGAGCAGCCCGAACATCTCACCCATGACCTCGCCGAAGATCTGTGGTGCGGCCTGGATCAGGGTGCCGATGTTCAGCGCCCGCGGCCGGTGCGGCAGCGCGACGGCCGGCAGCGTCACCTCCCGGGTCGCCGCCGGTCGCTTGGCGAAAGGCTGGAACAAACTGACGGACAGGGTGATCGTGCCGTGGTCCAGGAACCGGGGGTGGTCGACGACCACCTTGCCGGCGCGCAGCGCCGCGGCCGCCGGATCGGCGTCGGCCGGCGGCAGCCCGGTGACCGCGCCGACCGCGCCGTCGTCGACGATCGCCGTGAAGAGGTCGCCGTAGCCCGTGTTGAAGTAGTGGTACACCTGGCCGAGCCCGTCGCAGCGGGGGTCGCGGCGAGCGGCCCGCTGCTCCTCCGGTGTCGGGTCGTGACGCAGGTTCTCGCCCGCGTACGGGCACGCCTGCGCCGCCGGCACCTGGGGGGTGACATAGCACTCGCCCGCGCCGCAGGCCGGTACGCCGATCGCGTGCACCCGGTCGACGGGAAGCGTGCTGCGCAGGGCGGCGACCGCGGAGGCCGGCACCGGCTCGGGGCCGTCCGGGGTGAGCTTGGGGTTGTGGTCGAGGACCACGTCGCCGGGCCCGATCGCCGACCGGTAGTCGCTGCCGGTGCGCGCGGTGCTCGCGTTGAGCACGACGCCGACGGCGAGGCTGCCCACCACGGCGGCCATCACGGCGGAGACCGCCGGTGCGGCGGCCGTCCGGTTCCGGGAGCTGTCCCGCAGTGCGATCCGCGGCCCGAGCGGCAGGACGCGCCCGAGCCGGGCCACCAGCCCGATCACGGCCGGGGTACAAAGGATCAGCCCCAGTTCGGCGACGGCCAGCCCGGCGAGGATGATGGTCGAACTGATCCGCCAGGCGCCGGTCCCCGCGATGCCCGCACCGGCCGCGCCGAGCGTCGCGCCGAGCACCACCCAGCGCCGCCGGGACCTGGTGATGCCCCGGCGACCGGCGAGCGCGGTCACCACGTCCTGACGGGCGGCGACCCAGGCCGGTACCAGCGCGGCCAGCAGGCCGGTCAGCACCGCCAAGGCGGCGAGGGCGGCCAGCGCCAGCGGGTACACCCGGAAGCCGCCGGACCGGACATGGTAGAGATGCTCCTCGATCAACGGTCGGGCGGCCGCGGCCGCGGCGATGCCCAGCACGATGCCGCTGGCCGCCGCCGCGGCGCCCAACACCACTCCGTCGGCAAGCACGATCCGGCGTAGCTGGCTCGGCGTCGCCCCGGCAGCGGCGACCAACGCCAGATCGCGCCGCCGGCGACGGGCGCCCACCGCGAAGGCCGGCCCGGCCAGCAGGATGATCTCCAGTACAGCCAGCCCACCCCCGATACCTGGTAGGCCCAGCGCGAGGCCATGCCCGCCGGCAAACCCCGGGTACCGCTCAGCGCTGGTCGGCGGGTGTGCCAGCACGTACCGGGAGACCGCCACCACGCCGTGGGTATTGAGCCGCTTGACGTCGGCCCAGGTCAGCGGCTCCGGGGTGGCGACCAGCCAGCGCAGGTCGGCGCGCCCGTTCGCCAGACTCGCCTGGGGGAGCGCGGCCGGGCGCAGCACCACGGTGGCGGCGGTCAGGTCGGCCGGGTCCTCGACGGTACCCACGACACGGAGTTCCCGGCTGCCGTCGGCCAGCCGGACCGTGCCGCCCGGACCGGTGCCCAGCCGGCTGGCCGCGGCCGGGGTCAGCGCGACGTCGTCCGGACCGGCCGGCGCCCGACCGGACAGTGGCCGCAGCATGCCGCGGGCCAGCGGGTCGGCGTAGTCCAGCAGGCGTACGCCGAGCTGGCCGGTGCCGGCCGCGGTCCGCAGCCAGATGGTGCCGCGTTGCTCCTCGATCACCCGGGTGCCCGGCGGCAGCAGCGCCAGCAGCCGCTGCACCGGCGGCGCGGCGGCCGTGGTCGCCGGCGCCGGTCCCGCAGACGGCGAGCCGAAGGCTGTGAGGTCGGCCGGATCCTGGCTGACCGGGCTGTCGACCGGCCAGACGATCGCGGCCTGCGCGGCGCCCATCAGACGGTCGGCCCGCTCCGCCGGGGACAGCGTGAACGTGTCACTGACGACGGCTGCGGACGCCAGCGCAGCCACCGGTACCATGATCATTACGAGTACCAGGACCGAGCGGCCTTTGGCCCGCCATGCCTCCCGGCGAGCCACCCGCAGCGCGACCCGCCACCCGGTCACGACCTGCTGCCCGGTCACGACGTGCTGCCCCGGGGGAACAGCGCGTCCGGCTGGTCGAGCGGACCGGACGTGTCGACCACGACGCCGTCGCGTAGGAACACCACCCGGTCCGCCCCGGCCGCGTGCCGCGCCTCGTGGGTGACCAGCATGCCGGCCGGGGTCACCAGCGTGGACTTACCCGACCCGGACGGGCCCATCGCCGCGACCAACTCTGACTCGGACACGACCCGCGGCACCGCCGCCGGCGGCACGGTGTACCGAACAAGGCTCGCCTCGCCGTGATCGAGGCAGCGGACGTCGGCCTTTGAGGAGGGCGAGCAGACCGTGCCGAACCGACATAGCTACCGAGTATGCATACCCGGTATGCGCTAACGCAAGCCCCCACCGGCGGCTACGACCTTCGTCGGTCACGCTCCGGCCCGTCCGGGCCACAGCGATCCCCGATCTTCCTGCCGGGCGGCCGGTCCGGCGCGCGCTGGACCGGCCGCCCGGATTCCGGTTCAGTAGTCGCGGTACGAGTGGGTGATGGTCGGCGCCGACCACCCCACCCGGTTGCCCGCGAACACCTCGAACTCGTAGTAGTGGCCGGGCGTGAGGATGTCCCAGGCCTCCAGCCACTGCGCCGAGACCATCTGGAAGTAGTCCCACAGCCCGGTCTCGCCCCAGGTCACGTCCTGCACGGCGACGTAGTAGGAGGTCACCGGCGTGCACGCGGTGCCCAGGATCGTGTCCACCGGCGGCTCCCAGTGGACACCCATCCAGCCCAGCCCGCCGGCCTCCGCCCACGCGGAGTGCGGCGGCCCCGGTACGCGGCAGACCACACCGGCCTCGGCGCTACCGGCGGTGACCCCCACCCCGGCGAGCCCGAGAACCGCGACGGCGACGAGCCCGAGGGCGCGCCGACGCCAGGTACCGAACAGCCTCATCTGATTTCCCCCCTGTACCTGATCTGATCCCCCCATCGCGTCGCCGGTCCGGCGCGCGAACACCAGTCACGCTAGGCGGGTCGTGCTGGCCCGGGCAACGAGCATGGTGGGGTAATCCACACCCTCCATCGCGGCTCCCCGCGACCGTGACGCTATCGACAGGGAAGAGGATCTTCTGGTAGGCAGAGGTCATGTCGATAGCCCGTGGCTTCATGCGCGCGATGGTGTGGCTGTACCGGCGCTCCGGCGGGCGCATCGGCGGCTCGATGCGGGGAGCACCCGTGCTCCTGGTGACCACGACCGGCCGCAGGTCCGGGCAGCCCTGGACCAACCCGCTGATCTACCAGCCGGACGGCGACGGGTGGGTGATCATCGCGTCCAACGCCGGGAATGCGAAGCACCCGGGGTGGTGGCTCAACCTCCGGAAGAACCCGCAGGCGACCATCGAGATCGGCCGGGACAGCTACCCGGTGACCGCGCGGGAGACCGAGGGCGACGAGCGCGAGCGCCTGTGGCAGAAGATGGTCGGCGTGTACCAGGGCTACGAGGGGTACCAGAAGAAGACCACCCGCCGCCTTCCGGTCGTCCACCTGGACCGGCGTTAGTAGATCTCAGGAGCACAGGGCCGCCAGGTAGGCCCGTGCCCACGCCTGAACGTCGTGGGCACGCAGGTGACGGCGCATCGTGCGCATCCGCCGGGCGGCGTCGACGGGATCCGCGTCCAGCGCCCCGACCAGCGTGTCCTTGAGCCCGTCCAGGTCGTGCGGGTTCACCAGGTACGCCTGCTTGAGCTGGGAAGCCGCGCCCGCGAACTCGGACAGCACCAGCGCGCCGCCGAGGTCCACCCGGCTGGCGACGTACTCCTTGGCGACCAGGTTCATCCCGTCGCGCAGGGGCGTGACCACCATGACGTCCGCAGCCCGGTACAGGGCGGCCAGCTCCACCTGGTCGAAGGAGCGGTTGAGGTAGTGCACGGCCGGTACCCCGAGCCGGCCGTACGTCCCGTTCATCCCGCCCACCTCGCGCTCCACCTTGTCGCGCAGCAGCTTGTAGTGCTCGACCCGCTCCCGGCTCGGTACCGCCACCTGTACCAGCACGGTGTCCGGTACCTTCACCCGCCCGTCGGCCAGCAGCTCCCGGTACGCCTTGAGCCGGTGCTCGATGCCCTTGGTGTAGTCCAGCCGGTCCACGCCGAGCATCACCCGTACCGGGTTGCCCAGGTCGGCGCGGACCTGCTCGGCGCGTACCCGCACCTCGGGGGTCATCGCGATCCGCTCGACCTCGGTGACGTCGATCGAGATCGGGAAGGCCCCGACCCGAACGACGCGCGGGCCGACAGAGATCTCCTGGTTGCGTACCCGCAGCCCGAGCAGCCGCTCGGCGAGCCGCAGGAAGTTGTGCACCCCGCCGGAGTTCTGGAAGCCGACGAGGTCGGCGCCGAGCAGCCCCCGCAACAGCTCGGCCCGCCGGGGAAGCTGCTTGAACAGCTCGGGCGGCGGGAACGGGATGTGCATGAAGAAGCCGATGCGCACGTCCGGCCGAAGCTCGCGGAGCAGCGCCGGGACGAGCTGCAGGTGGTAGTCCTGGATCCAGACCAGCGCGCCGGGTGGGGCGGCGTCCGCGGCGGCCGCCGCGAACGTGCGGTTGACCTGCTGGTAGGACTCCCACCAGCGGCGGTGGTACACCGGCTGTTCGACCGCGTCGTGGTACAGCGGCCAGAGGGTGGAGTTGGCGAACCCTTCGTAGTACTGCTCGAACTCCGCTTCGGAGAGCCCGACCGTGCGCATCCGGACGCCGTCGATGTCGGGCAGCTCGGGCGCCGGCCCGGTGCCGCCGGCCCAGCCGACCCAGGTGGTGCCGTACCCCCGTAGTACCGGCGAAAGCGCGCTGACCAGCCCACCCGGGCTGCGCCGCCACTCGCGTGCCCCGCTCTCCGCGATCGTCTCGTCCACCGGCAGCCGGTTGGCGACCACGACTAGAGATTCTTCCAGCATGCCCACTTTCTTACTGATCAGAGGTTAAAGGGGCGTTACCACGGCGTGACGGTCACCGGCCACGCTTCGCGAGAACGTACACGGAGGGATGAAGGCCACCCCGGGCCAGTACCAATTCCTTGATGATGCGCAACAGCGGCGTGCGCTGTACCGCCTCGCGGAAGAGCCTCTTGTCGTCGGTCAGCAGGACGGCCCGGCCGCCGCCCGGCAGGATGCGGGCGATCTCCCGTAGCGCGCCCGGGTACAGGTCCTCGTTGACGCGGTGCGTGCCGACCCGCTTGCCGAACGGCAGGTTGGCGACCACCCGTTCGGCGGCGCCACCGCGGAGCGGCAGGGCACGGGCGTCGGCCCGGACCAACGCCATCGGGACCGCGCGGCGGCGGGCGTTGTCCGCGGCCAGGGCGAGCCAGCGGGCCTGCACGTCGGCGCCGAGCAGCCGGCCCGGTGCGGCCATCTCCCCGGCCAGCACGAGGAGGGTACCGGCGCCGCAGAACGGATCCACGACCGTCTGCCCCGGCTGGATCTTCGCGAGGCGGACCATGACCGCGCCCACCAGCGGGTTCGTCGACGCGGGCGTCCGGCGCAGCTCGCCGTACCGCTGGGTGAGGTAGAGCGCGCCCAGCTCGGCGCCGTGCGGCTCCAGGTTGACGTCCCAGTTACGCGGGTCGTTGCGCCAGCCGTACGCCTCGACCAGCCGGTCGCGCAGCTCCCACCGGCCGGCGCCGACGTCCCCGACCCGGAACCGCACCGGCCCGCCACCGTCCGGTCGCACGGCCGCCAGCGCGCCGTCCTTGGCCGACTCGGCCAGCCGTGGCTCCGTCCCGTCGGACAGGTCGACGGCGAGGACGTCGAAGTACCGGATCGCGGCGAGCGGCCGTAGCGGTCCGGTGTACTCGACGACCAGCCGGTCGGGTCCGCGCCGCGTGATCCGGGCCGGCAGCGCGCGCAGATCCTCGGCCAGGTAGTCCACCGCACCGGGCACGGTACGCAGCATGAGCCGGTCGTGTACCGGCTGGTCCAGGTCGACGCGCGGGCGGTACGCCACCGCCCTATCTCAGCACGCGTCCGTCTCCTGGACCCACACGACGCCGCCGTCCGGGCCGTACACCGACGCCGCCTGCCGGGCGAAGTCGGCGAGGGGTGGGATGGTCTCGTGGACCGGCCGGTCGCCGGAGATCACATAGATCGTCGCGTGGCACGGCGGTATCCGGTACGCCAGGGTGAGCTGGTTGTGCGTCCGGTCGAGGAAGGCCACCTGGGTCCGGTACAGCCTCTGGTTGCCGGCGGCGTCGACGCTGTACGTGGCGAGGACCACGCGGATCCGTTCGCCCGGGCAGAGCGGCTGGTCGACGACCACCGAGACGGTCGCCAGCGTGGGGATGCCCACCTCGACCGCGCCGTCGGTCCCGCACGTGTCGGCGGCCGGCGGGGCCGGGGAAGGCAGGGCCAGGTAAGGCGGCGCGGGCCACGCGGACCAGCCGGCGGCCGGCGGGGCGGGTTCCGGCGCGGCCGGGGTGACCCGG
>JBKPCQ010000039.1:0-6040 GCA_046727455.1 Actinomycetota bacterium | reverse complement strand
GGCCAGGTAGTCGCGGCGGGCCTTTTCCGAGGACAGCAGCAGGTCGACCGGGCAGTGCGGGGACGGGATGAACCCGCCGGTGTTGACCTCCACCGAGGTCAGGCCGTTGGACTTCAGGACTTCCAGGGCGTCCCCGAGCGGGCGGTCGTGCAGGCACGCGGTGTACGCACCGAGCTTGAGAGCCATGAGGGCTGTCCCTCCTTCGGGAATCAGCGGACGGGTACCGAGGCGCCGCCGGTCCGGGACGACTGGACCACCGCCTGGATGACCTCCATGGTGTGCAGCGCATCGGCGAATGACGCGTTGGGCGGCACCGGGTCGGCTCCCCTCGTGACCTGGTCGAGGAACGCCCGAGCCTGGTAGGTGAACATCTCGGCGTTGCCGCCGCCGACACCGGGGGCCTGCATCGGATAGCCGTCGCGGAAGTACGGCATCCGCGGTCCGACGATGATCTGACGCGGGCCGCCGGTGCCGGCCCGCGGCTGGGCGTCGTCGAGCACGTACTCGGCGGGCCGCTGGAAGTCGAACGCCGCCCGTCCGGACAGCCCGCAGACGTCGAATCCGAGGCCGTTGGGCCATCCGAAAGCGGTACGCGACACCGAGAACGACGCGGTCAGGCCGGACTGGAAGCGGGCGGAGAACACCGCTGCGTCCTCGTTCTCGACCTCGCCCAGCTCCTCGCTCACCGGTGCCGCCTCGTGCCCGACGACGGCGCCGAGCGGCAGCGGGCGCTTCCTGATCTGGATGGACAACGCGGCGCCGGAGACCGACTCGATCGGCCCGCAGATGTACTCGCCGATGTCGATGACGTGCGAGCCGATGTCGCCGAGGGCGCCGGTGCCCGTTCCGCCCTGGAACCGCCAGGTGAACGGGCCACGAGGGTCGCACGCGTAGTCGCACCAGTAACGGCCGTTGAACAACGACAGGTCGCCGAACTCGCCGCGCAGCACGTGGTCGCGGATCGCGGCGATCGCCGGGTTCCGGCGGTACGTGTAGCCGACCGCGGTCACCACGGTCGCGTCCTTCTCCAGGGCCACCATCGCCCGGGCGTCTTCCATCGACCCGGCGAGCGGTTTCTCGCACAGTACGTGCTTGCCCGCCGCGACCAGCGCCTCCGCGATCGGCCGGTGCAGGGCATTGCCCACCACGATGCTCACCGCGTCGATCGACGGATCCTCGGCGACCGCCTGCCAACTCGACACGGCGTTCTCGAAGCCGTACCGGTCCGCGGCGTCCTCGGCGAGCGCTGTGTTGGCGTCCGCGATCGTGGCCAGCCGGATCCGGGGCAGCCCCCGCCCGAAAACCGTGTTCGCCTGGCGGTAGGCCGCGGCGTGACTGCGGCCGGCCATGCCCGCCCCGATCACCGCCACGGAGACCTGCTGCTCTGCCATCATCCCGCTCCTCCCTTTCCCGCCAGCCTGCTTCGCGCCGGATCGGACCGGGTGCCGGGATTCCACTGAGTGGCATCCGCCGTAACGGCCCGCTACCGTGCCACGAGCGTGAACTCGAACGTGTACCGCGACGCCCGGTACACGTGGCTGCCGTACTCGACGGCGCGGTTGGCGTGGTCGTACGCGGTGCGCTGCATGGTCAACAGCGGCGCGCCGCGCGTCTCGTGCAGCAGCCGCGCCTCGGTCGCGCCCGCCTTGCGCGCGCTGACCGTCTGGTCGGCGATCCGTAGCTGGACGCCGGCCGCGCGCAACAACTGGTACAGCCCGTGCCGGGTGAGCGCGTCGGCGGTGAGGTCGGCCACACCCACCGGCACGTAGTTGCGCATGAGGGCGAGCGGCTCGTCGTGGGCGTACCGCAGCCGTTCGAACGTGACGACTTCGGCGCCGGCCGGCAGCCGCAGCGCGACCGCCACATGGTCGGGCACCGCCTTCAGGCCGAACGACAGGATCTCGGTACGCGGCTGGCGGCGCGCCCGGTCCAGGTCGTCGAACAGGCTGGACAGCTCGATCTGGCGACGTACGCGCGCGTGCACCACCTGGGTGCCCACCCCCCGCTTGCGCACGAGCAGCCCCCTGTCGACCAGGTGCTGGATGGCCTGCCGCATGGTCGGGCGGGACAGGCCGAGCCGGTCGGCCATCGCGATCTCGTTCTCCAGGCGGGAGCCGGGCGGCATGTCGCCGGATTCGATCATCTGCTCCAGCCGCTGTGCCACCTGGAAGTACAACGGCACCGGGCTGGAGCGGTCGATCCGGATCGACGGAGTCATGGGCTCCACGCGGTCTCCTCGCTGGGATGGACATCGGATGACCATGACATTATGCGCGCCGGGCGGCGACCCGGGGTGGAGAGACTTAGTAATTACGTCAGGACAAACTATTGACATGCTGTCCACGGCGCGGTTACATCTTTCTATCCGGCGGCACCGGTCCCACGGGGCCGCACCCGACTCCGGTCGAGGCCACCGCCCCGCGGTGGTCCGGCGATCGCCAGGCACCGATGCCGCCACCGACGCACCGCCGCGGGCCGGTCGGCGCGCCGACCCTAGGCCGAACACACGCCAGGAGAGGATCACATGACGGTGCCGCTCGATGTCCTCACGATGGGACGGGTCGGGGTGGACATCTACCCGTTGCAGATCGGCGTCGGGCTGGAGGACGTGGAGACCTTCGGCAAGTACCTCGGCGGCAGCCCGACCAACGTCGCCGTGGCCGCGGCGCGGTACGGCCACCGCGCCGCGGTGATCACCCGTACCGGCGACGATCCCTTCGGCCGCTTCATCCACCAGGCGCTACGCGGGTACGGGGTGGACGACCGCTTCGTGACCCCGGTGGCCGCGTACCCGACGCCGGTCACGTTCTGCGAGATCTTCCCGCCCGACGACTTTCCGCTCTACTTCTACCGGTTCCCGAAGGCGCCCGACCTGGAGATCAACGCCGACGAGCTGGACTACGACGCGATCCGCTCGGCCGGCGTGTTCTGGGTGACCGTCACCGGCCTGTCCGACGAGCCCAGCCGGTCGGCGACGCTGGCCGCACTGGAGGCCCGCGGCACGCGCCGCCACACCGTGCTCGACCTCGACTACCGGCCCATGTTCTGGCCGTCGAGGGAGGCCGCGCGGCCCTGGGTACAGCGGGCACTGGCGCACGCCACCGTGGCCGTCGGCAACCTCGACGAGGTCGACACCGCGGTCGGGGAACGCGACCCGGGCGCGGCCGCCAAGGCGCTGCGCGACCTCGGCGTCGACCTCGCCGTGGTGAAGCAGGGACCGCGCGGCGTCCTCGCGGTCGATGCCGGCGGCGCCGTGGAAGTTCCGCCGGTACCGGTGGAGGTGGTCAACGGCCTGGGCGCCGGCGACGCGTTCGGCGGCGCGCTCTGCCACGGCCTGCTCTCCGGCTGGACCGCGGCCCGCATGATGCGGTTCGCCAACGCCGCCGGTGCGATCGTCGCGTCCCGGCTGGCCTGCTCCGACGCCATGCCAACGACGGCCGAGGTGGAGGCGATGCTCGATGTTCGCTGAGCGGGTGGCCGAGATCGTCGAGGTCAGGGTCAACCGGCCGCAGGCCATCGCCGAGGCGGCCGCCCGCCGGGCCAGGCCGACCCGCATCACCGGCGCGAGCGGCCGGGTGATGATGGTGGCGGCCGACCATCCGGCCCGGGGGGCGCTGCGCGCCGGTACCCGGCCGCTCGCCATGGCCGACCGGGCCGACCTGCTGGAACGGCTGTGCATCGCGCTGTCCCGGCCGGGCGTGAACGGGGTGCTCGGCACCGCCGACGTCCTGGAGGACCTGCTGCTGCTCGGCGCGATCGAGGGCAAGGTCGCGATCGGGTCGATGAACCGGGGTGGGCTCGCCGGCACGGTGTTCGAGATCGACGACCGGTTCACCGGGTACGACGCGGCGACGATCGCCGCGATGAACCTCGACGGCGGCAAGATGCTGCTGCGCATCGACCCGGACGACCCGGCCACCGCGGCCACCCTGGAAGCCTGCGGCAACGCGGTGACCGCGCTGGCCGGGCACCGGCTGGTCGCCATGGTCGAGCCGTTCATCTCGCACCGCGTCGACGGCCGGGTCCGCAACGACCTGACACCGGAGGCGATGATCCGGGCGATCACGGTGTCCTCGGGGCTCGGCGCCAGCTCCGCCTACACCTGGTTGAAGGTGCCGGTGGTCGAGGCCATGGAGCGGGTGATGGCCGCGTCGACGCTGCCCGCGCTTCTACTGGGTGGCGAGGTGCCTGACAACCCGGAGACCGCGTTCGAGTCTTGGCACAAAGCGCTGCAGCTGCCCACGGTGAAGGGTCTCGTGGTCGGCCGGTCGCTGCTGTACCCGCCGGACGACGACGTCGCCAGGGCCGTCGACACCGCCGTGAATCTGCTCTAGGAGGCCGGGTTCGTGAGTACCAAGCTGCACCTGACGGCGGGCAGCGCCGCCGGTGGACCGTACCAGCTCGACGTCACGCCGGAGCAGGCCGGCTGGACGTACTCCGGGCTGCGCGTGCTGGCGCTGCCGGCCGGCGGTACGCACCGTTACGCCACCGGCGAGGACGAGGTCGTCGTGCTGCCGCTGGAAGGCGGCGGCACGGTCGAGGTCGATGGCGAGCGGTACGAGCTGGCCGGCCGGTCCAGCGTCTTCGCCGGACCGACCGACGTCGTGTACGCGCCGATCGGGGCCGACGTCACCATCGGCAGCGCGGCCGGCGGCCGGTTCGCGCTGTGCACCGCACGGGCCTCGCGCCGGTTCCCGGCCCGGTACCTGCCCGCCGGTTCGGTACCGGTCGAGCTGCGCGGCGCCGGCAGCATGACCCGGCAGATCCACAACTTCGCCACCCCGGCCGCTCTCGACGCGGACCGCATCATCGCCTGCGAGGTCATCACGCCGGGCGGCAACTGGTCGTCGTACCCGCCGCACAAGCACGACGAGGACCGCCCGGGAGAGTGTGCGCTGGAAGAGATCTACTACTTCCAGGTCCGCGGCGCGAACGGGATGGCCTACCAGCGCGTGTACGGCACCCCGGACCGGCCGGTCGACGTGCTCGCCGAGGTGCGTACCGGCGACGTGGTGCTGATCCCGCACGGCTGGCACGGTCCCTCGATGGCGGTGCCCGGGTACGACCTCTACTACCTCAACGTGATGGCCGGTCCGGGCGCCGAGCGGGCCTGGCTGATCAGCGACGACCCGGCCCACTCGTGGATCCGCGACACCTGGCCGGACCTGCCCGTCGACTCCCGCCTGCCGATCATGGGAGAAGCATCGTGAAGCTCACCGTGGCACAGGCTCTCGTCCGCTTCCTCGCCGCCCAGTACAGCGAGCGCGACGGCGTCGAGCACAAGTTCTTCGCCGGCTGTTTCGGCATCTTCGGCCACGGCAACGTCGCCGGCATCGGCCAGGCGCTGCTCGAAGCCGAGCTGAACGAGCCCGGCGCGCTGCCGTACCACCAGGCCCGCAACGAGCAGGGCATGGTGCACGCGTCGGTGGCGTACGCCCGGATGCGCAACCGGCTGGCCACCTTCGCGTGTACCGCGTCGATCGGGCCGGGCGCCAGCAACATGGTCACCGGCGCCGCGCTCGCGACCGTCAACCGGCTGCCGGTCCTGCTGCTGCCCGGGGACGTGTTCGCCACCCGGGTGTCCAACCCGGTGCTGCAGGAGCTGGAGCAGCCGTACGGCAACGACATGTCGGTCAACGACGTGTTCCGTCCGGTGTCCCGGTTCTTCGACCGGGTCTGGCGGCCGGAACAGTTGCCGGCCGCGCTGATCGGCGCGATGCGGGTACTGACCGACCCGGCGGAGACCGGCGCGGTCACCGTGGCGCTGCCGCAGGACGTGCAGGCCGAGGCGTACGACTGGCCGGAGGCGTTGTTCGCCAGGCGGGTGTGGCACGTGGCCCGGCCGGTACCCGAGCCGGCCGCGCTGGCCCGCGCGGCGGAGGCGATCCGCGCGGCGCGGCGGCCGCTGATCGTGGCCGGCGGCGGCGTCATCTACGCCGAGGCGACTGAGGCGCTGCGGGAGTTCGCCGAGGCGACCGGGATCCCGGTGGCGGAGACGCAGGCCGGCAAGGGATCCCTCGCGTACGACCACCCGCTGTCG
>JBKPCQ010000038.1:0-1953 GCA_046727455.1 Actinomycetota bacterium | reverse complement strand
GGCCGGCTGCCACGACGGCCGGCTGTGGAGCTACGTCGCGCCCGACCAGGTGCGGACGATCGGCGCGGCGCTCGCCCACTGAACACCAATGGGCTCCCGGGAGAGGACTCGAACCCCTACAACGGGGACCAAAACCCCGTGTCCTGCCATTAGACGACCCGGGAAGGGCGCGATTACACCTTACCGAATCGAACCGGCCCGCCGGGTCGCCTGGGAATCTACGCCTCCGTAGGTTACGGTGACGTAGGTGTAGTTATTCGACCTTGAGGTGCCGTGATGTCACATGCCCTGCTCGACCCGTCGCCCGTACAGTCCTCCGGGCCCAAGCCGCTGACCGAAGGCGAGCAGTCGACCGGGATACTCATCGCACTGTGGGCCTTCGTGGTCATCCCGTTCGCCGCGCTGGTCGTCGCGGTACCGGTCGCCTGGGGCGGCTGGCTGAGCCGGACCGACGTCGCGATCGCGACGGTCTGCTACGTGACCGCCGGGCTCGGGATCACGGTAGGCTTCCACCGGTACCTCACCCACGGGTCCTTCAAGGCGAAGCGCTGGCTGCGGATCACCCTGGCGATCGCCGGCTCCACGGCGGTGCAGGGCGAGGTCATCCAGTGGGTGGCCGACCACCGGCGGCACCACGCGTACTCCGACCTGGAGGGTGACCCGCACTCGCCGTGGCGGTTCGGGACCAGCTTCTGGGGCCTGACCAAGGGGCTGTGCTACGCGCACATGGGCTGGCTGTTCCAGCGGGAGCTGTCCAACCGGGACCGGTTCGCGCCGGACCTGGTCGCGGACAAGGACATCCGGCGCATCGACCGGTTCTTCCCGCTCGTCACGGCGGTCTCGCTGCTCGCGCCGGCCGCGG
The DNA here is from genome assembly GCA_046727455.1 of Actinomycetota bacterium. GTDB lineage: Bacteria > Actinomycetota > Actinomycetes > Mycobacteriales > Micromonosporaceae > AC-43. The sequence goes on along the minus strand of JBKPCQ010000038.1, from coordinate 1,091 downwards.
CCGGCGGTCTCCTCACCTGGTCGTGGCAGGGCGCGCTGACCGCGTTCTTCTGGGCCGGACTGGTCCGGGTATCGGTACTGCACCACGTGACCTGGTCGATCAACTCGATCTGCCACGTGTACGGCGAGCGCCCGTTCGAGCTGCGCGAGGGCGACAAGGCCGCCAACTTCTGGCCGCTGGCGATCCTGTCCTTCGGCGAGAGCTGGCACAACCTGCACCACGCCGACCCCACCTGCGCCCGGCACGGGGTACTGCGCGGCCAGATCGACGCGTCCGCGCGGCTGATCTGGATCTTCGAGAAGCTCGGCTGGGTCCGCGACGTGCGCTGGCCGAGGTCCGACCGGATCGCGGCGAAACTGGCACACTCCCCCGGTGACTGAAGCCTCGACGCCGAAGCCCTCCCGGGTACGGATGTCCTCGACCCAGCGTCGGGAACAGCTCATCACGATCGGGCGCCAACTGTTCGCCGAGAAGGGCTTCGACGCCGCCTCGGTCGAGGAGGTCGCCGCCCGGGCCAAGGTCTCGAAGCCCGTGGTCTACGAGCACTTCGGCGGCAAGGAGGGGCTGTACGCGGTCGTGGTGGACCGGGAGGTACGGGCGCTGCTCGACCGGCTGACCACGGCGCTGACCGCCGGGCACCCGCGCGAGCTGCTCGAACAGGCGGCCCTCGCGCTGCTGGACTACATCGAGGCGGAGACCGACGGGTTCCGGGTCCTGGTACGCGAGTCGCCGGTACTGTCCGCGGCGGGCAGCTTCTCCAGCGTGCTCAACGACGTCGCGCACCAGGTGGAGCACATCCTCGGCGCGGAGTTCAAGGCACGCGACTACGACCCGCGCCTCGCCGAGCTGTACTCGCAGGCGCTCGTCGGCATGGTGGCGCTGACCGGGCGGTGGTGGCTGGAGGTACGCAAGCCACGCAAGGAGACCGTCGCCGCCCACCTGGTCAACCTGGCCTGGAACGGCCTGTCCCACCTGGAGAAGAAGCCGTCCCTGGCGACCCGCCAGGCGCGCTGAGGCTCAGCCGGCGGCGGCCTCCCGGGCGGCCCGCTCGGCCGGCGACTCCCGCCGGGCATGCCGCCGCTCCTCCTCGT
>JBKPCQ010000037.1:0-5469 GCA_046727455.1 Actinomycetota bacterium | reverse complement strand
GGTGCAAGCCGCCCGTGACCACGACCTGTCCTGGCCGGTTGTCGCGGCGGCGTTCACCGGCCACGCCGGACGGGTGCTGCCGACCCAGCCCGATCCGGTACGGGTGCTGGGTATCGATGAGATCCGGCGGGGCCGGCCGCGGTGGGTCTGGGACGAGACCACCGGGGCGTGGCAGAGCGCGGTGGACCGCTGGCACGTCGGATTCTGCGACCTGTCGGACGGGCAGGGCCTGCTCGGGCAGGTCGAGGGCCGAAACGCCCAGGTCGTCATCGACTGGCTGGCCGCCCGCGAGCAGGCCTGGCGCGACGGGGTCCGCTACATCGCGATCGACATGTGCACGATCTTCAAGTCCGCGATCCGTCAAGCCCTGCCCAACGCGACGCTGGTCGTGGATCACTTCCACCTGGTGCAGTTGGCCAACCAGACGCTGACCGAGGTCCGCCGCCGGGTCACCGTGCAGCACCGGGGCCGACGCGGCCGCAAAGGCAACCGGGAATGGGAGCTACGTAACCGGCTGACCCGCGCCGCCGCCCGGATGCGTGGCGAGCACGTCGACGCCCTGCTCGACGAGCTGTCCAACCTGCCCGAAGCGATCGCCGCACCGATCACCTCGGCATGGCACGCCAAAGAGGACCTGCTGGACCTGCTCGCCCTGGCCCGCACCCACCCCAACCGCGAGACCATCCGTGACCTGCTGCACCGCTTCTACCAGCGTTGCGCCGACGCCGACCTGCCCGAGCTGCAACGCCTGGCCGCCACCATCGAGACCTGGTGGCCGGAGATCCTCGCGTTCCTGCGCACCGGGATCACCAACGCCGGCTCCGAAGGCACCAACAGAGTGATCAAGACCATCGCCCGCGACGCTTACGGCTTCCGCAACCCCGTCAACCAGCGACTACGAACCCGAACCGCGACCACCCGCAAAACCCGCGGCCACCTCAACCCCCGCTAATTTCGAAGAGCCACCAAACGCCGGTGGCCCGGACTCGTTGACCTGAGCCGATTCCATCGCCAGATACCCGCGTCCGCCCATGGAACTAGGAAATGTCCGGCTGATGCGGCTGTGGTACGGATGCCGCCTTGACTAGGCTTGATGGATGAGCAGAGGTACGGGGGCTGGAGCCACGTTGAGCCGCCGGCGCATTCGGTGTAGCCAATGAAGTCCCGCGGCGATGACGCACACGGTGCCGTTACCGTCCCGGCCGGTCGATCGCCATTCACTTGTCCGCGGCGCTGTTGGCCCGGTCTACTCCACTGGCCCATAACCCATGAGAGACCGCCGTGGTGGATTCGAGCCCACGCGTCGACTGGCTGAGGCGCGATCTTCAGGCGGGCGTACCGGACGCACTGGACGCCTTCTGGCACGAGGCCGTGGATCGCGGTACGCCGCTGATCGACACGGTCGACGATGACACGGTGCTGGTGACGTTCGTCTGGCGTGGGCGGGCCACGTCGACCTCGGTAGCGTGGGGGGTGGACCTCCCCCTTGAGCGGTTGTCCGACTCGGATCTGTGGTGGGCAACGACCCGGCTGCCGGCGGACCTGCGCACCGTCTACTACCTCACCCACGATGGCGCCAACGCCTTCGCAACGGACCTCAGCGGGCAGGGCGCAACCCATGTCGATGCACTCAATCGGCAGACGGTGACTTTTCCCGCCGATCCCGCCGACCCGGCCGACCAGACCTGCTACGCCTCGCTGCTTGAGTTGCCGGACGCCCCGCGTGAGCGGTGGTCGGTGCCCCAGCCGGCGGTACCCGCGGGCGGCACCGACGAGCTTGAGTTGGCCAGCGCGCATCTTGGTGGGTCGCGGCGCGTCGCGGTGCACCGGCCCGCGGGCGTGGCCACTGCCGGCCGCGACCTGCCCCTGTTGGTGGTCTTCGACGGGTACCTTTCCCGTACGGTACTGAGCATTCCGACCACCGTGGACAACCTGGTCGCGGCCGGAATGATCCCGCCGCTGCTCACCATCTTCGTCGCCAGCCCGGCTGCCCACCGCCGCGAGGACGAGCTGCGTCCGGGCTCGCCCATGTTCGACTTCATCACTGACGAACTTCAGCCGTGGGCGCGCGAGCGGTATCGGACGAGCACAGATCCGGCGGACAACGTCATCGGCGGGTCGTCGCGTGGCGGACTCGAGGCGGCGTACATCGCCCTGCGCAGACCGGACGCCTTCGGTGCGGTGATTTCACAGTCGGGCAGCTTCTGGTGGCCGAGTCCGCATGAGGGCGAACCGGAATGGTTGATCCGGGAGTACGCCCGGCGGCCACCGGCACCGCTGCGGTTCTACCTCGACGTAGGGACCCGGGAGGACATGCCTGGCCCGGGTGGTGCCCCAGCCCAGATCCTGGTCAACCGCAGGATGCGGGATACCCTGCGAGGCTTGGGGTATCCCGTCACGTATGCCGAGTACACCGGTGGGCACGACTATGTGAACTGGCGCCGGACGTTCGCCGACGGTCTCGTCGCCGTTCTCGGGTCCCGGGCCTGACCCGGGCGCTCAGCCGCGAAGCGTGGGACGCCCACCGGAGCCGTGCGGCGGCGCGCTGCTGCTCGCCGTGGCTGGTCGCAGGTCACCCGCGAAAGGCTCCGCGTTGAGTGGGACCCCCGGCCAGCCACGGCATCAGCGTCGGTCAGTTGCCGCTGGGGTTGCTCAGGGTGGTCGTTTCGACCTTGTCGAGCTCACGGATTTCGATGTCCTCCATGTCATTCACCTCCTTTCCGAACGGAATTGGTGCCGTCGTCGGGCCCACCATCGGGCGACCCGGGGTCCGTGCCGGCGCCACCAGGTGCGGCACCACAGCGCCCAGAACCCCCCGACGACAAGCAACGTCAGCGCGCCGTCGATGCGTCCACCGGCGGTGCGGCCGGCGGCGAACAACGCGGTACCGAACAACCCGTTCACCGCTCGGACCAGCAGCGTGATCGCGGTGGGTACGGTGACCACGGCCGCGAGGAGCAGGCACAGCACGGTGCCGAATGCGAGTACCGGCGCATAGGCGCGGATGGCACGCCGCTCCCGGCTTGCCAGGGCGGCGCTGGGGTCCGGTGGTGGCGGGCCTCGTCGGGTGACGGCCAGCCAGGCTCGCCCCGCCAGGTACCGCACGTGCGCGAACCCGTCCTCGTACAGGTTTCGGCAGCCGGCGATGTCCTGGATCACGAAGTACACATCGGTGCGCATGAACAGCAGGAGCTGCGGCGGGACGAACAGCGCCGACAGCAGGGCCACGGCGCCGAGCACCTGCCCAGGGGTGGTGCCCGGCCCGACCACGAGCCGTGCGCCGATCGCGGTGGCGGTGATCGCCAGGTTCACGGCGATGCCGGACAGATACACGGTGACGCGGGTCCGCCGTGGCGCGGCCCATACGCCGGTCACGTCGGTCTGCACCGCGAGGAACTGCAGGCGGGTGCCGAAGCTCACGCGCCCCGGTACGCCAGCCGCACGCGCCGTCACGAGGTGCGCCGACTCGTGGAGGAAGACGAGACTCCAACCGATCATCGCGTTGCCGGCCAGCACAAGGCTGCCGTGGCGGCTCCACAACAGGTCGTGGTACGTCGGCAGGAGGTCGGGCCGGCGGATGAGCGCGATGAGCGCCCACACCGGCAGCGCCAGGACCGTCGCCACGCTCGCGCGAGACAGCGTCCACCGCACGTGCGAGGCGCGCAGCCAGGGCCACGTCGGCCGGATCTCGGGCGGGCCGTCGACCGGTTCGCCGTCGACGGCCGCGACGTAGCCCAGGTTGACCAGGTTGCCGACAAACCCGCCCACGTTGATGTCGCGGCCATGCGTCGCCCGCAACGCCTCCGCCACCTCATCGACCGTCATGCCCTGCCGGAACAGGCGCAGCGCCTCGATCGCGACGGGCGGCAACAGCACGAAGCCCCCGGTCTCCATCCGCCCCACGCACCACCGCTCACCGTCTGGGCGCATCCGCAGGCAGTGCAGTCGGATCCGGGTCGATCCGGTGATCGGCGGCGCTGTCATCGCGCGTCGCCACATGCCGGGCAGTCGGAGCGTCGTTGCGTTTCGATCAGGTAATGCTGATCAGGCGAGATCAGGTTGATGCCCTGGATCAGGCCCGAACGCACCGGTACCACGCCGGTGAGGAGCGCGATGCAGAAGTGCGCCGCGAGGTAGCCGGAGAGGCCGGCCGTCGGTGCGCTCACGGCGTTGCTGCCGCCTCGCCGCGCGGTGTATTCCGCGCTCACGCCCATCGCCGCGTGCCGGTCGTGCTCGGTCAACCACACGCATTCGTAGCAGGCACCCTGGTGTGGCACGTACGCGGCCGCTGAGACGACCGGGCCGTGGTAGCCCGAATCCACCCACGGCGTACCGGTGGCCAGGCACGCCCGGTTGGCCCACGCCCGGACCTCGCCGGGCTGATCGGCGCACAGCACCAACACATCGCACCCCTGCGCCAGCCTTCGCAGGTCCGCCTCACCTTCGATGGCCAGCCGGGCACCGGTGACGCGGATGTCGGAGTTGAGTTGGCGCAGCCGATCGACCGCCGCGTCGACCTTCGGGCGGCCGATATCGCGCTCAACGAAGAGGATCTGACGGTTGAGGTTGGACAGGTCGACCACGTCGCGGTCCACACAGTGCAGGTTGCCCACCCCGCTGGCGGCCAGCGCGATCGCGGCGTTGCCTCCGGTGCCGCCGACGCCGACGATCGTGACGCGGGCGCCACGCAGGCGAACCTGCGGTTCCCACCACGACGCGCGCGGCGTGCGGTCGATCCAGCGGTAGTAGCGGCGGCCGCGGTCGTGGCGCTCCTTGTCCCGCTCGGTAAGCGGGCCCGGATCAGTGGCCGCGACGTCTTCGACGTGCCCGGCGTCGGTGAACAACCGTACGGCCGCACGTACCGCCGCGGCGCGCTCGGCCGGGTGAGCCGCGATGACGTGGGCGACGACCTCCTCCGGTGTGCGGGTTCCGTCCATTGCCTGCAGCAGGGTCCACACCGCACCGGTGCGATCCTTTACCTCGGTCGCGATCCCGTACACCGCGCCGCCGAGCCGGATGCGGTCGTCCGCGACCTGGCACGGTTGATGCTCTGGTTTGATGCGCGGAAGCGCCATCTCAACTGACATCGCCATCGCCCCCGTTGCGATCGCACATGTCGCCAAAGCGGGAGCATGGTGGAAGAGGCAGCGCCGCCAAGCCCCCGTATGGGCGGTTCACTGAACCCGCAGTGTACCCCCGTCAATGTGATCGACACCATACACCGTTCCCGATTGGTGACGGAGAAGGGCGAGCACCGGCTACGTTGGGATGTGTTCCACGACGACGATCGGCCGGCTCGGGTGGAAGACGTACACGAGCTGGCTTTGGCGCGGCCGGCCCCGCCGGATCTCATCGATACCCAGCACCCGTACCGGATCGGGCTGGGTCGGCAGCACCCGTCCGGCGTGGCCGGTGAACGCCGCCGCGACAACCGGCCAGGACAGGTCGTGGTCACGGGCGGCTTGCACC
>JBKPCQ010000036.1:0-10710 GCA_046727455.1 Actinomycetota bacterium | reverse complement strand
CAAGGAGATCGTCGAGGAGCTGTTCGTCCGCGGCCTGGTCAAGGCGGTGTTCGCGACCGAGACCCTGGCCCTGGGCATCAACATGCCGGCCCGCTGCGTGGTGCTGGAGCGGCTGGTCAAGTTCAACGGCGAGCAGCACGTGGACCTGACGCCGGGGGAGTACACCCAGCTCACCGGGCGGGCCGGCCGGCGCGGGATCGACGTGGAGGGGCACGCCGTCGTGGTGTGGACCCCGGAGGTCGACCCGCGGCACGTCGCCGGCCTCGCGTCCACCCGGACGTACCCGCTGCGGTCCAGCTTCCGGCCCTCGTACAACATGGCGGTCAACCTGGTCGGCACGGTCGGCGGCGGGCGGCAGGCGCGGGAGCTGCTGGAGTCGTCGTTCGCGCAGTTCCAGGCCGACCGGTCGGTGGTCGGCCTCGCGCGGCAGGTGCAGCGCAACGTCGAGCTGACCCGGGCGTACGAGGCGGAGATGGCCTGCCATCTCGGTGACTTCGGGGAGTACTTCGACATCCGGCGGGCCATCGCCGACCGGGAGCGGGCCCAGGCCCGGAGCAACGCCGCGGCGCGCAAGGCCGCCGCCGCGGCCTCGATCGAGCGGCTGAAGGTCGGCGACGTGATCCGGGTACCGCACGGGCGGCGGGCCGGGCTCGCGGTGGTCCTGGACCCGGGTACCAGCCCGTTCGGCGAGCCGCGCCCGCTGCTGCTCACCGAGGACCGCTGGGCCGGCCGGGTGTCGGCCGGGGAGTTCGCCGGGCCGGTGGAGGCGCTCGCCCGGGTCCGGGTACCGAAGCACTTCAACCACCGCTCGCCCGCCGAGCGGCGGGACCTGGCGGCGAGCCTGCGCGCCGCTGGGGTGGACGGCCGGTCCGCACGGCGCGGCGCCCGGCGGGGCGGCGGGGAGGACGAGGAGCTGGCCCGGCTGCGGCACCTGCTGCGGGTACACCCGTGCCACGCGTGTCCGGACCGCGAGGAGCACGCCCGGTGGGCCGAGCGCCGCCACCGCCTGCAGCGCGACACGGACGTCCTGCGGGAGAAGGTGGAGGGCCGCACCGGCTCGCTCGCCCGCACCTTCGACCAGGTCTGCGACCTGCTCCGGGCGCGCGATTACCTGACGTCCGGTGACGGCGGGGAGCTGGTCGTCACCGGACCCGGCCGGGTGCTCGGCCGGATCTGGACCGAGGCGGACCTGCTCGTAGCCGAGTGCCTACGGACCGGGGTGTTCGACGGCCTGACCCCGCCGGAGCTGGCCGCCGCCGTCTCGGTGGTCCTCTACGAGGCACGGCGCGAGAGCGACGAGCGGATCCCCCTGCCGCGCGGTCCGGTGACCGGGGCCGTCGAGCGGATCATGGACCTCTGGGCGACGCTGGAGGCCGACGAGGCGGACCGGGGGCTGGAGCTGACCCGCGAGCCGGACACCGGCTTCGTCTGGCCGATGTACCGCTGGGCCCGGGGTGAGCCGCTGTCCAAGGTGCTCGCCAGCGCCCAGGGGCTGGACGGCGACCTGCCGGCCGGCGACTTCGTCCGCTGGGCGCGCCAGGTCGTCGACCTGCTGGGCCAGCTCGCCGAGGCGGTCGGCGCGCAGTCGGGGGTACGGGAGGCCGCGCGCGCCGCGATGGCCGCGATCAACCGTGGCGTCCTCGCCTACAACGCGTTGAGTTAGCCGGCGCAGACGGCGTCGACGACGCGCTTGGTGGGGCCGGCCACGTTCCACGCCCCGGCGAGTTCCAGCAGCCGGTCCGGGTCGGTCGGGGCGGCGGGCAGCTTGCCGGACAGCTCGGGCAGGGCGATGTCGCGCGCCACCCGGACGACGGTCGGCGCGACCGCCAGGTACTCCTGCGCCGCGACCAGTTTGGCGCGCAGCCCAGGGGCGAAGCCGGCCGCCGGGTCCTCGGTCGCGGCGAGGATGCCGGCGAGGTCGCCGTATCGGGAGACCAGTCGGGCCGCGGTCTTCTCGCCGATTCCGGCGACCCCGGGCAGGCCGTCGCTCGGGTCGCCGCGCAGCGCGGCGAAGTCGGCGTACCCGGCCGCCGGCACCGCGTACCTGGACCGGACCGCGGCGTCGTCGAGCACCTCCAGCTTGGCCACGCCCCGGCCGCAGTACAGCACCCGCACCGGCTTGGCGTCGTCGACGAGCTGGATCAGGTCCCGGTCGCCGGAGGCCACCTCGACCGGGCCGGGCTCCCGGGTGGCGAGCGTACCGAGGACGTCGTCGGCCTCGTACCCGGCCGCGCCGAGGGCCGGGATGCCGAGCGCGCCGAGCAGGTCGAGGATGACCGGGATCTGCGGGACGAGCCCGTCCGGCACGACCTCCTCGGTACCCCCGCCCGGGGCCAGCCGGTGCCGCTTGTACGACGGCAGCAGCGCGACCCGCCAGGCCGGGCGCCAGTCCGCGTCCAGCGCGCAGATGACCCGGTCCGGTCGGCGGCCGCGGATGAGCGTGGCGAGCATGTCGAGGAAGCCGCGCACGGCGTTGACCGGGGTACCGTCGGGTGCCCTGGCGGCGGACTCCGGGATGCCGAAGAAAGCGCGGAAGTACAGGCTCGGGGCGTCTACCAGCAGCAGGGGGCGATCCACCCGTCAAGGGTCCCACGAGCCACCCAAACGAACGTTAAGCTGGACGGGTGACTGTCGAGCGTATCCTCCCCACCTCCGAGGCGTACGATCTTCTGGACCTGGCCCGCGACATCGCCGATCGCGAGTTCGCGCCCCGGGCCGCCGATTTCGAAGCGCGCGGGGAGTTTCCCCGCGACGCGCTGCGCATCCTTGGCCGCGCCGGCCTGTTCGGGCTGCCCTACGACGAGGAGTACGGCGGCGGGGGCCAGCCGTACGAGGTGTACCTGCAGGTGCTGGAGGAGATCGCGGCGCGCTGGCTGCTGGCCGCCGAGGCGATCAGCGTCCACACCCTGTCCTGCTTCCCGGTCGCCGCGTACGGCACCGACGCGCAGCGGAAGCGGTTCCTGCCGGACTTCCTGGGCGGCGAGTTGCTCGGCGCGTACTGCCTGTCCGAGCCGGCCGGCGGCTCCGACGCCGGGGCGATGACCACCCGGGCGGTGCGGGACGGCGACGAGTACGTCGTCACCGGTACCAAGGCCTGGATCACCCACGCCCACCACGCCGACTTCTACAACGTCTTCTGCCGTACCGGCGGCCCCGGCCCGACCGGCGTGTCGTGCCTGCTGGCCCGCGCCGGTACCCCCGGCATCGTCCCGCAACCCCCGGAGCGCACCATGGCCCTGCGCGCCTCGCCGGTCGCCCAGATCGCCTTCGACGGTGCCCGGATCCCGGCCGACCGGCTGATCGGCGAGGAGGGCGCCGGCTTCCGCATCGCGATGCGGGCGCTCGACGCGGGGCGGCTGGGCATCGCGGCCTGCGCGGTCGGGCTGGCTCAGGCGGCGCTGGACTACGCGGTGGCGTACGCCCGGGAGCGCGAGCAGTTCGGCCAGCCGATCATCGAGTTCCAGGGGTTGGGCTTCCTGCTCGCCGACATGGCCACCGCGGTGTCCGCCGCCCGCGCCCAGACGCTGTGGGCGGCCCGGCTGGGGGACGCCGGCCGGCCGTTCAGCCAGGAGGCGGCCAAGGCCAAGCTCTTCGCGACCGACGCGGCGATGCGGGTGACCACCGACGCGGTGCAGGTCCTGGGCGGATACGGGTACGTGAGCGACCACCCGGTCGAGCGGTACATGCGGGAAGCCAAGGCGCTGCAGATCGTCGAGGGGACCAACCAGATCCAGCGGATGGTGATCGCCCGCCACCTGGCGCGGGACTGAACCGGCACCCGCCGGCCTGCGTACCCTCTGGTGGATCAACTCCGCCGGGAGGTAACCGTGAACCGTCGCACGCTCGACGTCGCCCTACCGATGCTCTACGCCGCGATCGTCGTGGCGACCGTGTTCATCTGGCACGGCGGCGGGGCGGTCGGCGCCGTGGCCGCCATCGGCGCCGTCCTGCTGGGTATCTACTACGCCGCCCTGCGCCGCAACATCCAGCCGTAGCCGGTCGGGACGGCCGACGCCAACGAGCCCCCGGAGGGGCAGACTGTCCCCGTGGACGCGCGGGCCGAGGTGGACCGGGTCTGGCGTGCCCACGCCGCGGGGATGCTCGGGGTGCTCGCCCGGCGCCTGGGGGACCTGGGCCGGGCCGAGGACGCGCTGCAGGACGCCGTCGCCGAGGCGCTGCGCCGGTGGCCGGTGGACGGGGTACCGGACAGTCCTGCCGGGTGGCTGGTCACCGCCGCCTGGCGGCGCGCGCTGGACGGGCTGCGCCGGGAGGCCACCGGCCGGGAGAAGCTGGCCACGCTCGCTGCCGGCCCGGGGGCGGGGGAGCCGACCGCCGAAGACCGGCTCGCGCTGGTCTTCGGCTGCTGCCATCCGGCGCTGCCGATCTCCGCGCAGGTACCGCTGACGCTGCGTGCCGTGTGTGGCCTGTCCACGGCGGAGATCGCCGCCGGGTACCTGGTGCCCGAGGCCACGATGGCGCAGCGGCTGGTCCGGGCCAGGCGGGCGCTGACCGAGCGCGGCGTGCCGTTCGACCTGCCCGACCCGGACGAGTACCCGACCCGGCTGCCGGCCGTGCTCGCCGTCGTCTACCTGGTCTTCAACGAGGGGTACCTGGCCAGCGGCCAGACCGTGCCGCAGCGGCGGGACCTGGCGCGCGAGGCGCTCGACCTGGCCCGGCAGCTCACCGTACTGATGCCGGGGGAGCCCGAGGTCGCCGGGCTGACCGCGCTGCTGGAGCTGATCGAGGCGCGGGCCGCCACCCGGTTCGACTCGTGGGGGCGGCTGGTGCCGCTGGCGGAGCAGGACCGGTCGCGCTGGGACCGGGCGGCGATCGAGGCGGCGGTACACCGGCTGGGCCGCGCGGTCGCGCAGGGCCGGCCGGGCCGGTACCAGCTGGAGGCCGGCATCGCCGCGCAGCACGCCCTGGCCCCGTCCTACGAGCGGACCGCGTGGGCCGCGATCCGGGGACTGTACGACCAGCTCTACGAGGTGCAGCCGTCGCCGGTGGTGCTGCTGTCCCGGGCGGTCGCGACCCGGTACGTGCTGGGCCCGGAGGCCGCGCTCGCCGAGGTCGAGGCGCTGGGCGACCGGCTGTCCGGGTACCGGCTGTTCCACGCCACCCGCGCGGAGCTGCTGCGCGCCTGCGGGCGTACCGGCGAGGCGCGCGAGGCGGACGGGCGAGCGCTCGCGCTGGCCAGCAACCCGGCCGAGCGCGAGCTGCTCGCCCGCCGCCTGACCGGCTAGTGCTCGAACAGCGGGCGTACCTCGACGCTGCTGCTGCCGACCAGCCCCGGCCAGGTGGCGGCGACCGCGGCCGCGTCGTCGATATCCTCGGCCTCCAGCAGCAGGAACCCGCAGACCACCTCCTTGAGCTCCAGGTACGGCCCGTCGGTGACCACCGGCGCGCCGTCCGCCCCGGGCCGCACCGTCCGGGCGGTCCGGGTGCGCTGGAGGTGGGCTCCGCTGTCGGCGATCTTCCCGGCCTGGCTCCACTTCTCGAACCAGCCGTTGATCTCCCGCAGGTAGGTGTGACGCTCCGCGGGGGTGGCCCGGTCCAGTTCCGCCTCGTTGTTGTTGATCAGCATCGCGTACTTCATCGTCGTCCCCTTCGTCGGGTGGCCGCCCGTCGCGTCCACTCACCGGCATGTCGAACGGGGGAGCGGCGGGCTCGACATCGCCAGGGTATTTTCCTCGGGTGGAAGAGACCGACCGCGCGATCGTCGCCGCGCTGGCCGCCGACGGCCGGCTCTCGTACACCGACCTGGCGGAGAAGGTCGGGCTGTCGGTGTCCGCGGTACACCAGCGGGTCCGGCGGCTGGAGCAGCGGGGGGTCATCCGGGGGTACGCCGCCCGGGTGGACTACGAGGCGGTCGGCCTGCCGCTGACCGCGTTCGTGGCGATCCGGCCGATCGACCCCTCGGCGGCGGACGACGCGCCGGAGCGGCTGTCCGGGCTGCGCGAGATCGACTCGTGCTACTCGGTCGCGGGCGAGGACTTCTACCTGCTGCTGGTACGGGTGAAGAGCCCGGGTGACCTGGAGCGGCTGCTCCAGGAGATCCGTACCGCGGCCAACGTCACGACCCGTACCACCGTGGTGCTGTCCACGCCCTACGAGGCGCGGGCGCCGCAGGTCAGCTGACCGGCGCGTTCCAGCTCCGGACCACCTGCCGCTCGTGCTCGTACCCGAGGACCGACAGCGTCCCGGTGTCCAGGGCGAGCAGCCCTCCGCCGCCGGGGGCGAGCCCGATCCAGCGCGCGGCGGCGACCCGCAGCGCGTGGCCGTGCCCGACCAGCGCGACGTCGCCGCGTTCGAGGGGTTCCCGGACCCGGGCGAGTACCCGGTCCAGCCGCGCGCCCACCTGCTCCGGGGCCTCCCCGCCGGGGCAGCCGTCGCGCCACAGGTCCCAGTCCGGCCGGCTCGCACGGATCTCCGCGGTGGTGACGCCCTCGTACGCGCCGTAGTCCCACTCGACAAGATCCTCGTCCACGGCGGTGACGGTGAGCCCGGCCAGCTCGGCCGTCCGCCGGGCGCGCCGCTTGGGACTGCTGAATACCGCGACCAACGACCAGCCGGCGAGGGTCTTGCCGAGGTCGCGCGCCTGCCGCTCTCCCTCGGCGGTGAGCGGCAGGTCGGTGCGCGAGGTGTGCCGGCCGTTCGCGCTCCACTCGGTCTGGCCGTGCCGGATCAGGACGACTTGGCCCACCCGCTCATTGAACCTTACGGGCGGCGCTGTCGAAGGCGAGCACCGCGTCGGCGACCCGCTCCGGGTGCTCCACGTGCGGGTGGTGCCCGGCGCCGTCGATGACCAGCAGCTCCCCGCCGAGCCGCTGCTGGATCCAGCGCCCCTCGGCGGCCGGGTCGGGGAAGTCGACGTCGCCGGTGCCCATGACGGTCAGGACGGGCGTGTGGACGTCGCCCAGCCGGGCCTCCGCGGCGCGGTGCGAGGACTTGAGGTACCCGCGCAGGGCGGCGGTCCGGCCGGGCTCGCGGAAGTTCGCCTTCAGCTTCGCCAGGTGCTCCTTGAGGTCGGCCGGCGGCTGCGGCTCCCACCTGGGCCAGTACGCGAGGGTCAGCGGCCGGGTCAGGCCGGGCAGCGCCAGCACGGCGGTGCCGAGGCGGGTGGCGAACGTGGTGGGCGCGTCGCGGACGAACGCACCGGCCAGGACGATGCCGCGGACCAGCTCCGGCGCCGTGGCCGCCACGTGGACGGCGGCCGCCGCGCCGACCGAGCAGCCGAAGATCAGAGCCGGGCCGGCCCGCAGGTGGCGCAGCAGGGCGAGCAGGTCGCGGCTGGTCGGCTCGCTGCCGTACTCCGGCCAGGTGGCCGAGGACTCGCCCATGCCGCGCAGGTCGAACGTCACCACGCGGTAGCCGGCGGCGACCAGCCGGGGGGCGAGGAAGCGGTACTCGTCGCGGATGTCGAACATCGCCGGCACGCAGACGACGAGGGGGCCTTCGCCGGTGTCGTGGTAGGCGATCCGGCCGTCGGTAAGCTCAAGGTAGCGGGTACTAGTCATAGCCATTAAGCTAATACCATTAGCCAACCACGTCAAGCAGGGAGTGCCATGTCACCACGAGCGGGACTGTCGCCGGACCGGGTCACCGCGCTGGCGCTCGCGATCGTCGACAAGGAGGGCCCGGACGGGCTGACCCTGGCCCGGGTGGCCGAATCGGCCGGCGTGGCGACGCCGTCGCTGTACAAGCACGTGGGCGGCCTCGCGGACCTGCGCGACCGGGTGTCGGTACGGGTGGTGGCGCAGTTGGCCGACCGGATCCGGGCCAGCGTCGTGGGGGTGTCCGGGGACGCGGCCGTCCGGGCGGTGCTCGGCGCGTACCGCGACTACCTCGTCGAGTACCCGCACCGGGCCGGCCTGCTGGTCAGCCCGGCCGCCTCGGCGCCCGCGGCGGAGCTGCTCGACGTCGTGCTGGCCGTGCTGGGCGGCTTCGGGCTGTCCGGGTCGGCGGCCATCCACGCCGCGCGGGGGCTGCGCTCCGCCGCGCACGGCTTCGCGGTACTCCAGGCGGGTGGCGGGTTCGGTCTCCCGGAGGATCTGGCGGAGAGCTTCCGGCTGCTGGCCGACGCGGTGGTCGACAGCCTCCGGAGGACATACCTAGCTTCCTAGGACGCTCTACGCAATGTGACCAGAGTTAGGCCGGCGAGCGCGACATGCGGGAACGCGTCCCGCCAATCGTTACCCCCCGGTGGAACCATCTGCCGACCGGGCCCCGAGCGATGCGCTCGGGGCCCGGTCCCGTCATGCCTCGGCCTGCTTTCGCCACCAGCGCACGCCGGACTCGGGCAGGGTGTCGATGGGGTCGTAGTAGGCGTGCCGCCGGGTGAGCGCGTCGGCGTCGTCGCGCTCGATGGAGGTGCGGTAGTTCTTCGTCCAGTACGAGATGCCGTGCTCGCGGTCGTACTCGGTGACCATGTGCACCCACCGCTTGCCGACGAACGGCACGTCGCAGACGATCCGCGGGGTGGCGTACCCGGGCAGGTACCCCATGATGTCGTGCTGCAGCTCCTGGGCCTGCCAGACGGCGACCCGCCAGTGCTCGGCGTTGGGGATCATGTCGCACATGTAGAAGTAGTACGGCAGGATGCCGGCCTCGCCCTGCAGAGCGAAGCACAGGTCCAGCAGGTCGGCGCTGGTCGCGTTCACCCCGCGCATGAGTACCCCCTGGTTGCGCACGTCCCGGACACCGACCGAGAGCGCCGTCTGGGTGGCCCGGGCGACCAGCGGGGTGAGTGAGTTGACGTGGTTGACGTGGGTGTGGATGGCGAGGTTGACGCCGCGCCGGGCGGCGGTACGGGCGACCCGTTCCAGGCCCTCGACGACCTCGGGTTGCAGCCAGTGCTGGGGGAGCCCGACCAGCGCCTTGGTGGCCAGCCGGATGTCGCGGATGGTCTCGATGCCGAGCAGCCGCATGAGGAAGGATTCGAGGTTGTGCCACGGCACGTTGGCGACGTCGCCGCCGGAGACCACCACGTCCCGCACGCCGGGGTGGGCCCGCAGGTAGGTGATCATCGCGTCGTACCGGTCGACCGGCTTGAGGGTCAGCTTGAGCTTGTCGACGGTGGGCGTGGAGTTGCCGACGAGATCCATCCGGGTGCAGTGGCCGCAGTACTGCGGGCAGGTGGACAGCAGCTCGGCGAGGACCTTGGTGGGGTACCGGTGGGTGAGGCCCTCCGCGACCCACATGTCGTGCTCGTGCAGCGAGTCCCGGGTGGCGTACGGGTGGGTGGGCCAGTCGGGGTGCCGGTCGGCGGCCACCGGGATCATGTACCGGCGGACCGGGTCGGCGTAGAACGCCTCGGTGTCCGGGATCCGGTCGGGGACCATGGTGTTGAGCATCTGGGGCGGTACCAGCATCGACATCGTGGCCATCCGGCGCTGGTCGGCGTCGAGGTCGGTGTAGAACCGCTCGCCGACCAGATCGCCGAGCACGTCGCGGAGCTGGCGGGCGTTCTTGACGCAGTGCGCCCGCTGCCACTGGGCCGACTCCCACTGTTCGCGGGTGACCCCGCGCCAGCCGGGAAGCCGGGTCCAGTCCGGCTCGGCGAGCGTCCGGCGGCGGTACTCGTACGGCTGTCCCTCGGCCACGCTGCCCTCCGTAAGATCCCCGCCATGATGGCGATAATATTGGAAAATATCCTGCGATCAACATAGGATACCGGAAGACTTGTTGCACGGAGGTGTCAATGGCGTCGCCCGTAGGGCTGCACCGCGTGCGCGAACCTCGCGGGGTGCTCCCGCAGGCCGCGCAGCGGCTGGACACCTCGCCGGAGATCGGCGACGACGAGGTCCGGATCCGGGTGGCGCGGCTCAACCTCGACGCGGCCAGCTTCCGGCAGCTCACCACGAAGCACGGCGGCGACGGGGCGGCGGTCCGGGCCGAGGTACTGGAGATCATCGAGCGCCGGGGCAAGCTGCAGAACCCGGTCACCGGGTCGGGCGGCATGCTGATCGGCACCGTCGACGCGGTCGGGCCGGCGTCCCCGCTGGGGCTCAAGCCCGGCGACCGGGTGGCGACGCTGGTCTCCCTGACGCTGACCCCGCTCGCGGTCACCGACGGGCTGGCCCGCTGGGACGGGCGCGGCGAGCAGGTGCCGTGCGACGGGTACGCGATCCTGTTCGCCCGCTCGGTCGCGGCGGTGCTCCCCGACGACCTGGATCCCGGGCTGGCGCTGGCCGTCCTCGACGTGTGCGGGGCGCCGGCGCTGACCGCGCGGGTGGTGCGCGGGTACTCCGCGCCGACCGTGGCGGTGCTCGGCGGCGCGGGCAAGAGCGGGTCGCTGTCGCTGGCCGCCGCCCGGCGCGCCGGGGCGGCCCGCACCATCGGGGTGGTACCGAACCGGGAGGAGGCCGAGCGGTTGACCGCGAGCGGCCTCGCCGACCGGGTCGTGGTCGCCGACGCGCGCGATGCGGTGGCGCTGGCCGACCGGGTGGGTACCGCCGACGTGACGGTCGTGTGCGTCGACGTCCCCGGTTGCGAGCACGGCGCGATCCTGGTCACGGCGGACGGCGGTACCGTCGTCTTCTTCAGCATGGCGACCTCGTTCGCGGCGGCCGCCCTCGGCGCCGAGGGCCTGGCGGCGGACGTCACGATGCTGATCGGCAACGGCTACCTCCCCGGCCACGCCGACCACGCGCTCGACCTTGTCCGGGCGGAGCCGGCCGTGCGCGTGCTCATCGAAGCGCGGCGCACGGC
>JBKPCQ010000035.1:0-3396 GCA_046727455.1 Actinomycetota bacterium | reverse complement strand
CAGGTCGGTGTCGGTGGCCTTGAAGGTCTGCTTGCTCACGAGGTTGACGCTGGCGCGGGACGCCTGCGCGGTGACCGCCGTCATCGCCCCCGAGCCGTTGACGTCGTCGGTGGAGAGCAGCGCGGCGTTCCGTACGCCCTCCTGGTGCAGCAGGCCGGTGAGGACCGCCGCGCTGTCCTCGGCGCTCGGGCCGAGCTTGAACAGGTACCGGTGGTCGGCGACCGGCCGTACGACGCCGCTCGCCGGGGCGAGCGTGACCGTCGGGAGCTGCTTGTCGTCGATGGTCTTGGAGACCGCGCTCACGCACGGGGCGCAGGCCCCCATGATGACGCCGGCGATTCCCGGTTCGGCGGCGAAGGCGGTGAAGTTCGTCACCGAGAGGCTGGGGTCGCTGCGGTTGTCCTTCTGTTCCAGCGTGATGCGCCGGCCGTTCACCCCGCCCTGCGCGTTGATCTGGTCGACCCGCAACTGCAGGGCGCGCGCGTAGGTGGTGCCGACGGGCGCGTCCACCCCGGACAGCTCCAGGTCCGCACCGATCACGATCGGGGACGTGTCGGCGGCCGGTGCCGGCTTGGCGCACGCGGCCACGCTCAGCGGGAGGAGGGCGGCGGACACGAGAACCACGACGCGGGTGGGCCGCACGGTGCATCCCTTCGGGGGGCTCGATGGGCGATCCCACGATGCCGAACCGACCGGCCCCCGGTCAAGCGGCGGCGCGTACCGGGACGCTTCACCTATCGCATTCGTAAACCTACATATCGCGCTCGTCCGCCGCGTAAAGTCTCTGTGAACCCTCGCCGTCCCCGCCGCCGGCTCTTGAGACATTCGTGCTGGTCAAAGCTCTATTCCGTCGGCCCGGTATCCCGTCGAGGTCCGACCATTGGCTATCCCACACCGGATTCGTCCAGCCCAAGGCTTCCGTTGAAGGCACTCGACGTGATGAAATCGCGGCCGTGCCGCGTGGCATGAGGCCGCGTAGGGCGGCGTTGCGACGTGGGGTGGGGAACCGAACGGAGCGCGCCGTGCAGTTTCGACGAAAGGTGTCGACGTGAGCACGCGGACGAGCGCGACCATGCCTGTACGCGGAGGGAACGTGCCGCCCCGGGGAATACCGCCACGCGGAAAATCAACCGGCCCGGTACCGTCCCGCCGCCGCTTCGGGCTTCGTGATGCGCGGATTCGGGCCAAGCTCGGACTCATCCTGGTCATTCCGATCCTCGCGATCGTGAGCCTCACCGTGGTGCGCCTGGTCGACAGCGGAAAGCGCGCGCTGTCCGCGCAGCTCGTCGCCTCGCTCACCTCGCTGTCGAGTGACGTCGCCGACGCCACGCACGAACTGCAACGGGAGCGGATCCTGGCCGCCGAGGTACTGGGCGGGGAGCCCAAGGCGGCCGCGGACTTCAGCCGCCAGGTCAAGGTGACCAAGGCGGCTACCGGCAGCTACACGGCGCATCGCGGCAGGGTGAGCCGGATGCCGGCCGCGCTGGCCGACCACCTGAACCGGATCGACCAGCAACTGTCCACTGTGGACTCCCTACGCGATCAGGTCACCGGCGGGCAGGGCGTGTCGATCAGCGAGGTGCTGGTCCGGTACGGGGTGGTCATCGACGACATGGTCGCGCACCACAGCCAGATCGTGCAGTACACGGCGGACGGCCACCTGGCCGCCTCGATCCGGGCGGTCGCGGCCTTCGCCCAGGCCAAGGCGGCGGCCGCGCAGGAGCAGGCGACCGGGTACGCCGCGCTGAAGTCCGGCCACCTGGACCAGCAGCAGTACAGCTCATTCCTGGCCACGCTGACCGGCCAGGAGGCCGCGCTGCGCGGCTTCGACGTGAGCGCCACACCGGAGCAGGCCGAGCTGGTCAAGCAGACCATCACCGGGGACGCGGTACAGCTCGCCGACCAGGTGGCCCAGCAGGTCGGCCGCTCCGTCGGGCCGGACACACCTCTGATGGTCAGCCCACTGGACCTCGCCTCCGCCGTCGGTGCCGTCGTCGACCTGATGCGCTGGGCCGAGCAGCGGCTCGACGACGAACTGACCGACGACGCCAAGGCGCTGCAGGGCTCGGTGGTCCGCGAGGTGGTCGTCGAGTCGATCCTGGTGCTGCTCGCCATCGCGCTGGCCATCGCCGTCACGTTCGCGCTGGCCCGGGCGCTGTCCCGGTCGCTGTCGCGGCTGCGGGAAGGGGCGATGGCGGTGGTGGGCAAGGAGCTGCCCAACGCGGTCGCCCGGCTGCGCGACCTGCGGGAGATCGGCGAGACGACGCCGGACGAGATCGCGTCCTCGCTGCCGGATCCGGTACGCATCGACAGCCGGGACGAGATCGGTCAGGTGGCGCAGGCGTTCAACGCGGTGCACCGCGAGGCGGTCCGGGTCGCGGCCGAGCAGGCGGCACTGCGGACCAGCGTCTCGGCGATGTTCCTCAACCTGGCCCGCCGCTCGCAGGCGCTGGTCGACCGGATGATCGGCGAGCTGGACACGATCGAGCGCGGTGAGGAGGACCCCAAGCGGCTGGCCCAGCTCTTCGCGCTCGACCACCTCGCCACCCGGATGCGCCGCAACGACGAGAACCTGCTCGTGCTCGCCGGGGCCGACTCCAGCTCGCCGCGCCGGGAGAACGCGCTGCTCGCCGACGTGCTGCGGGCCGCGCAGTCCGAGGTCGAGCTGTACAACCGCATCGAGTTCGGCGTGGTGGACCTCGACGTCTCGGTCATCTCGCACGCGGTCAACGACGTGGTCCGGCTGATCGCGGAGCTGTTCGACAACGCCACCCGGTTCTCCCCGCCGGACAGCACGGTCGTGTCCGACGGCCGGCGGATCGGCGACTACGTGCTCGTCCAGATCGAGGACCGCGGCCTCGGCATGACGCCCGAGCAGATGAGCGCGTTCAACGAGCGGCTGGCCGAGCCGCCGACGGTCGACGTGGCATCGTTCCGGATGATGGGCCTGGCCGTGGTGTCCAGGCTGGCCAGCCGGTACCGCATCAAGGTGGAGCTGCGCCCGAACGCCGAGGGCGGCACCATCACCAACGTCACCCTCCCGACCAGCATCCTGGTGCTGCCCCGGCTGCGCGGGCGGGAGCCGGTCCTCACCCGGCCGCGCCCGCCGCTCGCGGTCGAGCAGGCGACGGCCCGCACCGGCAACGGCTGGTCGATGCCGCAGCTCCCCGGGCTCGTGCCGGCCGGCGCGGCGGCCGGGGTCATCACCGTGGACCGGCCGGACCCCCTCGGATACCCCAAGCCGGCGAGCGCCGCGCCCGACCCGGCCGAGATGCCGCCGATCTACCGGTCGATGGAGCAGGTCTGGTTCGGCGGCGAGGAGCCGCTGCCCCAGCGGCAGCCAGGGACCCAGTGGGCGCCGCCGGCCGCGAGCACGGCCGCGCCGCCGCCCGGCTC
>JBKPCQ010000034.1:0-13394 GCA_046727455.1 Actinomycetota bacterium | reverse complement strand
AAATCAGCCACCGACCACAAAACTTGACCGGATCATGCCGGCTTTGCCGAACTCAGCTCCCTAACCCGACGGGCGGTTGAGCAGCGCGACCGCGATCGCGTGTACCGCCTCCAGGTCCGCCTGGTCGGTGAGGTGCGCCGTGGCGCCCTGCACCGTGTACCACTCGTCCGCGTCCTTGTACTGCACCCGCAGCGTCACGTCGCCCGTCCCGGACAGCTCGCTACGCAGGGTCAGGTCGCCGGTGACGACGCCGACCTCCTCGGTCATCACCCCACCCGGCCCGGCCGTGATATCCGTGGTGAGACTCATGGGCAGACCCCCAACATGTCGGTAAGCGCGGTCTTCTCGGCCGCCGTCACCGTCAATGCCCAGAAGTGCTTGACCGCAATCCAGTCTTCGGCGTACCTGCACCAGTGCCCGTGGTTCGGCGGCTTCCACTGCGACGGGTCCTGATCGCCCTTGGCGCGGTTCTGGGTGAGCGAGACGGCGAGTAGCTGCGGGCGGGTGAGGTCGTTGGCGAAGTCCTGCCGCTTGGCGTCGGTCCAGGTGTTCGCGCCTGAACGCCAGGCATTCGCCAGCGGCACCAGGTGGTCCACGTCGACCTGCTGCGGGTCGGTGTACGTCTTGTTGTCGTACGGGCTGAGCCACGAACCGGCCGTGATCTTGCAGGTCGCGGTCGCCACGACGCCCTGGCCCTGCCGTTTGAGTACCAGGTCCCGGGTGTTGCAGCCGCCACCCTGCTCGATCCAGTGCGGGAACCGCGCCCGGCTGTACCCGGCCATCGACTGCGGTCCGCCGACGGTCAGCTCGGCGAGCGCCGAGCGGGCGGCGGCCGGGTCGCCGGTGTTCGCGCCGCCGCTGGCGCTCCCGCCGCTCGGACCATCCGTCGGGGTGACCAGCGGGGTGCACCCGGCGAGCGTGACGACGGCGACAACAGGTACGAGGACACGGGGCATGCGCACGCCGATAGCTTAGGTTGGGTTGGTGGCGCTACGCCTCAGCACCACCGCCGGGCGCGGCGCGCTCGCGGCGTCGGCACTCGCGTCCGGGATGGCGTTCCTCGACACGACGGTCGTCATCGTCGCGCTGCCCCGGCTGGGCCGGGACCTGCACGCGACGGTGTCCGGTCTGCAGTGGACGGTCACCGCGTACACCCTCACGCTGTCGGCCTTCGTGCTGCTCGGCGGAGCGCTCGGCGACCGGTACGGCCGGCGGCGGGTCTTCCTCCTCGGCGTCGCGTGGTTCACCCTTGCTTCCGTCCTCTGTGGAGTGTCCCGCTCCATCGGGCTGCTCGTCGCCGCGCGTGCGTTGCAGGGCTGCGGCGCCGCGCTGCTCACTCCGGGCTCGCTGGCCCTGGTGCACTCCTCGTTCGACGAGCGCGACCGGGGCCGGGCGGTCGGTGCCTGGTCGGGACTGTCCGGCGTATCCACGGCGGTCGGGCCGTTCCTCGGCGGCTGGCTGATCGACACCCTGTCCTGGCGGTGGATCTTCTTCCTCAACGTGCCGGTGGCGGTGGTCGCGTCGGCGGCGGCTCTCCGATGGGTACCGGAGAGCCGCGGCGACACATCGCAGCGGTTCGACATCGGCGGTGCGCTGCTGGCCGTGGCCGGTCTCGGCGGTACCGCCTACGCGCTCATCCAGCACGCCTGGTGGGCGGGCCTGGTCGGCGTCGCCGCGCTCGCCGGGCTGGTCGTGCTGGAGCGGCACCTGGACGACGCGGCGATGCTGCCGCCCCGGTTGTTCCGCTCCGGCCGGTTCACCGCGCTCAACGTGGTGACCCTCTTCGTCTACGCCGGCCTCGGTGGGGTCGCCTTCTTCCTCATCGTCGAGCTGCAGACGGTGGCCGGCTTCTCGGCGCTGGTGGCCGGCACCTCGCTGCTGCCGTTGACGCTGCTGATGCTGGTGGGCGCGGCCAGGGCGGGCGCGCTCGCCGGCCGGATCGGGCCGGGCCCGCTGCTGGTCGCGGGCAGCGTCGTGGCCGCGCTGGGCGTCGCGCTGGGCGCGCGGATCGGGCCGGGTGCGGGCTATTTCACGGCGGTACTCCCGGCCACCGTGCTCGTCGCGTTGGGCATCACGCTGCTGGTGGCGCCGCTCACCGCGGCCGTGCTCGGTGCCGCGCCTGACGAGCTGTCCGGGGTTGCCAGCGGGGTGAGCAACGCGGTGGCCCGCGCCGCGGGGCTGCTCGCCGTCGCCACGCTGCCGGTCGTGGTGGGCCTGACCGGGCGGCAGTACGCGCAGCCGAGCGCCTTCGACGCCGCGTACCACCGCGCCGTCTGGTACTGCGTCGGCTGCTTCCTTGTCGCGGCGCTGATCGCGGCGGCGTGGGTGCGGCCGGCGCGGGCCGGCGCACCGGCCGGCCCGCGGCGGGCAGGCGCGCCGCTCTCAGGCCCGGTTGACCGCGCTGGCGACCGCCCGCAGTGAGGCGGTGACGATGTTCGGGTCCACCCCGACGCCCCACCGGGTCTCGCCGTCCACCTCGCACTCGACGTAGGCGGCCGCCTGCGCGTCGCCGCCGGCCGACAGCGCGTGCTCGGCGTAGTCCAGCACCCGTACCGACATGTCCACAGTGGACAGTGCGTGGACGAACGCGTCGATCGGCCCGTTGCCGAGCGCGACCAGCGCCTGCGGCTGCCCGTCCACGGTCGCGTCGGCGACCAGCTCGACCTTTCCGTCCACTGTGGACGTCGAGTACCGGGCCACGTCGATCCGCCCCGGGCGCAGGTACTCGGCGGAGAAGATGTCCCACATCTGCTCCGGACTGACCTCGCCACCCTCGTCGTCGGTGTGCCGCTGGATGACCGCGGAGAATTCGATCTGGAGCCGGCGCGGCAGGTCCATGTGGTGCTCGGTCTTCATGATGTACGCCACGCCGCCCTTGCCGGACTGCGAGTTGACCCGGATCACCGCCTCGTACGTGCGCCCCACGTCCTTCGGGTCGATCGGCAGGTAGGGCACGCCCCACTGGTACCTGTCGACCGGTACGCCGGCCTCGGCCGCGTCGCGGTGCAGCCAGTCGAAGCCCTTGTTGATGGCGTCCTGATGCGATCCGGAGAACGAGGTGTAGACCAGGTCCCCGGCGTACGGGTGCCGCTCGTGCACGGGTAGCTGGTTGCAGTACTCGACGGTCCGGCGGATCTCGTCGATGCCGGAGAAGTCGATCTGCGGGTCGATGCCCTGGCTGAACAGGTTCATGCCGAGCGTGACCAGGTCGACGTTGCCGGTACGCTCGCCGTTGCCGAACAGGCACCCCTCGACCCGGTCGGCGCCCGCGAGCAGGCCCAGCTCAGCGGCTGCCACACCGGTACCGCGGTCGTTGTGCGGGTGCAGCGACAGGACCACGGAGCTACGCCGGGGCAGGTTCGTCGACATCCACTCGATCGAGTCGGCGTACACGTTGGGCGTGGCCATCTCCACGGTCGCCGGCAGGTTCACGATGATCGGCCGGTCCGGCGCCGGGTCGATCACGTCGATCACCGCGGAGCAGATCTCCAGCGCGTACTCCAGTTCGGTGCCGGTGTAGCTCTCCGGCGAGTACTCGTAGAAGATGTCGGTGTCCGGCGTGTGGATCTCCGCGTACTTCTGGCAGAGCCGGGCGGCGCTCGTCGCGATGTCGGTGATCCCGTCCTGGTCCAGCCCGAACACCACCCGGCGCTGCAGGATCGACGTCGAGTTGTAGAAATGCATGATCGCGCGGCGGGCCCCGCGCAGCGACTCGAAGGTCCGGTCGATCAGGTGCTCGCGGCACTGCGTCAGCACCTGGATCGTCACGTCGTCCGGGATCAGGTCCTGCTCGATGAGCTGCCGGACGAAGTCGAAGTCGGTCTGGCTGGCGGCCGGGAACCCGACCTCGATCTCCTTGTACCCCATCTGCACCAGCAGCGCGAACATCCGCCGCTTGCGTTCCGGGGACATCGGGTCGATGAGGGCCTGGTTACCGTCGCGCAGGTCCACCGCGCACCAGCGCGGGGCGGCCTCGATGCGCCGGGAAGGCCACTGCCGCCGCGGCAGGTCGACGGGGAACTGTTGATGATAGGGCTGATACCGGTGGAACGGCATGGTGCTCGGCTGCTGCCGGGCGATGGGGTTTGACATGGCTGGTCTCTCCTGGGCCGGTCGATGGCGGAAGGGGCAGACCGGCTCCGCTCAGGCGAGGACGCGGATCAACTCCGCGACGGGGTGCCGGCCGAGGAGGCCCCGCCGCGGCGACCAAGAAGAAGCGTCCGCCACATGTCGGAGACCACCATACGGCACGCGGACCCTCGCCGCGACCACCTCGTTACCGCTGGGCGGGCTCCGGCTCAGGGGCGGCGGCAGTGCCCAGCCGGGGGGTCCGCCCGGCCCACGCCACGACCGGACCGGCCGCGAGGGCGCCCGCGACGAACATCCCGGCGATGACCAGCCAGCCCCATCCGCCGGTACCGATGGCCAGCGCGGTCAGCGCGGCCGGCGCGACCATGGCCTGGAGTTCGTTGCCGAGCCGCAGCGCGCCGACGTACTCGCCGCGCCTGCCGGGCGGCGGAAGCTCGGTGGTCAGGCCCCAGAACCCGGCCGAATGCCACAGCTCGCAGGCGGTCACCAGCCCGATGGCGAGGACGAGCAGCGCGATCGTCACCGGTCGCGGGGCGGCCCGGGTGAGGTACAGCACAGGGCAGGCCAGCGCCACCGCGAAGCCGCCCCGGCGCAGCGCCCGGGTAGCGCCCGGCAGCGTCTCGGCGCCCCGGCTGGCCGGCACCTGGAGCAGTACCACCAGCGCCGTGTTCACCAGGAACATCGCGGACAGCACGACCCGGGGCGCGTTCGTGCGGGTCACCGTCCACAGCGGGATGACCTCGGTGAAGACCGTCGCGAAGGAGCCCAGCAGCGCGACCAGCGCGGTGACCGCCAGGATCGGGCGGTCGCGCAGGGCGGCGAACCGGTGCCCGGACCGGTCCACGTGCTGGCGGGGTACCACGGGCAGCCGGAACAGGCACAGGCCGTTGACCACCAGCCCGACCGCGTTGGCGAGCACCATCGCGTAATACGCCGGCCGGCTGTTGATGCTCAGCGCCACCCCCGCACCGAGCGCCCCGAGGGTGAACCCGATGTTGAGCGCCGACCGGCTGAACGCCAGTACCCGGACCCGCTGCTCCGGCGCGATGGCCTCGATCGTGTAGACCGAGCGGCCGGAGTTGCCGGCGGTGCTGGTCACGGCCACCGCGCTCACCACCGCCAGGAACCCCCAGAACCCCCGCACGAACGGGTACCCGCAGAACAGCGCGGCCTCGCAGAACACCGCGACCATCCAGGTCCGCCGGGAGCCCACCCGGTCGACCAGCATGCCGAGCGGTACCGACAGCACCAGCGAGATCGCGCCGGCCACCGACACGCCGACGCCGACCTGGGTCGGGCGCAGCCCCACGACGTGGACGAAGAAGACCGCGCTCCCGGTCAGGAACACGCCGGTGCCGGTCGCGTAGATCATCGACTGGAGGGCGAGGCTGCGAGCGACACCGGGCGGTGGCAGGAACCGGGACAGCCGCGTCATGGCTTCCAGGAAAGCGGACGGCGGGTGCGCCCCGCGACCCCGTTATCGCGACGGCGACGGGCTGGGGCTCGGCGGCGCGACGGTGCTCAGCGCCCCGCCGGGGACGACCGGTCCGGGCAGGACCACGGTCGCCGGGGCCGGCGCGGGCGCGGCGGCGAGGGTCAGGGTACCCATGGTCAGGGCCGCCGCGGTCAGCGTGCCCTTGTCGTCGTAGCAGTACACGCCCGGGTCGACCGGGCTGGCCAGCGCCGCCGAGTTCGGCTCGACCGAGAAGCACTGGCCGCGCGCCCCGGGCAGCGGGGCGGCGCTGTCGACGGAGATCGCCGCGTCGCGGTTGCCCAGCGCGCGGAGCCAGTCGGTGAACACGTGGTGCACGCGCGGGTCGGTGGCGGCCGGGAAGGTGGTGTCGGGGTTGCCGAGCCGGAAGCAGTTGGTCGGGGGGCCGAGCCGGCACTCGAACAGTCCGGTCCGGGTGGTGGCGACCGCGATGTCGGCGGCCCCGCCGAGCGCACCGCCGGGGATGGTGACCAGCCAGGATCCGTCGGTGGCGACGGTCACGGTCACCGTCCGCGCGGGTCGCCCGCGGCTCTGCAACGTGTACCGGGCTGCGTAGCGGCTGTCCCGGGCGGCCGCCACCCGCCCGGCGAGCTGGCCCCACGGGTCGGTCGGCGCGGTCGGTCCGGGGGTGGCCGGGGGCTGGTCGGGAAGGACCGGCGGCTGGGCGGTGCAGCCCGCGAGCGCCGCCGCGCACAGCGCGAGCAGGGCGGTCCGGCGAGCAGGCACGGCCTCATTGTCCGGTACCGGTGGGCCGGATCGTGGGATCGACTCTCCCGACCCGCGGAACCCGCCGGTACCCTGGTCACGTCCAATTGCGCCGCCGGCCGGCCCGAACGTCCGCCGGCGGCGTCGGCGCGAATGGGAGGCACGGCGCCCGTGGGGCTGGTGGTGCAGAAGTACGGCGGCTCGTCGGTCGCCGACGCCGAGCGGATCAAGCGGGTCGCCGAGCGGATCGTCGCCACCCGCAAGTCGGGCAACGACGTCTGCGTGATCGTCTCGGCGATGGGCGACACCACCGACGAGCTGCTCGAGCTCGCGCACCAGGTCAGCCCGTTACCGCCCGGCCGCGAACTGGACATGCTGCTGACCGCCGGCGAGCGGATCTCGATGGCGCTGCTGGCCATGGCGATCCACAACCTGGGGTACGAGGCCCGCTCGTACACCGGCTCGCAGGCCGGCGTGATCACCACCTCGGCGCACGGCCGCGCGCGGATCATCGACGTCACCCCGGGCCGGCTGCGCTCGGCTCTCGACGAGGGCTCGATCGCGATCGTCGCCGGGTTCCAGGGCGTCGCCCAGGACACCAAGGACATCACCACGCTCGGGCGGGGCGGCTCGGACACCACGGCGGTGGCCGTCGCCGCCGCGCTCGGCGCCGACGTCTGCGAGATCTACACCGACGTGGACGGGGTGTTCACGGCCGACCCGCGGATCGTGCCGAACGCCCGGCGGATCGGGAAGATCACCTACGAGGAGATGCTCGAACTCGCGGCCTGCGGCGCGAAGGTTCTGATGCTGCGCTGCGTGGAGTACGCGCGCCGGTACCGGATGCCGATCCATGTCCGCTCGTCGTACTCGCACAGGCCCGGCACCCTGGTGACCGGCTCGATGGAGGACCTACCCGTGGAACAAGCGCTCATCACCGGCGTCGCGCACGACCGCAGCGAAGCGAAGATCACTATCGTGGGGGTACCGGACGAGCCGGGCGAGGCGGCCCGCATCTTCGAGACGGTGGCGCTCGCCGAGACCAACATCGACATGATCGTGCAGAACGTGTCGACCGAGGGCACCGGGCGTACCGACATCTCCTTCACCCTCCCCAAGAGCGACGGGCCGACGGCGATGGCGGCCCTCCAGAAGGTCCAGGACAAGGTCGGCTTCAAGGGCCTGCTCTTCGACGACCACGTCGGGAAGGTGTCGCTGATCGGCGCCGGGATGCGCTCGCACCCCGGGGTCGCCGCCACCTTCTTCGCCGCGCTGGCCGAGGCTGGTGTCAACATCGAAATGATCTCTACCTCCGAGATCCGGGTTTCGGTAGTCTGCCGGGACACCGATCTGGACGCAGCGGTGCGTGCCGTGCACGAGGCGTTCGATCTCGGCGGCGACGAGGTCGCCGTGGTCTACGCCGGGACGGGGAGGTAGACAATGTCCGAGCTGCCCACACTCGCGGTGGTCGGGGCGACCGGCGCGGTCGGTACCGTCATGTGCGAGCTGCTCTCGGCGCGCAAGAACGTGTGGGGCGAGATCCGCCTGGTGGCCTCGCCGCGCTCGGCCGGCAAGCGGATCGTCGTGCGGGGCGAGGAACTGGTCGTGCGGGCGCTCGCCGAGGAGGCGTTCGACGGCGTCGACGTGGCGATGTTCGACGTACCCGACGAGGTGTCCGCGCAGTGGGCGCCGATCGCGGCGTCGCGTGGCGCGGTGGCGGTGGACAACTCAGGGGCGTTCCGGATGGATCCGGACGTGCCGCTGGTGGTACCCGAGATCAACCCGGAGCAGGTGCGCAACCGGCCGAAGGGGATCATCGCCAACGCCAACTGCACCACGCTCGCGATGATCGTCGCGGTGGCTCCGCTGCACCGCGAGTACGGCCTGCGCGAGCTGGTCCTCGCCTCCTACCAGGCGGTCTCCGGGGCTGGCAAGATCGGCATCGACACGCTGCTGGACCAGATGGACCGGGTCGCCGGGGACCGGGTACTCGGCTCGCGGTCGGGCAACGTCCGGCAGGCGGTCGGCGATGACCTGGGCCCGTTCCCGGCGCCGCTGGCCCTCAACGTCGTCCCGTGGGCCGGCTCGCTCAAGGACGGCGGATGGTCCTCCGAGGAGATCAAGATGCGCAACGAGTCGCGCAAGATCCTCGGCCTGCCCGACCTCAAGGTCTCCGCGACCTGCGTCCGGGTACCGGTCGTCACCGGCCACTCGGTGGCCGTCCACGCGGTCTTCGGCTCGGAGGTCGACGCCGAGGGCGCCCGCGACGCGCTGCGCCACGCGCCCGGCGTGATCCTGGTCGACGACCCCGAGGCGGGGGAGTTCCCGATGCCCATCGACGCGGTGGGCACCGACCCGTCCTGGGTCGGGCGGATCCGCCGCTCGCTGGACGACCCGCGCGCCCTGGACCTCTTCGTCACCGGGGACAACCTGCGCAAGGGCGCCGCGCTCAACACCGCCCAGATCGCCGAGCTGCTCGCGGCCGAGTTCACCCGCTGACGGGCATGCCGTTCGACGTGGCCGCCGTCCGGGCCAGGTACCCCGCCCTGGCCGACGGGTACGCCTACCTCGACGGCGCCGCCGGCACCCAGACCCCGGACTCGGTGATCGAGGCCATCGCGAGCGCGTACCGGTCCGGCATCGGCAACCTCGGCGCCGCCTTCCCGGCCAGCCACCGCTCGGACGCGATCGTGGCGGAGTCCCGGCGCGCGGTCGCCGACCTGGTCGGCGGGCACCCGGACAGCGTGGTGCTGGGCGCGAACATGACCACGCTGACGTACCGCCTCGCATCCGCCCTCGCCCAGGACTGGGGGCCGGGCGACGAGGTCGTCGTCTCCCGCCTCGACCACGACGCCAACGTCCGGCCCTGGATCCAGGCGGCCACCCGGGCCGGCGCGACGGTGCGGTGGGCCGAGGTCGAACTGCCGGCCGGCGAGCTGCCCACCGAGCAGTACAAGGAGCTGGTGTCCGAGCGGACCCGGCTGGTCGCGGTCACCGCCGCGAGCAACGTCCTCGGCACCCGGCCGGACGTGGCCGCGATCGCCGCCGTGGCGCACTCCGCCGGAGCGCTGACCTACGTCGACGGCGTGCACGCCACCGCGCACGTACCGGTCGACGTCGCCGCGCTCGGCGCCGACTTCTACACGACGAGCGCGTACAAGTGGTGCGGGCCGCACGTCGGGGCGGTCGTCGCCGATCCGGCGCTGCTGGAACGGCTGCGCCCGGACAAGCTGGCGTCCTCGCCCGGGGAGGTGCCGTACCGGTTCGAGACCGGTACGGCGCCGATCGCCGACCTGGCCGGGGTGACCGCGGCCGTCGAGCACCTGGCGTCGCTCGATTCCGACGCGACCGGTTCGCGGCGCGAGCGGGTACTCGTGTCGATGGCCGCGGCGGAGCGGTACGAGCAGGAGCTTTTCGGGGTTTTGCACGCGGGCCTGGCCGCGCTGCCCGCCGTGACCCGCTACGGCAGCCCGGCCCGCCGGACGGCGACCGCGTACTTCCGGGTCGCCGGCCACACCCCCCGGCAGGTCGCCGAGCACCTGGCCGCGCGCCGGGTGAACGTCTGGGACGGGCACAACTACGCCTGGGAGCTGACCGGCGTGCTCGGCATCCGCGACACCGGCGGCGCGGTCCGCGCCGGCCTGGTCCACTACAACGACCGCTCTGACGTCGACCGGCTCCTCGAAGCCGTGGCGGAGCTGGCGTGAACCGCGCTGTGCTCGTCACGGGCGCGTCGCGGGGGATCGGCGCCGCCGTGGCACGCGCCTTCGCGGAGGCCGGCGAGCGGGTCGCGGTGCACTACGGCGGCTCGCGCGCGGCTGCCGAGCAGGTCGTGCGGGAGCTTCCCGGCGCCGGCCACGCTCTCGTCCAAGCGGACCTGGCAGACCCGGAGGCGGTACGCCGGATGGTCGACGCGGCCGCCGACCGGCTCGGCGGCTTGGACGTGCTGGTCAACAACGCGGGCGTGTACCCGGACAACCGCATCGACGAGGACGACTACGCGGCGTGGCAGCGGGCCTGGCAGCAGACCCTCGGCGTCAACCTGCTCGGCGCGGCGAACGTGACGTGGTGCGCGGTGCGGCACATGCGGCGGCGCGGCGGCGGGAGGATCGTGAACGTCTCGTCGCGCGGCGCATTCCGAGGCGAGCCGAACCACCTCGCGTACGGCGCGAGCAAGGGCGCGCTCAACTCGTTCACCCAGTCGCTGGCCAAAGCGCTGGGGGGCGACGGGATCGTGGTGACCGCCGTGGCGCCCGGGTTCGTCGCGACCGACATGGCGAACGAGATCCTCGACGGGCCGCGGCACGACGAGATCCTGGCCCAGAGCCCGTTCGGCCGGGTGGCCACCGTCGAGGAGGTCGCCCGCGCGGTACTCTTCCTCGCCGCGCCGGACATCGAGTTCACCAGCGGCGCCATCCTCGACCTCAACGGCGCCTCCCACCTGCGCATCTGATCCACGGTAATTCTGGCGCTCGCTCCGCTCGCCCGGCCCCGACGCTCCTCAGGCGCCGTCTTGCCCCAGTAGAGGCTTGCGTCCGGCTGCGTGTCGCTCTAACCTGATAGCGACTTTCAGAAACAAGTAGCATCCAAAAAGAGGTGGCTGTCATGAAGTCCCGTCGCTGGTGGGCGCTCGCCGCCCTGGTGCTCAGCGTCCTGGTCATCGGGTTCGACGCGACGATCCTCAACGTCGCGCTGCCCACGCTGGGCGGTGCGATCCACGCCTCCAACAGCCAGCTCCAGTGGATCGTGGACGCGTACGTCCTGGTCTTCGCCGGGCTGCTGCTGCCGGCCGGTGCGCTGGGCGACCGGTACGGACGGAAGCTGATGCTGATGATCGGCCTGGCGCTCTTCGGTGGCGCCTCGGTGGTCGGCGCGCTGGTCGACGACCCGGGTCAGCTCATCGCGGTACGCGCCGCTATGGGAGTGGGCGCGGCCATCCTCACCCCGATCACGCTGGCCGTGCTGCCGGTCCTGTTCAGCGAGGCGGAGCGCGGCAAGGCCATCGCGGTGGTCACGGCCGGGATCGGCCTCGGCATCCCGCTGGGCCCGCTGGTCGGCGGGTACCTGCTCAAGCACTTCTGGTGGGGTTCGATCTTCCTCGTGAACGTACCGGCGGCGGTCCTCGCCCTGATCGCGGTCGCCATCCTGATCCCGGAGTCGCGCGACCCGCAGAGCCGGCCGGTGGACGTCGTCGGCGGCATCCTGTCCACGATCGGCCTGGTCGTCTTCGTGTACGGCATCATCGAGGCACCGGACAAGGGCTGGCGCAGCCCCGTCGTCATCAGCGCGCTGGCGGTCGGCACGGTGATCCTCGCGGTCTTCGTCGCGCTGCAGCGCCGCGCCCGGTACCCCATGATCGACCTCAAGCTGTTCCGCAGCGCGCGCTTCCTGTGGGGCTCGATCGCCGCGACCCTGGCCAGCTTCGCCCTGTACGGCGTGCTGTTCGTGGTCCCGCAGTACCTGCAGCTCGTGCGCGGCAACGACGCCCTCGGCGCCGGCGTCCGCCTGCTTCCGCTGATGGCCGGCCTGTTCGTCGCCGCCCCGCTGAGCACCCAGGTGGTCAGCCGGGTCGGCACCAAGATCCCGGTCACGCTCGGCCTGACGGTGATCGCGGCCGGCCTGGCGGCCGGCTCACTGACCGGCTCCGGCACCGGGTACGGCCAGGTGGCGGCGTGGATGACGACGATCGGCCTGGGTACCGGGCTGGCGCTCGCGCCCGCGATGGACGCGGTGCTCGGCGCGCTGCCGCCCGAGCGGGCCGGCTCCGGCAGCGCGCTGACCATGACGATGCGCCAGGTCGGCGGGGCGCTGGGCGTGGCGATCCTGGGTAGCGTGCTGGCCGGCGCGTACGCGGCGCAGGCCCCCGCCGCGGGCCGGGAGTCGCTGCCGGCCGCCGCCGCGTACGCCGCCCGGACCGGCGACCTGGCCGTCCTCATCGGCGGGCAGCACGCGTACCAGCATGCGATGGATCGGGTGCTGCTGGTCTGCGCGGGGGTCGCGCTGCTCGGCGCGGTCGCGGTGGCGCTGTTCCTGCCCGCACGGCCGCCGTCCCGTGCGGCCGAGCCGGCGGACGAGGAAGAATCGGGTCATGCCCTCGCCCGGCTTGCGTGAACGCAAGAAGCAGAAGACCCGCTGGTCCATCCAGGAGCACGCGCTGCGGCTGTTCCAGGAGCAGGGGTATGAGCAGACCACGGTCGACCAGATCGCGGCGGCTGCGGAGATCTCGCCCAGCACGTTCTTCCGGTACTTCAAGACCAAGGAGGACGTGGTGATCCAGGACGAGTACGACCCGCTCCTGCTCAGCCTCATCGCCCAGGAGCCGTCGGACCGGCCGTTCATCCCGGCCCTGCGGCACGTGATGTCGATGGCGTTCTCCCAGATGGGCCGGGCGGAGCTGGACAAGATCCTGCAGCGGACCAGGCTCTCGATGTCGGTACCGGCCCTGCGGATGCGGATGCTCGACAACTTCAACGGCAGCCTCGACATGCTCGCGGGCGCGGTCGCCGCCCGGACCGGGCGGGATCCGGGCGAGCTGGAGGTCCGGGCGTTCGCCGGGGCGGTCACCGGGGCCATGGTCGCGGCGATCTACACCTGGGTCGAGGGCGACGCCGAGGACGACCTCGGGAAGCTGCTCGACCGGGCGATGGCCCACCTGGAGTCGGGACTGACCCTCTAGCCAAAGCGGCCCCCGCACCGGACCGGTGCGGGGGCCACCCGCGAGGCGCTGATGTGCCGGTCGCCTCTCGGCGAGTGGCACGACGCGGCTCCAGCCGGACGGTATTCCGCGAAGGCAATTTAGGTGAGGCCCGGGGACACGGAGCACACCAGCGTTCCTCACAACGGCGCTGCGTGGCCAGACATTTCGTGGTCCACGTCACATTGAACCCGGACCCCGCTCCAGGTTCTACCGTTGGCGCATGCGGGCCGGATTGACGATCGCCGAGGTGGCGGCCGGGGCGGGGGTACGCCCGGACACGCTGCGGTACTACGAGCGGGCCGGGCTGGTACCGCCGCCACCCCGGACCACGGGGGCGCACCGGCGGTACCCGGAGGCGACCGTGGACCGGCTGCGGTTCATCCGCGGCGCGCAGCGGCTCGGGCTGCGGCT
>JBKPCQ010000033.1:0-3573 GCA_046727455.1 Actinomycetota bacterium | reverse complement strand
ACTGGCGGGCGGCGAGCGCCACCCCGAGCGCGCCGGCCACGCCGAGCGCGGGCGCGCCGCGTACCGCGAGGCGGCGGATCGCGTCCACCAGCTCCTCCACAGTGGACAGCCGCAGGATCCGGGTCTGTTCGGGCAGCGCGGTCTGGTCGATGATCTCGACGGCGCCGTCCACCCAATCGATGGTGCGCACCGCCCTACGCTAGCTTGGACGGGTGAGCGCGACGGCGGGACCAGGGACTCCGGGAGAAGCGGTGAGCCGGGACCCCGCCGCGGACCTGCGGGAGATCGCGTTCCGGCTGGAGCGGGCCAACGAGGCCACGTACCGGGTCCGCGCGTTCCGCTCGGCCGCCGCCGCGATCGCCAAGCTGCCCGCCGACGAGCTGGCCCGGCGGACCGCCGACGGTACCCTGACCAAGCTGCCCGGGGTCGGTGAGGTGACCGCGCGCTGCGTCGCCGAGTCGCTGGCCGGCGAGGAGCCGGTGTACCTGCGCCGCCTGGCCGCCACGGCCGGCACCGACCTCGACGTGGAGACCGAGGCGCTGCGCCGGGTGTTGCGCGGCGACTGCCACTCCCACTCCGACTGGTCCGACGGCGGCTCACCGATCGCCGAGATGGCCCTCGCGGCGGCCCGGCTGGGCCACGAGTACCTGGTGGTGACCGACCACTCGCCCCGGCTGACCGTCGCCCGCGGGCTGTCCCCCGAGCGGTTGCGCCGGCAGCTCGACGAGATCGCCGCGCTGAACACGATGCTGCCCGACGGGTTCCGGATCCTCACCGGCATCGAGGTGGACATCCTCGCCGACGGCTCGCTCGACCAGGAGCCGGAGCTGCTGGCCGAGCTGGACGTGGTGGTCGGGTCGGTACACAGCCGGCTGTCCGACGAGCGGGCGGTGATGACGGAGCGGATGCTGACCGCGATCGCCAGCCCGTACCTGGACATCCTCGGCCACTGCACCGGGCGCAAGCTGTCCACCAGGGGTGAGGGGGACCGGGCGCACCGGCGGGCCGCGATCCGCAAGGAGAGCGACTTCGACGCCGAGGCGGTCTTCGCCGCGTGCGCGCGGCACGACAAGGCTGTCGAGATCAACTGCCGGCCGGACCGGCTCGACCCGCCGAAGCGGCTGCTGCGCCTCGCGGTCGAGGCCGGCTGCCGGTTCTCGGTGGACACCGACGCGCACGCGCCGGGGCAGCTCGACTGGCTGCCGTACGGCTGCGAGCGGGCGGCCCGCTGCGCGGTACCCGCCGAGCGGATCGTCAACACCTGGCCGGCCGCGCTGCTGCTGAAGTGGACCGCAGCCCACGGAAACTGATCGCTTCACGTAGGGTCGGCACGTGGGACGAATCGATGACCTCGCCAACCGGTACGTCGACGAGTGGGCACCGCTGGATCCGGTCGGCGCCACCTACGCCGGGATCGCCGGATACGACCACCACCTCGGTGACCTGAGCGTCGAGCACTACGAAGCGCTGGCCGACCTCGACCGCCGTACCCTTGCCGCCCTGCGCGGCACCGAGCCGGACGGCGAGCGCGAGCGGGTCGCCAGGGACGCGATGGAGGAGCGCCTGGCGATCGCCCAGGAGCGGTACGCGGCCGGCGAGGTCACCAGCCAGCTCAACGTGTTGTCCAGCGGGCTGCACAACGTCCGCAGCGTCTTCGACCTGATGCCGATCGCGGGCGAGCCGGCGGCGGCCGACGTGGCGAGCCGGCTGGGGCAGGTACCCCGGGTGCTGGCGCAGTTCCGGCAGACCCTCGACCACGCCGCCGGCCAGGGCCACGTGGCGGCCCGGCGACAGATCATCGAGGTCGCCAGGCAGTGCGACACGTGGACCGACCCGGCGGGTGACGACTTCTACCCGGGCCTGGCCGCCCGGGTACAGGCGGCGGAGCCGCTGCCCGAGGCGCTGCGGGCCGACCTTTCGCGGGGCGCCGCGGCGGCGAACGCCGCGACCGCCGACTTCGCCCGGCACCTGCGCGAGGAGCTGGCGCCGCGCGGGCGGGAGAAGCAGGCGGTGGGGCGGGAACGGTACCAGCTCGCCTCGCGGTATTTCCTCGGCGACGCGATCGACCTCGACGAGACGTACGCATGGGGCTTCGACGAGCTGGCCCGGATCGAGGCCGAGATGCGCCGGGTCGCCGACAAGATCGTCCCGGGCGGCGGGGTCGACGAGGCGGTCGCCGAGCTGGACGCCGACCCGGTGCGGACGATCCCCGGCAAGGAGGCTTTCCGGGACTGGATGCAGGCGCTGTCCGACCAGGCTGTCGAAGCCCTGACCGACACCCACTTCGACATCCCCGGGCCGGTCCGCCGGCTGGCGTGCTGCCTCGCACCCACCTCGGACGGCGGGATCTACTACACCGGCCCGAGCGAGGACTTCAGCCGGCCCGGACAGATGTGGTGGGCGGTGCCGCAGGGCATCACCGACTTCTCGACCTGGCGCGAGGTGACGACCGTCTACCACGAGGGGGTACCGGGCCATCACCTCCAGGTCGCTCAGACGGCATACCGCGCCGATCTGCTCAACCGCTGGCAGCGCCTGCTGGCCTGGAACTCAGGGCACGGCGAGGGCTGGGCACTGTACGCCGAGAACCTGATGGACGAGCTGGGCTACCTCCAGGACCCCGGGGACAAGCTGGGCATGCTCGACGCGTCCGGGTTCCGCGCCGCGCGGGTGATCGTCGACATCGGCATGCACCTGGAGCTGGCGATCCCGCTTGACAACCCGTTCGGCTTCCACCCGGGCGAGCGCTGGACGCCCGAGCTGGGCTGGGAGTTCATGCGGGCGCACTGCCGGGTGGCGGACGAGAACCTGCGCTTCGAGCTGAACCGCTACCTGGGCTGGGCCGGGCAGGCACCGGCGTACAAGGTGGGCGAGCGGACCTGGCTCGCGGCGCGGGCGGATGCCAAGGCGCGCAAGGGCTCCGGCTTCGACCTGAAGACCTTCCACCGCGACGCGCTCAACCTCGGTGCGCTGGGGCTCGGCCCGCTGAAGGCGGCGCTCGCGCGGTTCTAGAGGTACCCGATGCTCAGGCTCGGGGCGGTGAGCAGGTCGCAGTGCACGAACACCAGGTCCACCGTCGCCGAGGTGAAGAAGATGATCGGAGGTACGAACAGCGGCGGCGAGTCCGGCGTGTAGTCCACCGGCAGCACGCCGGCGGCGAAGCCCTTGATCCGGCTGGCGAAGAAGGTCACGTTCCCGGAGACGGTCAGCTTGGCGCTCTTCAGCGAGAGCGTGCCGTTCGGCGTCGGCACCTGCAACTCGAACGGCGTCGAGGTGGCCGAGTCGAGGGTGAACTGGAGCGCCCGGATCGTGCCGTCCTGGACCGGCAGGTCGACGACCCCGTCGAACCGCACGCCGGTCTCGCCGAGCAGCGCCGAGCTCTGCTTGGACGGGACCTTGTTGACCAACGGCTGGTCGGCCGGTACCGCCAGCGTTCGGGCGCGGCCGGGGGTCTTCCCACCGGCCTGCGACGACGGGCAGGGCGCCGGCCTGGTCGTCGACGGCACGGCGGCCGGGGCCTTGGGCGCTGCCGCCGGAGGCGGTGCCGGCGCGGCGGCCGGGGCCGCGCTGGGC
>JBKPCQ010000032.1:0-14224 GCA_046727455.1 Actinomycetota bacterium | reverse complement strand
CGCTCGGGGGCGAGGAGCGGTCCGGCCAGATCGCGATGGCCGAAGCGGTGGCCGACGCCATGGTCGACGGCACCCACCTGCTCGTCCAGGCCGGCACCGGCACCGGCAAGTCGCTGGCCTATCTCGTGCCGGCGCTGCTCGTCGACGGTCCGGTGGTGGTGTCCACCGCCACCCTCGCGCTGCAGTCCCAGCTCGTCGACCACGACCTGCCGCGGCTGGCCGACGCGGCGCAGCCGCTGCTCGGCCGGCGCCCCACCTTCGCCGTGCTCAAGGGGCGGCACCACTACCTGTGCCTGGCCCGGCTGGAGAACAGTTCCGCCGACGAGCCGGCGGACGCGCTGTTCGACGTCGTCGAGGGGCCGAGGACGAAGACGCGCTGGCTCGGCGAGGCCGGCCGTCTCGGGAAGCAGATCCAGCGGCTGCGGGACTGGGCCGCGAAAACGAAGACCGGTGACCGCGACGAGCTGGACCCGGGTGTCGACGACTCCGCCTGGCGGCTGGTGTCGATGCCCGCGCGGGAGTGCATCGGCGCGGCCCGCTGCCCGTACGGTGCGGAGTGCTTCGCCGAGGCGTCCCGCGTGCGGGCCCGGGAGGCGGACATCGTGGTCACCAACCACAGCCTGCTCGCGGTCGACATGCTGGCCGGGCGGCACATCGTGCCGCCGCACAAGCTGCTGGTCGTCGACGAGGCGCACGAGCTGGCCGACCGGGTGTCCAGCGCGGCACAGGCCGAGCTGTCGCCCGAGTCGATCGACCGGGCCGCCCGGCGGGCGCGCTCCCTGCAGCCGCCGGAGGAGCACGAGGCGCTGATCGAAGCCGGCGACGGGCTGGCGCTGGGCCTCAGCGAAGCAAACCCGGGCCGGATCATCGGAGGGCTGCCAGCGCCGCTGCGCGAGGCGCTGACCCTGCTCGACCCGGCCTGCCGGCGCGCGCTCGACGCGATCGGCGAGGTCAAGGCGGACGACCCCGATCCGGTACGCAAGCAGCAGGCCAAGGTCGGGCTGGCCGAGGTGTCCGAGACCACCCAGCGTCTGCTCGCCGAGGCCGACTTCGACGTCGCGTGGATCGAGAAGGACGAGCGCCGCCGGTCGGTCGTGGTGGCTCCGCTGTCCGTCGCCGGTACCCTCGCCAACCACCTGTACGCCGACCGGACCGTCGTGGCGACCTCGGCCACCCTGGCGCTGGGCGGCCGGTTCGACACCATCGCCAAGGCGCTCGGGCTGGCCGAGGGCGACGGGAGCTGGCAGTCCCTCGACGTCGGGTCCCCGTTCCAGTACGGCAGGCAGGGCATCCTGTACGTCGCCGCGCACCTGCCCCGGCCGACCCAGTCCGGCCTGTCCGACGCGGCCGCCGAGGAGCTGGTCGCGCTGGTACAGGCGCTGGGCGGGCGTACCCTCGGGCTGTTCTCGTCGCGGAAGGCGGCCGAGCGGGCGGCCGAGGTGCTGCGGGCCAAGACCGACCTGACCGTGCTCCTGCAGGGCGAGGAGGCGCTGCCGCTGCTGGTACGGCGGTTCCGGGAGGATCGGGCGAGCTGCCTGATGGGCGTGATGTCGCTGTGGCAGGGCGTCGACGTACCCGGTGACGCGTGCCAGCTCGTGGTCATCGACCGGCTGCCGTTCCCGAGGCCCGACGAGCCGCTCGCGGCGGCCCGGGCGGCCGCGGTCGACGCGGCCGGCGGGTCGGGGTTCGCGGCGGTCAGCGTACCGATCGCGGCGGTCCGGCTGGCCCAGGGCGTCGGGCGGCTGATCCGCAGCGCGAAGGACAAGGGCGTCGTCGCGGTCCTCGACTCCCGGCTGGAGACCGCCCGAGGATACGGCGGCTACCTGCGCGCCTCGCTCCCGCCGTTCTGGTACACCACCAAGCAGGAGGTGGTCCTGGCCGCCCTGCGCCGCCTGGCCGGTTAGGACCGGACCACCACGTCTTTCGGCGGCGCGGGCTCCGGTTCGTGTCTTCGCCGGGCGGTCAGATGTCGGACGCCGGTGTTGAGCACCGCCACGATCGGTACCGCCACGAGCGCCCCCACGATCCCGGCCAGGACCACACCGGTGGCGATCGCCACGATCACCGCGAGCGGGTGGATCGCCACCGCCCTGCCCATGATCGTCGGCTGGAGGACGTGCCCCTCGAACTGCTGCACTCCGATCACCAGCGCCAGCACCGCCAGCGCCCAGAACGGTCCCCGGGCCACCAGGGCGACGAGGATGGCCACGGTGCCGGACAGGGTGGCCCCGACGATCGGGATGAACGCACCGAGGAACACCAGCGCGGCCAGCGGGAACGCCAGGGGTATCCGCATGATCACCAGCCCGATGCCGATGCCGCTCGCGTCGATGAACGCGACCAGCACGGTGGCCCGGACATAGGCGACCAGCGTCTGCCAGGACTGGTCACCGGCGCTGGCCAGCGGTTCGCGGGCGGCGACGGGAAGCAGACTGACCAGGAAACGCCAGATCCTCCGGCCGTCGCGCAGGAAGAAGAACGTGGCGAACAGCACGAGGAAGGTGGAGGCGAGCACGTCGAACGCGGTCGTCGCGGTGGACAGCGCACCGGTCGTCAGCGTCGAGCGGTGCTCGGTCAACCATTGCTGCGCCTCCCCGACGATCGAGTTGAGCTGCTGGTCGGACATGTGCAGCGGGCCGCGCTTGAGCCAGCCCTGGATCTGCCGGATGCCGCCCTGCGCGTTCTCGCTCAGCTTCGGCCAGCTCGACACGAACTGGGTGATGACCAGCGTCAGGGTACCGGCGACCAGGGCGAGACCGCCGATCATGACGATCGCGGTGGCCAGCGAGCGGTGCAGGCGTACCCGCTTACGCAGCCACACCACCGCGGGGCTGAGCAGGGCCGAGAGCAGCAGCGCGATGGCCAACGGGATGACCACCTGGCGCAGCTTGGCGACCACCCAGAGCACCGCGGTGGCCGCGGCGGCGACGATCAGGATCCGCCAGGCCCAGGCGGCGGCGATCCGCAGGGGGTACGGCACCTGCTCCTCGTGGTGATCGGTGGAGTGGTCGGGGGTGGCGCCGTCCGGCGGCGGCTCGTCCAGGACGATCGGATCGTCGAGGTCCTCGTGGTGGTTCGGCCGCACGGTCGCGCGACCGGCTGCGTAGGCGCGCCGGATGTTCGCCCGTACCTGCTCCAAGCGGCCCATGATCCGCCCTCCCCCGACGTCCACACCCCTACCGTACCGAGCCGCGCTGAGAGGTCGTTGTACCGTTCCGAGGTGACCACCACCGAGGCCGAGGTTGGCCTGCCGATCCGGCTGCTGCACGACCGGGTACTCGTCCGGCAGGACGGTCCCGAAGGCGAGCGGCGCTCGAAGGCCGGCATCGTGATCCCGGCGACCGCGTCGATGGGCCGGCGGCTCTCGTGGGCGACCGCGGTGGGCGTCGGGCCGCACGTCCGCTCGATCGTGACCGGGGACCGGGTGCTCTTCGACCCGGAGGACCGGGCCGAGGTCGAGCTGCACGGACGGGAGTACGTCCTGCTGCGTGAGCGTGATGTGCACGCCGTCGCGGCCAGCCGCGTGGAGACCGACGGGACCGGGCTCTACCTGTAGCTCGGCAGCAGCATCACCGGCACCGGGACGACCGGCTGCTCCGGCGGGTCGAGCGTGCGTACCGAGCCGTCCGGGAAGCGGATGTGATACCGCTGCCCGTCCCACCGCGCCGGCGGAGTCACCGGATCCCGGCCGGTGTACACGGCCCGGTACGCGCTGATCGCGTCCAGCAACCCGCGCTCCTCGGTGAGCGCGTCGCCGACCTCGTCCGCTCCGGGCGAAAGGCCCCGGCGCAGCCCGTCGCGCAGCAGCGCCAGCCGGGTCGCGGCGTACTGGAACCCGCGCATCGCCTCGGCGCCCCGGTCGCCGGCCACCCGGCGTGCCCAGGTCCGCGCGGACTGCCGCCGGCCCATCGTGGCCAGCGCGGCCACCTCGGGCGGGGACAGCCACCCGGCGCGGACGTACTCGGGCAGGATGCGCTGGGTCAGCCGCCCCTCCCAGGACCGCAGCCAGAGCGCGAAGCCCACCATGCCGAAGAAGATCGGCATCATCACCGCGAAGTACCCGTACAGCAGGATCAGCATCTGCTTGGTCTGGTTGGCCAGCACCGCCATCAGGTTCCACGAGCCGTGCAACGTCATCGCGGTGAGCCAGCCGGCGATCGGCGCGAGGATCCGGACCCGCCGGTCCGCTGAGCGGGCCGCCACCCCGAGCCCGATGCCGGTCATCGCGGTGAACAGCGGATGGGCGAACCCGGACAGCGCGATCCGGACCACGAAGATGCCGATGACGTTCGCCACCCCGCCGGCCACGCCGGCCCGGTCGGCGCCGGCCGCGTAGCCGTAGCCGCCGAGGTACAGGATGTTCTCCACCATCGCGAAGCCGGTCGCGGACAGTCCACAGTAGACGATGCCGTCGACGACGCCGGAGAACGCCCGGGGGCGGAACAGGAACAGCAGCAGCGGGCCGAGCGCCTTCATGGTCTCCTCGACCACCGGCGCGACCAGGACGGCGACCAGCGCCCGGGGTAGGTGCAGGTGCTTGGCTCCCGCGGCGGCGCCCTCGTTGAGCAGCAGCGCGACCGCGGTCGCCACGCAGGCGCCCCAGGCCAGCATGAGGGCCAGGTACCTGATCGGCTCCGGCTCGTACCGGTCCAGCCACATGAAACAGAACACCAGGACCGGCACCGGGATGATCGCCGCGACGACGCCGACCAGCAGCGCGGTGATGCCGATGTTCAGGCCGAGGTAGACGAGCACGCCGATGCCGCAGGCCGCGAAGCCGACGACCATGCTGACCAGCAGGGCCGCGCGCTTCCACTGGTACCGGGGCGGGGCGGCCACGGCCGGCTCGACAGCCATGTCCCGCAGCCTATCGGCTCGGCAGCCGCCCGACCGCCCGGCGACCCGGCCTGGGCGGCGAAGAGCAGGCCGGAGCGGGCGCGGCGGAACCGGTCGGCCACCGTCGCCCGGGCCGCTGGCTGAACTCGCTGAGCGTGTCCCGGGGCGTCGCCGTGGTCGACAGGCTAGTCAGGTACCCCCGGCGGAGGCGGGTACTCGATCCGCTGGGTGCTCGCGTGCCGGCCGAACGGGAGCGGCATGGTCTGCGTCACCGGCGCCGCGTAGCTCGGCTGCGGTAGCGGCTCCTCCTCGTCGGGATCCGCGCCGGGGCGGCGCATCCGCAGGATGACCAGGGCCAGGATGGCGACGCCACCGAGGACCAGCACACCGCCGAAGACCAGCGCCCAGGCGGACAGCGACGAGGACGGCTGGGCCGGGGGCAGGGCGTTGCCGTGGGCGGCGGGAGGCGACGGATCAGCGGCGGTACCGGTGTCGGCCGGCGCCGCGACGTCGGCCGGCTGGGTGTCGGTCGCACCCGGAGTGCCACCGGTCGGCGTGGGGGTGGCCGTCGCGTCGGCACCCAGGATCGTGAAGATCGCGGCGGCGGCCTGATGTGTCGTGCTGTCCACCGCGGTGACCTCGTGCGGGCGCGCTTCCCGGCCGGACTTCGGTGCCCTGAATTTGATCTTGGATACGCAGGAGTCGCTGCGGTCCTCGCCGATGACGTGGGAGTCCCAGCGGTACGTCACCCGGAGCCGGCAGTTCGTCCCGGCGGCCGCGTTGACCACGAAGGTCGCGGTGATCGTGGTGCCCGCCTTGCCGCTGGACGGGTCGAGGGTCAGAGTGGCGCCGAAGGCCGGCGCCGCCGACGCCGGAGCGGCGCAGACCGCGACGACGCCAGCCGCCGTCAGGGCCGCGGCCAAGCACCGAAGCGCATGCATAGGTACCCCCAGAGCGCCGACCGGGCGGCCGGCTCCCGCCATCGTGCCCAGTCAGCGTCCCAGGGGCAAGGCGACGGATCGGTTCTGCGGGAGCGAGCGAGCGGACGGGGGGCGACGCCTCGCCCCTGGGGTGGTCAGCCGGCGACGGAAGCCAGCTCAGGGGCGGCCTCCACCGGCTCGGCCGCGGCCGGCTTGCGGGCCGCCGGCAGCGCCAGCGCTAGTACCGCACCGACCGCCAGCGCCACCGCCCCGACCTTCTGCGCGGCGGAGGTACCGGATACGAAGTCCGCCGCCGTCGCGTACCCGCCGAAGCTGGAGAACACCGACCCGAGCACGGCGATCCCCAGTACCGTGCCGAACTGCCGCAGCGTGTTCGAGGTACCGGAGGCGACACCCTCCATCTCCCGGGGCGCGAAACCGAGGGTGAGCCGCGCCACCGGCGCGAAGAACAGCCCCATGCCCAGGCCGGCCAGCACGAACGGCGGGATCAGCCGGGGGTACGGGAGGGTGGGCGTGACCCGCAGCGCGAGCCAGGCGATGCCGGTCGCCTGCAGGGCGAGCGCGAACGCCACGATCCGCCGGGCGCCGAACCGGTCGGACAGGTACCCGGACAGCGGCGCGGCGATCGCCGGCATCGCGGTCCACGGCAGGGTCCGCAGGCCGGCCTGGAACGGCGAGTACCCCTGCACGGTCTGCAGGTACTGGGCGCCCAGGAAGACGGCGCCGAACATGCCGAACGACATCACCAGCGCCACCGCGTTGATCAGCGAGAAGCCCTGGTCGCGGAACAGGCCGAGCGGCACCATCGGGGTACGGGCCCGCGACTCCCAGGCGAGGAACGCGACGAACAGGACGCCGCTGCCGGATCACCGGCAGCGCGTTGGTCACCACCAGGTTGTCCATCGACACCATGAAGACCGCGACCCCGGTGGCGAGGAACGTC
This sequence comes from Actinomycetota bacterium, assembly GCA_046727455.1. GTDB lineage: Bacteria > Actinomycetota > Actinomycetes > Mycobacteriales > Micromonosporaceae > AC-43. The sequence goes on along the minus strand of JBKPCQ010000032.1, from coordinate 7,504 downwards.
CAGAACCCTCGTCTCATGACTCTCCCGTAGTGATTAGTCACTAACTTCCTTGCCCAAAAAAAATCAACCCGGTGGTACGGTCGACAGCCCGGTCAGCGCCTCGCCGAGCTGTTCCCTGATCCGGGGCAGCTCCAGCGCGGCGAACACGTTGAGCAGCATCCCGCTCGCGAAGAACTGCATGATCCGCATCTGGTCCGCGCCGCTGATCCGCTCGATCTGCTGCCACAGCCGGCTCAGGCCGCGCCGCGTAGCGGCCCGGATGTCGTCGTCCTGGCACGCCGCGGACCACATCTGCAGTTGCATCTGCAGCATCGGGCGGTTGTCGAGCAGCTCGTTGTAGGAGCGGCCCATCGAGGCGAGCGCATCCTCCCCGGTCAGCCCGGCGCCGGCCGCCTCGAACCGGGCTTCCAGCCGGGTGTAGCAGCGCTCCAGGGTGGCCATGAAGATCGCCTTCTTCGAGGGGAAGAGCCGGAAGAGGTACGTCAAACCGGCACCCGGGGGCCGCCGTCACACAGCGGGGCCAGCAGATCGCCGTACCGGTCGACTCTCGCCATGACCTGCGGGGCCCGCAGCGGCCGCACGTCGCCGCCCTCCACTTCCTCCCAGGTCAGCGGCGCGGAGGCGGTCGGCGTCGCCTCGGCCCGCAGGGAGTACGGCGCGACCGTGGTCTTCGCCGCGCTGTTCTGACTCCAGTCGATGAACACCTTCCCCGGCCGCAGATTCTTGGTCATCCTGGCGGTGACCAGCCGGGGGTACCGCCCCGCCAGCTCCTCGGCCACCACCCGCGCGTAGGTCGACACGTCCTCGGCCGGCTGCTCGCCGGCCAGCCCGCACATGAGCTGCATGCCCTTCTTACCGGAGGTCTTCGGGTACGCGACCAGGTCGTCGGCGGCCAGCCGCTCGCGCAACAGCAGCGCGACCTTCGCGCACTCGGCGAGCCCGGCCGGCGGGCCGGGGTCGAGGTCGACGACCAGCCGGTCGGGGCCGGCCGAGCCGACCTTCCACTGCGGTACGTGCAGTTCCAGCGCGGCCAGGTTGGCGAGGTAGACCAGCGTCGGCAGGTCGTCGCAGACGACGTAGTCGATGGTCTCGCGGTCCCTGGTCGAACCCGGCGCGGGCAGCGTCTCGACGCGTACCCAGCCCGGTACCCCGCCGGGCGCGTTCTTCTCGAAGAACCCCTTGCCCGCCACGCCGTTCGGGTACCGGATCCGGGTCAGCGGGCGGTCCCGCAGGTGCGGCAGCAGAGCCGGGGCGATCCGGGTGTAGTAGTCGATGATCTCGCCCTTGGTGAAGCCCATCGCCGGGTAGAGCACCTTGTCCAGGTTGGACAGTTCGAGCTGGCGGTCGTCCACCCGGACGACGAGGCGGTCAGGCATCGACGACCTCCCCGGGGGTCAGGTCCGGGCGCAACCGCAGGAACCGGGGGAAGCGCAGCCGGCCGTCCGGGGTGCGCTGCCCGTACTTGACTTCCACCACGACCTCAGGACGTACCCAGGTCGCGTCCTTCGCATCCTCCCGGGCCAGCTCCGTCGCGAACGGCGACACCGGCGAGCGGCGGGGCCGCAGCTCGGCGAGCAGGGCGCGCTCGGCGGCGGCGGAGATCCCGCCACCGACCCGGCCACGGAACAGCAGCCGCCCGTCCGGCCCCGGTACCCCGATGAGCAGCGCGCCGAGCACCCGGGCGCCCGGGCGGAACCCGCCGACGACGAACTCCGCCGACTCGTCGGCCTTGTGCTTGATCCAGTCGAGCGAGCGGACCCCCGGCCGGTACACCGAGTCCAGCCGCTTGGCCACCACGCCCTCCAGGCCGTTCTCCCGGACCGCCGCGAGGGTCGCCGCCCCGTCCGGGAACGACGGCGGTACCAGCCAGCGCTCGCCGGCCAGGTCCAGCCCGTCGAGCAGGGCGCGCCGCTCGGCGTACGGCAGGTTGACCAGGTTCACGCCCTCCAGCCGGAGCAGGTCGAAGATCATGTACGTGACCGGGCGCGCCGCGGCGAGCCGGGCCGCCCGGGCCCGCTCCCGGACGTGCATGCGCTCGGCCAGCGTCGTGAACGACGGCCGGCCGGCCGCGTCCAGCGACACGATCTCCCCGTCGAGTACCGCGTCGGGCAGCGTACGACTCAGCGGCGCCAGCTCTGGGTACGCGATCGTGATGTCGGCGCCGCTGCGCGCCTGGAGCCGGAGCTTGCCGTCGCGGATGAACGCGAGCGCCCGTACGCCGTCCCACTTGAACTCGTACGCCCAGCCCGATCCGACCGGGAGCGGGCCGGTGGTGGCGAGCATCGGTGCCGTGGGCACCAGGTGATCGTATCGCGATCATGGCTGGTCCGACCCTGACCCGAAATCGCCGCACAGGCCGTATCCTGCGAGTATGCGGGCCATCTGGAAAGGCGCGGTCTCGTTCGGCCTGGTGTCGATCGGCGTCCGGCTGTATTCGGCGACCGAAGAGAAGGACATCCGGTTCCACCAGGTACACCGGACCGACGGTGGGCGGATCAGATACAAGCGGGTGTGCTCACTCGACGGCGAGGAGGTGCCCTACGACGACATCGCCAAGGGGTACGACACCGGTGGCGGGGAGATCGTCGTGCTCACCGACGAGGACTTCGCCGACCTGCCGCTGAGCACGTCGCGGGCGATCGAGGTACTGGAGTTCGTCCCGGCCGACCAGGTCGACCCGATCCTCTACGCCAAGGCGTACTACCTGGAGCCGGAGGGCACCGCCACCAAGCCGTACGCCCTGCTGCGCGAGGCACTGTCCGATGTGGAGAGGGTGGCGATCGTCAAGGTGGCGCTGCGGCAGCGGGAGCAGCTCGCCACACTGCGGGTGAAGGACAACGTGCTCGTCCTCAACACGATGCTGTGGCCGGATGAGGTACGCACCCCCGACTTCGACTTCCTCGACGAGGACCTCACCGTCCGCCCACAGGAGAAGGCGATGGCGGAATCGCTCATCGACTCGATGGCCGGCGACTTCCACCCCGACACCTACACCGACAACTACCGCGAGGCCCTGCAGGAGGTCATCGACGCCAAGGTGGAGGGCCGGGAGATCGTCGCGCCGCCCGAGGAGGAGGCGGCGCCGGCCGCCGTCGACCTCATGGCGGCACTGCGCGCGTCGGTCGAGCGGGCCCGCGCGGCGCGCGGTGAGGGCGGCGAGCCGACCCCGATCACCGCCGCCCGGTCGGCGCGTAAGGCCGAGCCGGCGAAGAAGACCGCCCCCGCCAAGAAGGCGCCCGCGAAGAAGGCGGCCAAGAAGGCCGAGCCCGCGAAGAAAGCCGAGCCCGCGAAGAAGACGACCGCCAAGAAGACCCCGGCGAAGAAGACCGCGCGCAAGTCGGCCTAATCCACGGTACGGACGTCCAGCGCTCCTTCCGCGTACTGGCTGCGCACGATCTTCTTGTCGAACTTGCCGACGCTCGTCTTCGGTACCGCCTCGATGAACGCCCATCGCTCCGGTACCTGCCACCGGGCCACCTGCCCGGCCAGGAACTCGCGCAGTTCCTCGATGGTGGCGGTGGCGCCCTCGCGGAGCACCACGGTCGCGAACGGCCGCTCCCCCCACCGGTCGTCCGGTACCCCGACCACGCACGCCTCCAGCACCGCCGGGTGTGCCATCAGGTGGTTCTCCAGCTCGGCGGAGGATATCCACTCGCCGCCGGACTTGATGACGTCCTTCGCCCGGTCGGTCAGCGTGATGTACCCGTCGGGGGACAGCGTGCCGACGTCGCCGGTGCGCAGCCAGCCGTCGCGGAACTTGCCCGGGTCGGGCTCCTCGTCGCCGAGGTAGGTGCCGGTCACCCACGGGCCACGCACCTCCAGCTCGCCGACCGACTCGCCGTCGGCGGGCAGCACGTCCTCCATCGGCCCGACGATCCGGGCGGCCACCGCGGCCGGTACCCGCCCCTGGGTGTACCGGTACCGCCACTCCTCGTCCCCGGTGGCGCCGGCGGGCGGCCGGGACACCGAGCCGAGCGGCGACGTCTCGGTCATCCCCCACGCGTGGATGATCCGGATGCCGTACCGGTCCCAGAAGGCGCGCATCAGCGCCGGCGGGCAGGTGGAGCCGCCGACCACGACCTCCTTCAGCGAGGACACGTCGGCCGGGTGCGTGTCGAGGTAGGCGAGCAGGTCGGTCCAGATCGTCGGTACCGCCGCCCCGCGGCTCGGCTTCTCCGCCTCGATCATCGCCGTCAGCGGAGCGGCCTGCAGGAACCGGTCCGGCATCAGCACCGAGCAGCCGGCCATCAGCGCGGCGTACGGCAGGCCCCAGCACATCGCGTGGAACATCGGCACGATGCTGAGCACCTTGTCCGAGCCGGTGAGCCCGAACGACTCGGGCGCGCACACCTGCATCGAGTGCAGCCAGACCGACCGGTGCGAGTACGCCACGCCCTTCGGATTCCCGGTGGTACCGGACGTGTAGCACAGCGCGGCCGCGTCGCGCTCGTCGACCACCGGCCACGGGTACTCCGCCGGCCGGCCCTCCACCAGCTCGGCCCACCGGTGCACGGTGACCGGCGCGGCCGACAGCGGCGCCGGGTCGCCCTCTCCGACCACCACCACGTGCTCCACCGTCTTCATCTCGACCAGGCTGCGCGCCAGCAGCGGGATCAGCGTGCCGTCCACGATCACGACCTTGTCGTGCGCGTGGTTGGCGACATAGGCGACCTGGTCGGGGAAGAGCCGGATGTTCAGCGTGTGCAGCACGGCACCCATGCTCGGCACCGCACAGTAGGCGGCGAAGTGCTCCGCGTTGTTCCACATGAACGTGGCCACCCGGTCGTCACCGGTCACGCCCAGATCGTCCCGCAGCGCATGGGCGAGCCGCGCGGACAGCGCACCCAACTCCCGGTAGCTGGTCCGGCGCACACCGTCGCCGGTCCAGGTGGTCACCTCAGCCTTACCGTGTACGGTGCTGCCGTGCTCCAGCAGGCGGGAGATCTGAAGGGGCAGGTCCATCATGGTGCTCCGCATGATCACCACGGTAGTGGGCGGCGGTCACACGAGGCTAGTCCCCGTTCAGCCAACGCTGGCTTCGGCAAGCTCCCCCGCGTCGACGGTGTGCCCGCCCTCGCCACCGGGGGCGCGCCCGTGCAGTACGTGATCGGGAAGCGCCAGGCACAGCGCGACGGCGATCAGGGCGACCAGCCCGGCCATCAGGAAGATCGGGTGGAGGGTGTTGACGAAGGCGTGCTGGATCGCGTTCAGGATCGGGCCGGGCAGCTTCTTCAGCGAGGCCGGGTCGTTGATCGACAGGTTGGCGAGCTTCGGCCCCCACTGGGCGGTCTGGGCCGGCGAGAGCTGGTGCAGCGCCTGGGCCAGCGCCGGCCGCAACTCGTGCGTGAGCCGGTTGCTCAGGACCGCACCCAGCGAGGCGACGCCAACCGATCCGCCCAGCGCCCGGAAGAAGGTGGCCGTCGAGGTACCGGCGCCCATGTCGCGCAGGTCGAGGCTGTTCTGTACCGCCAGGATCAGCGGCTGCATGGCCAGACCCAGCCCGATGCCGATCACCAGCATGTACAGGAACGCCTGCCAGAGCGGGGTGTCCACCTGCAGCGCGGTGAACAGCAGCAGACCGGCGGCCATGACGGCGGTACCGGCGACGGTGAACCACTTGTACCGTCCCACCCGGCTGATCAACCGGCCGGAGCCGATCGAGGTGCCGATGACGCCGGCCATCATCGGCAGCAGCAGCAGGCCGGACTCGGTCGGCGTCGCGCCTTTGACGATCTGCAGGTACAGCGGGATGTAGATGATCGCGCCGAACATGCTGAAGCCGAGGATGAAGGTGGCCGCGTTCGCGATGGAGAACGTCGGCTTACGGAACAACTGCAGCGGCAGGATCGGCTCGGGCGCCCGCGTCTCGACGAACAGGAAGGCGACCGCCAGCACGGCGAAGCCGGCGAACAGCCCGAGGATGCGCGCCGAGCCCCAGGCCCAGCCGCGCGAGCCGCCGAAGGACAGCGCGAGGAGCAGGCAGACGACGGATCCGACCATGAGGGCCGCGCCGAGCCAGTCGATCTTGTGCTCGCGCCGGTGGAACGGAACCAGCCGGAGGACCTGGTTGCAGACGATGATCGCGACGATCGCGATCGGCACGTTGATGTAGAAGATCCAGCGCCAGTTGTGCTGGGCGAAGTACCCGCCGACCAACGGCCCGGCGATGCTCGACAGGCCGAACACGGCGCCGAACAGCCCCTGGTACCGGGGTCGTTCGCGGGGCGGCAGCACGTCCGAGACGATGGTGAACGCCAGCGTCATCAGACCGCCCGCGCCCAGACCCTGCACGCCCCGGGTGAGGATCAGCTCGGTCATGTTCTGCGAGGCGCCGGCCAGCAGCGAGCCCAGCGTGAACGTGCCGATGGCGAAGATCAGTACCGGCCGGCGCCCGTACAGGTCGGAGACCTTGCCGTAGAGCGGGGTGGAGGCGGTCGAGGCGAGCAGGTACGCGGTGACGACCCAGGAGTAGTGGTTGATCCCGCCGAGCTTCCCGACGATGGTCGGCAGCGCCGTACCGACGATCGTCTGGTCCAGGGCGGCCAGCAGCATGCCGGTCATCAACCCGCTCATGAGCAGCAGGATCTGTCGGTGGCTCAGTACCGGCCGGGTGGCGGGTTGGGCGGTGGTACTCATCGCTTCTTCTCCTGTTGCCGACGGTCTTGTCGCCGGGCCAGCGCATCGTTGAACCGGGCGAACGACCGCGCGAACTCCGCGCGCTCGTCCGGGGTCCAGTCGGCCAGCAGCTCGTGCAGTACGGCCTGCCAGCGCTCCCGGTTGTGGGCGAGCACCTCGTGACCGGCGGCGCTGACCTCGATCAGCATGGCCCGCCGGTCGGTCGGGTCCGGGGTGCGGCTGACCAGCCCGGCCGCCTCAAGAGCGACGACCTGGCGGCTCACCGTCGACAGGTCCAGGCAGACATCCTCCGCCACCGTGGACAAGCGGCACGGTCGGTTCGAGCTGAGATGAACGAGGAGCAGGTACGCCCCGCGTTCGAGGCTCGGACCGTCCGGTTCGATCCGCAGCCCCGCCCAGAACCGCTCCGTACGCCTGAGGAGTAGGCCGAGCTGGCGGCCGATCTGGGCATACACGTCCAGATCCGTGACCGGCATCGGCGTGCTCCCTTCCCCATGATTACTTGCGGAATACAAGCATTTCCCGGCCGGCGCCCAGCCGCAACCGATATCGCCCAACTGTGTGCCACGGCATGTCGCGCGGACGGGTGGAGACCGCCGAGTCAGCCCGGCGACTCAGGCGTGGGCACCGCGGTCCAGCGCCGTATCGGTGGCGGCTACCGGCTTCGACTCAGCGGCCGCTTCCGGCGCGTCATCCGGCACCGCGACCCGTGCCGGCTCGGCCAGCGTGGGATAACCCGGCGCCTCCGCCGCGACCCGCCGGGCCGCCGGCCGCTGCGCACCGTCCGAGCTGCCGGGCGGCTCGGCCGCGCTGGTGTGCTGGCGGATCTGCCGGCGGGCCAGGGCGGTACCGGCGACCGCCGCGTCGA